>SMYC01000097.1 GCA_004356105.1 Acidobacteriota bacterium | reverse complement strand
CCCATTCCGCCTTTTCCGATGGACTCTCGGATCACGTAGTGCGCAAGCTTCCGACCGTTTTCGAGCGACACAGCGCGACGATCTTAGGATGATGAGGCTCTGCAGGCAACCACGTCGTCGTCCTTACTCCTCCACCCACCCGAGCGTTCGCTCCACGGCCTTCTCCCAGCCGCTATAGAGACGCGCGCGCTCGTCTGCCGCCATTTTCGGAGCCCATTCCTTGTCCACCGCCCAGTTATCCCGAAGCTCGTCCTCACTCGTCCAAAAACCCACCGCGAGCCCAGCGGCGTAGGCCGCCCCGAGCGAAGTGGTCTCGTTCACCTTGGGCCGCACGACCCGGACGTCGAGCATGTCGGACTGAAACTGCATCAGGAGCTCGTTCACGACCATGCCGCCATCGACCTTGAGCGCTGTCAGCTCCACGTTGGAATCTTTGCGCATCGCGTCGAGGACATCCTTCGTTTGGTAGGCCGTCGCCTCGAGGCTCGCGCGAGCCACGTGCTCCTTGCGGATGAACCGTGTCAAGCCCACCATGACCCCGCGCGCGTCGCTACGCCAATGCGGTGCGAAGAGGCCGGAAAAAGCCGGCACGAGATACATCCCGCCATTGTCCTCCGTGTTTCGGGCGAGCGCCTCGACCTCCGGCGCGCTCGAGATGAGCTGAAGGTTGTCGCGAAGCCACTGCACCAGAGCCCCCGCGATGGCGACGGAGCCTTCGAGCGCGTAGACGGGTGCTCTCTCGCCTATCTGATACGCGACCGTCGTCAAGAGTCCCGAGCGCGACGCAACGATCTCCTCGCCCGTATTCATCAGCAAGAAACATCCGGTCCCATAGGTGTTCTTCGCCTCCCCGGAGGCAAAACAGGTCTGGCCGTATAGCGCCGCTTGCTGATCCCCAAGGTCTCCACAGACGGGCACGACGCCGCCAAACGGTCCATCGGCGCGCGTCGAACCGTAGGAGTTGGGGTCTGAGGATGGCCGTATCTCCGGCAACATCGCTTCCGGGATCTTCATGATCGATAAGATCTCCGGATCCCAGTGCAGCGTTTCGAGGTTCATCAGCTGGGTACGGCTCGCATTGGTGACATCGGTGACGTGCGCTCCGCCATCCGGGCCACCCGTCAAGTTCCAGATGAGCCACGTGTCCATGTTGCCGAACAGCGCATCGCCGCGCTCCGCAGCCGCGCGCAACCCATCGACCTCGTTGAGCAGCCAGCGGATCTTGGGTCCCGAAAAATACGTCGCCAGTGGCAGGCCGGTCCGCGCCCGAAATCGGTCTTGGCCCCCGTCCTCGGCAAGCTGACGGCAAATCTTGTCCGTCCGCATATCCTGCCACACGATGGCTGGATGAAACGGCTCACCCGTCTTCCGGTCCCATATGACGGTGGTCTCACGCTGGTTCGTGATCCCCACCGCGGCCACGGCCTGAGCCGTTGCCCCCGCCTTCTCCAGGGCGAGCCGGACGACCTCTTGCGTTTTCTGCCAGATCTCGACCGGATCGTGCTCCACCCAGCCTGGCTTGGGGTAAACCTGACCGTGCTCGATTTGGTGGGAAGCGACCACTTCCCCACCATGGTTCACCAGCAGACACCGCGTGCTCGTCGTGCCCTGGTCCAAAGCCGCTACCACTTTTTCCACTTCATCCTCCATAAAGCTTTATGTCACAATATCTTACCTAGATCAAGCCCCGTGGCCATGATACGAGTCGAAAGCTAAAGTAAAATCTTAGGATCTGCCATGAAAACGGTTGCAAAATAATGATCTTCCGTGTACATTTCCCCGTACGGATGGGAGGGGTCGCACTTCACGAAACGCTTCTCGCGCGACCCAACCTCTCCGCAGGAAGAAACACCAAACACTCCAGGACAAGGTTCATGCAGGGCCAGGACAACCCATCGAGACCCATTCTTCTCGCGTCGCTCTTGGCCCTCACTTTTTCCCTAAATGGGTGCAAGCTCGAGGAGGCCCTGCTTCCGACTGGCGAAACAGGGGCGGATGCCGTCAGCGGGGACGCCATCGTCGCTGCCAACGTCAGTAGTTCTTTTGGCGTCACGGCGCCCATTATCGCGGATCCGCTCTCCGGGAGCACCCTTTCGGACCCGCAGCCTTCGCTCACCGTCCTGAACTCCGCTCACGAAGGCGGTCCGGCCCCAACCTATCTCTATCAAGTCTCGACGGAATCGAGCTTCGTGACGTTGATCGCGCAGTCGACGCAAATCGTCGAGAACCCAAGCGGCAGCACGACATGGACAGTGAACCGCGCCCTTCAGGATGGCACCTATTCCTGGCGCGTGCGAGCACGCTCGGGCGCCACGGAGAGCGCGTTCTCGGTGAGCGCTCAGTTCGACGTTAGCGGTGGCAGCGTCGCGACCCCGCCGCCCTCGTCGCCAAACCCTCCGCCTTCCGGCCCCACCCCGTCCGGCACCATCGTGGCGGACCCTCTGATTGGGGGAAGCATCGGCGAAGTTCACGGCGGAAGCTTCACCAACGGTGGCTGGCTCATCAACTCGCCGGGGAACTTCATTCGCTACGAGGTGCCTCCAATGGCTCGCGGTTGGGTCGAGTTCGAGACGAGCGGCCTCCGGCCCGAGAACCCCGCGCACAACCAGTTCATGCTCTTTGGAATGTGGGACCCCACGGCCGGACCGTTCCGGGCGAATCCGTTCCGCGTCAATATCCAAAAGCTTCATCCGAACCCGCACAACCCGCCCTATCTCCGAGTACGGTGGATTGCGAACGGACAGCAGCACGACGACGGGGCCAGTTTTTTCGCCTGGGACCCGAGCCACACCTATCGTTGGCGTCTCGAATGGGGCCCGGATGGCTCTTCGAATAGTGCCCGCCTGTACCTCGACGGCGCCTTGATGATCCAAATTTCCTATAGCCGGGCTTACAGCCCGAACGTCCACTTCATCGAGCTCGGGATCGGCGAGCGCGGTGAATCCATTGTCGGTGTGAGGTATTCGAATCTCGTGATTGGAAACTAAGAGCCTCGGGACCGAGACGACCCCCTCGGGCCCGAATAGCCTCCCCTGGAGTCTTGTCCTTCTCACCGAGACTTCAGAGGAGGCCCCCTCCTGCGGGCGGGCGCCGGTGCTGCCGGCTCCCGCCTTTTTTTTCGCTATACCAGCCCGCTCTCGCTAGGGCTTTCGACGGCTGATATACTGAACCACCGACTGGGGAACAGCGTTCGCTCCCGAGCGTCGGACGTCAACATGAGCAGCACGAGCCTCGCCAGCGACCGACAAAGAACGCGGGACGAGCGCCAAAGCCTCATCGTGCTCGTGGACGACGATCGCAATCTGTGCGATCTCGTGGAACGTTTTCTCGAGCGCGCCGGCCATCGTGTTCAAATCTTCCATGACGGCGAGACCTTCCTCGCCACTCTCGGCGCGATGATGCCCGACGCTATCTGCCTCGACTTGAGCATGCCCGGAATGGGCGGCCTCGAGACACTGGAGCTCATCAAAGATCGCCAGGAACAGCTTCCTGTCATCATTCTCACGGCCGACCATGCGGTCGCGAGCGTAGTGGGCGCGATGCAGCGTGGAGCCTATGACTACATCGTCAAGCCCATCGATCGCACCAAGCTCATCACGACCGTCGGCAACGCCGTCAACCACTACCGCATGTCGAAGCGGCTCCGGCAGCTCGAACGTGAAGTCGAAGGCGAAGGCTATGCCAATATCATCGGAGAGTCTCGCCCGATGAAAGAGCTCTACAGGCAGATGGACCGTGTGGCCGCGAGCGACATCACCATTCTAGTCCACGGCGAGAGCGGCACGGGCAAAGAGCTCGTGGCGCAGGCTATCTACCAGGCCAGTGGGCGCAGCTCCGGCCCTTTTGTCGCCCTGAACTGCGCAGCGATCCCGGAGACGTTGCAAGAGTCGGAGATCTTCGGTCACGAGAAAGGTGCTTTTACCGGAGCGGTCAGCCGCCACATCGGCAAGTTCGAGCAAGCGGATTCGGGATGTCTCTTTATGGACGAAGTCGCGGAGCTCAGCTTGACGCTTCAAGCCAAGCTCCTGCGCGCGATTCAAGAAAGGCGCTTTCATCGGGTCGGGGGCTCCTCGCAAGTCAAGTCCGACTTTAGGCTCATCGCGGCAACGCATCGCAATCTGCTCGACGAGGTCAAGAAGGGGCGTTTCCGCGAAGACCTCTATTTCCGCATCGCCGTGTTCGAGCTCGAAGTGCCTCCGCTCCGGGAGCGCGGTGATGACGTGACACTTCTCGCCGAGCGCTTTCTCGTTCGCTATAAGTCGAAGGGCAAAGGCCCTCGCCCTAAAATTTCGCCGGCGGTCATCCATTACTTGAACACCTACAACTGGCCGGGCAACGTCCGCGAGCTCGAGAACATCATCCAGCGGTGCCTCCTCATCGCGAAAGACAACGTCATCCAGCCGGACGATCTCCCGCCACGCCTCCGGACAGGCTCGAGTCAGGCGGAGGCCGAAAGTGTCTTGGCAGCGGCCGAGGCTAACGACGCGACGCGAGCGGCTCCGCCTGCAGCCACGACAGCACGAGCTCCCGTAGCGCCCGCTCCCGAGAAAGCCCCGGGCTCTCCCAAATTCGAGACGCTCGATTTGAAAGCCATCGAGCGACAGGCCATCGAGCAAGCGCTCGTAGAAGCGAAAGGCAACCTGTCCCAAGTGGTGCGGCTACTCGGTATCGGCCGCACGACGCTTTATCGCAAGCTCAAATCGCACAAGTTGCGCGAATAGGTCGTCCGCACCGCAGGACCATGAACGAGCCGTCACCTGCTCTGAGCGAGAACGAGCTGCGCACGCGCATCCGCGAGCTCGAGACGGCGCTCTCCTCCCTCACGCAAAACCCCTCCCAATCCATCGAACTCCGGGCGGACGTCGCGCGAGCGCTCGTCGAAGGCGAGCGCCACTACCGCCAGCTCATGGAGCACAGCGGCGCGTTCATCTGCATCCACGACTTGAACGGTGTGCTGCTCTCGGTGAACCGCGCGGCCGCGGACGAGCTCGGACACATGCCGGACGCGATGGTGGGGCACAGTATCGAGGAGTTCATCGAGCCGAAGCAGCGCGACCGCTTCCGCGCTTACTTGCGCGAGGTCGCCTCCGAGCCGACGGTGAGCGGCATCTTGGCGGTCCTCCGCCGCGACGGCGAGCCTCGCATATGGGCCTATCACAGCTCGCATTTCCAAGAGCCCGGCCAGGAGACTTGTGTGCTCGGCCACGCGCAAGACATCACGGAGATGAAAAGGCTCGAAGAGACGCTCCGGCTCACGCAGTTCTCCGTCGACAAAGCGGCGGATGCGGTTTTCTGGATTGCTTCTGACAGGCGGCTTCATTACGTGAATGACGCGGCTTGCGACTATCTCGGCTATAGCCGCGACGAACTGCTCGCTGCCTCAATCGATCAGATCGACATCACGCTCGAGCCCGCAGACTGGCCCGCCCACTGGAAGCAAGTGAAAGAGCTCGAGCGTTTCACGACCGAAACGCTCTACCGCACCAAGGACGGTCGCAGTTTCCCCGTCGAAGTCACGGTCAATTTCTTGCAATTTCGCGGGCAGGAATATCACTGCGTCTTCGCCCGCGAGATCACGGAGCGGAAGGAAGCCGAAGACGCCATCATCGCAACGACCGCGGGGCTCGAAGGTCTCATCGAGAACCTGCAATCGGGGATCCTCTTCGAAGACGACGGACGAAAGGTCGTCATGGCCAATCAAACGCTTTGTCAAATGCTTGATATCCCCGTTCCGCCAACCGCTCTGGCCGGCGCCGATTCTCGGACCATTCTCGAGCAATGTAAGACCCTGTTTCCGGAACCCAAGCAATTCCTCGAGCGCATAGACAACATTTTGTCGGAATGTAGTCTGGTCCGAAACGAAGAGCTCACTCTTTTTGACGGCCGCGTCTTTGCGCGTGACTTCATCCCCATCATCACAGAGAACTACCGCGCGTATCTCTGGCAATATCGCGACGTGACCGAGCGCAAGCAGGCCGAAGCCGAGATCGTGCGCGCGAAAGAAGAAGCCGAGAAAGCGAACGCCGCCAAGAGCAGCTTCCTCGCGATGATGAGCCACGAGCTCCGCACGCCGCTCAACGCGATCCTCGGGATGACGGAGCTGACTCTCGACACTGAATTGAGCCGCGAACAGAGCGAGTTCTTGAACACGATCCAGACGAACTCGGAGAATCTGCTGAGGCTCATCGATGACGTGTTGGACCTTTCGAAAATCGAAGCCAACCGGATGGACCTCGAGCAAATTCCTTTCGATCCTCGCGAGCTGCTAGAGGAGGTGGCAGAGTCGCTCAGCGTCCGCGCTGCCACGAAAGACGTCGAGCTCTTGCTCGATATCGACCCTCACCTCCCCTCGGAGATCATCGGCGACCCGAAGCGCGTGCGCCAGGTGCTCGCCAACCTCGTCGGAAATGCGGTGAAGTTTACGGAGAAAGGCTCGGTTCAGCTTTCGGTAGAAGTCGAAGACTGGACGCCGGGCGATCGCGTCGAGCTTGCTTTCGTTGTCGCCGATACTGGCATCGGTATCGCGAAAGACAAACAAGACCAATTGTTCTCGAAGTTCTACCAAGCGGAGAGCTCGACGACACGGCGCTTCGGCGGAAGCGGCCTGGGTCTCAACATCTCCCAATCCCTCGTAGAGCTCATGGGCGGGCGTATCGAGTTCGAGAGTGAGCCAGGCAAGGGCAGTACGTTTCGTGTCAACCTCACGACCGAAGCGCCGACGGATACGGAGCCGAACTCGGCACGGCACCGCTCGCAGCTCGCCGAGGCTCGCGGCAAAGTACTGCTTTGTGTAGAGCAAGAGACGAGGCGCAGGATCCTTGCGCGTCTTTTCATCGCCTGGGGGCTCGAGGTGTCTCTAGTGAATGCACTCGACGAGCTGCAAGCAAGGCTCGAGCGAGACAATACGAATCCCACGCTCGTTGTGCTCGAGTACCTACCGGAGAAGATGGATCTCACGACACTCGGCGCGATTCGGAAGCCGCCGGAGCGCGAGCTCCTCCTCCTGACTTCGATCGGAGCCAGCACTTCGACGGTGCTAACGGAGACCTGTCCGCACCTTCTCACAAAGCCGACCAATCAAAAAAGGCTCGCCGACGCGCTCGGACGCGCCTTCGGATTGCGCAGTCATGCGCCACCGGTCACGGTCGAGCCGACGAAAGTGCCGACACCGCCCTCGGAAAAAGTACCGTTTCGAGTCCTTCTCGTCGAGGACAACATAGACAACCAACGGCTCGCCGAACGCGTTCTTCACGATGCCGGCGCTCTCGTCGACACCGCGGAAAACGGCAAAGATGCGGTCGAGATGGCAGGACACATACTTTACGACCTCATCGTGATGGACTTGATGATGCCGGTAATGGACGGGTTCGAGGCCGCGACCAAGATTCGAGAAAACGAGACCGCCCCGAATCGGGTGCCAATTGTGGCTTTGACCGCCCACGCCACCGAAGGCTATCGCGCGCGCTGCTTGGCAGCCGGCATGGACGACTACATGTCGAAGCCTTTCAGGAAGGAGCGTTTTCTTGCGGTCTTGGATCAATGGGTAGACCGCCGCCCCATCATCCTCATCGCCGACGATGCCCGCGAGAGCCGTCTCATCGTCGAACGCTTCCTGATGTTGAGCGGCGACTACCGTCTGCTGATCGCGAAAAACGGCCAGGAAGCGCTCGAGCTCATGACTCGCCAAAACGTCGCCCTCGTGCTGCTGGATATGGAGATGCCGGTCCTCAACGGCTTCGAAGCCGCCCCTCGCATGCGTGTTCTTCCCGGGCGCAGCCACATCCCCGTGGTCGCTATGACGGCTCACCATGACCCCGAGGAGCTCGCCCGCTGCATCGACGTAGGCTGCACAACGGTCATCCAAAAGCCGCTTGATCGCGCCAAGCTAGCGGCGCTCGTCTCCCGGCTCGTGAAGCCTCAGAGTGACACCGAGCTCGAGGGCGTTGTCGACCCAGGGTCCGAAAACGCCCCTCCCGGCGTCGTCGTCATCGATCCCGACATCCAGGACCTCGTGCCGCGATTTCTCGAGAATCAGCTCGCGAGGGCCAAGCTCGTGGTCGACTTGACCGGAGCCGGAGATTTCGAGACGGTTCGGCGCATCGGCCACAACATGAAAGGCACGGGCAAGGGCTACGGCTTCGAGGTCATCAGCTCCTTCGGCGAGTCTCTAGAACGAGCCGCGATGCGCTCGGCACGCGCGGAGGTCACCCGCATCGCTAAGGAGCTCGAAGAGTACCTCGCCGAAGTAAGATGGCAGGCCCGCAGCTAGTCGCAACCAGGTAAATTTGAAAGCGTTTGAACCGGTAGAGACGCAGAGGAAAATCCGAGATTTCGTTGAATCTGGGGCTTGGGATACTTTTTCCTCTCCGCGTGCTCTGCGCCTCTGCGGTGAGATTTTCTTGCTCTAGATCTTAGAACGCGAACAAAATCCTCGCTTCTGACGGCGTATAGAGGCTAGTTCGCTCCAAAAAGATCATTTCTTTTTCAAGAGAGGGCGGGTTCTCCGAATAGAAATCGGCCTAATCTAAGGCTAAGAGAGCATGACCGCGCTCATGTTGGGCGAGTGGGCTTCGTGCTATAGATCCGGATCATGAGTGTTTATAACTATATGAACTTTCCCCTTGATGCTGACATGCAGGATTTCGCCGCGTTTCCTGAGGGGCCGCGTGTGGGGAGCAAAGCGCCGGATGGGAAGCTGGTCGACGTGCGCGATGGCCGGTCGGTCCGTTTGTCCGAGTACTTTCGCAAAGGGGTCACCGTCATCGAGTTCGGATCCTTCACGTGACCCTATTGCGCGCAGGCGGGACCTGCTCTCGAGAATATGGCGGCGGACTATGCCGAGCATGACGACCAGTTCCTCTTCGTTTACACGCGTGAGGCCCATCCAAGTGACCGCTATCCCGGACATACGAGCTTCAAGCAAAAAAAATCCGTCGCCGGCACGATGGCCAAGCAACTGGGCTTCGCGCGGCCCATGCTCGTTGACGACCTCGAAGGAACAGTGCACCACGCCTATGGGCGCCTTCCCAACATGACTTACATCATCAACCCAGGCGGCACCATCATCTATCGCGCCGCTTGGACGGACCCGCGCACCATAGGTCTGGCGCTCGAGCAGGTTCTGTTCGAGCGTCACGAGCGGCGCGCCAAGAGAAGAATGACTCCCTACCACATGGAGTGGTTACCGCAGCGTCTGAACGACGACGTCACCTTCGTTCAGGATCTCTTCGAGCTCGGCGACGGGCGTCCGGTCGATGAGTTCATCGCTGCAATGGATGAAGTGCAAGGACCTGCAGCAACGAAACGTATGCGAGAATGGTGGACAGAGAAGCAAACGACAATCTGAAAGCGCTCCTGCGGAAAGTCTTCGGCTATACGAGCTTTCGCGGCCAGCAGCAGCAGATTATCGAGCATGTAATCGCAGGCGATTCCGCCCTCGTGCTCATGCCCACAGGTGGCGGAAAGAGCCTCTGTTACCAAATCCCTGCCCTGGTGCGGGACGGTGTCGCCATCGTCGTCTCGCCCCTGATAGCTCTCATGCAGGATCAAGTCGCGTCGCTCCGTCAGGCCGGCGTGCGAGCCGCGTTCATCAATTCGACGCTCGACTATGAGACGGCGCGTGAGCGCGAATCCGGCATGGTCGCCGGCCGTTTCGACCTCATCTATGTCGCACCCGAGCGCCTCACGACCGAGCCGTTTCTCGAGCGTCTCGATCAAACGAGGCTCGCTCTTTTCGCGATCGACGAGGCCCACTGCGTAAGCCAATGGGGCCACGACTTTCGCCCGGAATATCGGCAACTCGACATCCTCGAGTCGCGCTACCCCTCGGTCCCGCGGGTCGCGCTCACCGCGACGGCCGATGCGCCCACGAGGGACGAGATCCAGACCCATCTCGCGATTCCCAAGTCGGGTGTTTTCATCTCGGGTTTCGACCGGCCCAACATTCGCTACGAGGTCGTCGCGAAAGCCAGTGCGCGCCAGCAGCTTCTACGTTTCATCCGCTCGCGGCACAGCGAAGAAAGCGGCATCGTCTATTGCATGAGCCGCAAGAAAGTCGAAGACACCGCGGCGTGGCTTGGGACCCAGGGCGTCGAGGCCCTTCCCTATCACGCCGGGCTGGACAAGCGGGTCCGCAGCACCCATCAGGAGCGCTTCATCAAGGAAGAGGGCCTCGTCATCGTGGCGACCATCGCTTTCGGCATGGGAATCGACAAGCCCGACGTCCGTTTCGTCGCCCATCTCGATCTTCCGAAAAGCTTGGAGGCGTATTACCAGGAGACGGGCCGCGCCGGACGGGACGGGCTGCCATCCGATGCCTGGCTCACCTATGGCTACGGCGACGCGGTCCTGATTCGTCAGCTCGTGGAGCGCTCCGATGCCCCGCTCGAGCGCAAGCGGCTCGAGCACCGCAAGTTGAATGCTCTATTAGGTTTTTGCGAAAGCGCGGAGTGCCGTCGGGCGGTGATGTTACGATATTTTGGCGACACCGTAAGTGAGCGCTGCGGGAACTGCGATACGTGCTCGAACCCTGTCGAGACCTATGACGGCACGACGGAAGCTCGAAAAGCTTTATCGAATGTCTACCGCACTGGCCAGCGCTTCGGCGCCACCTACCTCGCGGACGTTTTGTTGGGGGCGTCCGACGGGCGCATTCGCCAAAACCGCCACGAGCAAATCTCGACGTTTGGCATCGGCGCCGAACGCGATCGCAATAGCTGGCTCAGCGTCTACAGGCAGCTCGTTGCCGCGGGCCGTCTCGACGTGAACCCAGACCACGGCGGCCTTTCGCTTTCAAAAACGGCGTGGCCACTTCTCAAAGGAGAAGAGACGATCCGGCTACGACGCGACCCCAAACCCGTCCGAGCCCGAGGCAAGGCGAAACCCACTGGCGGACGCTCCGTCGAACTGGTATTGGGCTCAGAAAATGAGCGCGCTCTCTTCGACCTGTTGCGCGCGAAGCGGCTCGAGCTAGCACGCGCCCAAAGCGTCCCACCTTACGTCATCTTCCATGACCGAACACTCATCGAGATGGCCAAAGACCGACCACGAACCCAAGAGGCGATGGCCGCAATCGTTGGCGTCGGCGAAGCAAAGCTCGCAAAATACGGCGACACGTTCCTGAAACTCCTCCACCCCGACCCCGACACCGACGCCCCGTAAGATCAATATTAAGAAAAGCGTAACGGTACAAGAGCAGTTTCTTTCATCTTCTTGTTTTTTCTTTGCGGCTTTGCGGCTTTGCGCCTTTGCGTTGCGCTTTTCCTAATATTGATCCAGCGCGAGCGCTCGCGCTAGTTGTTGTCGTCGACGAAGCCCTGCCAGTGCGCGCCGTCACAAAACGGTTTGTTCTTCGAGCCCCCACAACGACAAAGCGTGTATTGGCCCGGGTTCTGTGGCTTCTGCCCCGTGACCGGATCGTCGAGCTCGACGCCGCCTCTCACTGCATAAGGCCCGTTTTTCGAGATGTAGATCACCGGATCCGCGCCGAAGTCATGATGCTCGACGCCCTCGACGCTGTAGCTCAAGGCACCTGACGGACAGGCGGCGACTTGCTTTTTGATTACCTCGCCTTCGGCGCCATCAGGGTCGATCCAAGGCTCCTCACCATATTTGAAAACCGACGCGAGCCCCTCGGTACAAATCGCCGCGTGCGCACAGATGGCGCGATCGTCATGGATCGTTATCGCGCGACCCTCGTAGGAGGCCTGTCCGTCCTTCGAGCCGTCGCTCTCGCGCGCTCCCGAGAATCCAACCTTCGCATGCGCGCCGTCGCAATAAGGCTTGTTCTCCGATCGCCCGCAACGGCAGAGCGCCGTCACTTCTTTGGACTCGAGCGTCTCGCCCTTCGAGTTCTCGAGCCGGGGTGCGTTCTCGACGAGGTAGGGCCCGTTCGGCGCCGCTTTAATTTTCGATCCGTTTCCCATCATGTCCTCCGTTTTACACGGGCAAGAGTGTAACTCAGGATGAATGCTGAGCTACAATTCAGCGCTATGAGTCGCATCGTACAGCCTGTGCTGGCGCTTTTGTTGCTTTTCCCATGTCTCGCGGCGGCGGCGGAGCCTCGTGTTTTCATCATGGGGGTTTGGCCCAATCGACTACGATTGTTCGACGAGCAGAAGCAGGAGTTCATAGGGGAGTTCGGACTTCGCCACGGCGCGGTGACGAGCTACACCGTCACAGCCCATACACCGGACTATCGGCGCCTGTTCTTCGTCACCGATCGCATGGAGTCCGTCGAGGTGGTCGATATCGCGCGGCGCGAGGTCGTCGATGAGTTGAAGATCTCGACACCGGGGCGGCGCGTCCGTATTTTCGCGGTCGCGCCAGATCCGACGGGAAAGCTTCTCTATCTGCATGCGCGTGGGGTCGGCCTCGAGACCGACCGCTTCACTCCAGAGGATTTCCAGCTCATCCTCTACGATCTCGAGGCTCACGAGGTCCGAGAGACCTTGCGCTTTCCGGAAGGAGTCGAGCTCGGTTTCTTCGACACTCTTGTTGTCTCCCCCGATGGCCTCTCTCTATTCGTGATTGGATCGGAAATCTACGAGTTGAGCACCGCGACCCACGAGCTCGTGAACCAAATTTCGTGGTCGAAAGCGCGTGCGTCGGGCTTCGGGGGTGTCGATAGCGCCGTCTTGAGCCAGGTGGAGGCGGGAATTTTCTACGGCGCCTACACCACGACCGACCCCGTTCTCGAGAAAGAGATGTTCGGCATTTTGCGACTGGACTTGAAGGCGAAAGCGTTCGAGAGCTTCGAGCTGGGCCCGGCCCTCGCCATTAGCGTCTTCGCCGTCTCGCCAGACGGCAAGCTCGGCTTCGGGGGACTCGACGATATGGTCGTGATCGACATGGAAACGAAACGCATCCTCGAGCGCAAAGAAGCCTTCGAGCGCGGTCGCCAGAACAACACGATCATCGTGTCGGCCGACGGGACCGAAATCTACGTCACCGGGGTCGGCGACGCGATGAAAGTTTACGGCGCCCGAACACTCGAGCTGCTACGCGTCATCTATGTCGGCGGCGATCTCATGAGCCCACCCTTTCCTCTTCCGCGGAACGTGGTCCTGTCTCAGCCGGAAGATCCGTGAGAAACATGTGCCCAGGAGCATGACTCACCATGAGCTCGGGTCTTGCTCGCTCGACAACCGCTTGAGGCGTCACGCCACACGCCCAGAACACCGGGACCTCGCCCGGCCGGATCTCGACAGCGTCACCGTAATCCGGGACCCTCAGATTTTCGATCCCGAGCGCCGCCGGATCGCCAGCGTGGACCGGCGCCCCGTGTGATTCGGGAAACCTCGCGGTGATGGCGCTCGCCTCGGCCACCCGCGCCGCCGGAATGGGTCGCATCGATACGACGAGAGGACCTTCGAAAGGTGCCGCGGGCTCGCAAGCACGATCGGTCACGAACATCGGCACCACGGTTCCGGCCTCCTGGTGCCGCAGGGTTATGCCGGCTCGTCCAAGGGCCGCTTCAAAGGTAAAGCTGCAGCCGAGGAGAAAGCTAACGAAATCGGCTCGCCACAACGACGCCAAGTCGGACGTTTCGCTCGCGAGCACGCCGTTCCGGTACACGCGATAGCGCGGGACGTCCCTCCGCAGATCGGCACCCGGTGCGCTCGAAGGCGCGATCGCCCCAGGCTCTGTCTGTTCGATGAGCGGGCACGGTCGCGGGTTGCGCTCGCAAAACTCCCGGAAGGCGGCTGCGAGCTCCGCAGGCAGAATAACCAGGTTCGCCTGCACGTAGCCGGGGCACAGGCCGGATGTCGTGCCCGTCCACTCGCCGCGACGAATTCTGCCCCGGATTTCACTCGGCGTCATTACAGCGAAAGGGTCCAAAAGCTAGCACTGCATCGCATGAACGAGAGGCTAGCAGCGGCTGAATCGAAGGTCAAACCTCCATTTGACGAGTGCCGTTCCTTTCGGCACACTGGTCTCGGGCCGTTCATAACACTTCCCCACCCATTCACCACGACGGAGCTCTTGTGTCGACACAAACCCAAGCGAATATCGAGCTGGCGATCGGAACGGAAGCGTCTCGCTTCTTGCCCGTGGCGACGCTCAGCGTACGACTCACCGGTCCCGAGGTCTCGACCCGCGATCCGGTTTTCGGAATCATCGCCAACATGTCGATAACGGGCGCCTGCCTGATTACCAATCGCGGTCTCCCCAAAGACACGGTGGTCGAGATGTTGATCTCGGCTAGATCGCTCAAAGAAGGCGTCAGGCTTCCCGCGCGGATCGTCTGGTGCGCGGAGCGGTTCGAGACCGTGAGGGAGATCGTCGGTTATCTCACTGGGGTCACGTTCGACACGGAATCCGAAGGAGCGATCCAAAGCCTTTTGTCGACCGCGCTGTTCCAGCCGGTCTCGTGATCGCTCAGAGACCGCCGAACGCCACGAGTTTCGTTTCCAAGTACTCCTCGAGGCCTTCTTGTCCCGACTTCCGCTCCGATGACTCTAATGCCCTGGAATGTAGCGCTCTAGCGCCCCTGTGACGACGGTGAAGGGATCGTAGGATGCTTCTTTCGCGGTACGCCCGGCACAGAGCCCAAGCACCACGTTCGCCCCGTGACGTTTGAGCCTCGCGGCGCAAGCCCGCAGCATCGTGCTGGTTGTAAACAAATAGTCGACGAGAACGATCGCGCGGTCGGTCGGAAACGGGCGAATCACGGCGAGATTCTCGTAGAGCTCCGCTACGGTGTGGCAACGCTGCTCCGGTATCGGCTCTTGCCAACGCAGTAAGTCGAGCACCGAGGCATCCTCGAGGCCATTCGAGGCGATCGAGATCGCAAGGAGCGACGTCCAAGGCCCCGCGCTCGATGCGAGCGTTGTCTGTGGCGTCGGGACAGGAACGAGCCCGAACGGTGGAAGGATCTGAGAGCTGTCCAAATATTGAACGACCATCTCACCGAACCAGTCGATGGAGTCGTTCGCGTTCATCGTTGTGAGCGTCCTCTCGTCGTGACCCACCGGAATGGCGGAGGTCCCACTGACTTGCTCGCCGCTGAGCGCAAGCAAGAAATTCCGGACGTCGCGATGCCGGGCGGCCTGTTGGCTCGGCTCGGCCACGTAGGTCGAAAAACATGCGACGGGAAGCGACGTCGATTCCGGACTCTTCTTCGAGCTCCTTGTCGCCGGCGCGGTCTGATACGTCTGCATTTTGATGGCTCCTCCGAAATAAAGGATTCGAGGGATAAAATCATCGTTAAAGCTGACCTAGTAACGAAATTCAGGTCGTAGGCAGGTTGGGTAAGGGAAATCTATGATTTTTCCCCATATCTGTCAAGTATAATATCCGTCATCTCGTCTCAAATTAACGAGTTACACGAACCATCGTCTTTATCGATGCATTTATTTGCCCACGCCACTTTCGCTAAATATTCGTGGGCTTTTCCCCACTTTACCGAAGTGGTGAGCGCTCTAGGCGAGAAAGGATTGCGGGCGTGTCGTAATCTACTCCACTTAACCTGCTGTTCCACAACGGTGTACCACTTCGACACTGGAATTGTTGCGCATATCCCCCACGAACGCTTGTCTTGGCTCGCCACAGTACCCCCAAAAGGGCGCCTTGCTCCTCGGCGGTCACGAGAACAAAAAGTTCCCAACGTCGTCAAACGTCGCGAGAACGCCGAGAACGCGACGATCTCGAGAGCAACGGCGTTACTGCCCGTCCAGCTCCGCAAGCCGAGCCTTCACCCCAGGTTGATTCGGGTTGGCGCCGAGCGAGAGCTCGAACATCTCGCGCGCTTTTTCCACTCGGCCAATCTGCTGATAGCAATCCCCAACCGCGTTCAGCAACGAGGTATCGGGCGGGCGTATCGCCATCGCATGTTCGAGCCGGGGCAAAGCTTCCGCGCAGTCCCGGCGAACATAGTGCGCAAAACCGATCCCCTCCACGACTTCGATCTGGTCCGGATAGCGCTCCTCGAGTGGGCCTAGAAGCTCGAGAGCTTCGTCGCCGCGGGACGCGAACAAGATGATGCTCGCGAGCTTCATCCGCACCAGATCGGAAGGACCGCCGTCCTGGTGCAGTAGTTTGGCGAGTGCTTTTTCCGCTTCGGCGATTCTTCCTTGCTGAAGGAATTGGTCCGAAAGTGTTACCGCGGTGGGCTCGACGGCGGGAGCCGAGACGTGATTGCGGTAGATGAGCGCTGGGCGCGGAACGAATTCCCGATCGACGACTTCTAAGGCCGCGCTTTTCGTCACGTGCACCGCACCGGCGTCGTCCAAGAGCTCGAAAAGCACTGTGTACGGACCCGGTGGCACATCGGTAAGCTCGATGGGCTGGGTCACGCTTCTCCCTGCGATCGGCACGTCGTAGCTTCGAAGCGGGCCGGCATTGGATTGGAGCGAGATGCGGAGAAGGGCTCCCGTCCCCGCGCCGCGGGTTTGCGCGAAAGCATGCACCGTATCGCCGGCAACGAAGAGCCCGCTGCCCGCGGGCCAAATCCGCTTATTGCTTACTCCGAAGCTGCCTGGCTCCGCATCCGACACGTGGTAGCCGATAGCGATGCCGCCGAGCGTCGCAGCGCTCTCATCGAGAGGCGCGACCGATAAATTGCGCTCCACGACCGTGAAGTGCTCGCCAACGACGCTGCGGAGAGTGACGGCCATCTGGTACGCGCCCGGAATCAGCGCAAAGCTGTCCTGATAGGCGACGGGAAAAAACCGCGCCTGCTCCATATCCGCAGCGTCGATCTCGAAATAGGCGTCGCGGCTCGGGATCGATACCGGTCCCCGACCACGGGCCATAACCTCAATATCGACGTGGAACCTCGTCTCGAACCTGGACCCATCTTCATTCGCGCGAAACGTGACATCCTGCGGATCGAGCTCGATGCTGAAATGAACGAAAGGCGAACCATCGGGCTCGTAAAGCACCGACCAGTAGTCTCGGTTCGAGATATAGCGGAACGAGTACTCGGCCGAGACCCGATCGCCATAACGCCGAAACCCCTCGAGATAATCGGTATCGACGGAGCGCCTCGCCAACTCGAGAATATCGCCCACGACCATGTTCGCGCTCATGGAGGCCCGGTGCGAAAGCGGAACCCCTCGGCCTGGGTTCGCGGCGGGATCGATGCTCGGCAAAGCTAGAAAGGCGGCTGCCGGGTCTGTGAGGTCAACGGTCAACGCCGCACGAGCAAGGTCGATCGAAACGCCTTGAAGGACCTCCATCGTACCCACCCGATTCTCTCTGAAGAACGAGCCCGCGTTGAGAAGTGACTCGGGGCCATCGTCGACCGGGCTGTAGAGATCGTAATCACCGAAGTTGTTCTTCTTGAAGAAAATGAGGCTCAAGCGGGAAGGAAGGCCCGGCAGGCGGCGATTGTCGTAGTACCAGATCTCACTATCGACAACGGCATTGCTTCCGACGATAGGCAGAAGCCGAGACGGCTCCCCGAGAAGGACAAAAACCTGGCCACGGTCGGTTCGAGAGCCCAGCAAGCTCGAGCTCCTTCCAAATTTTTGATTGGCGAGCTCGAGCCGTCGGTAATGCTCGTCGCGATATTCATTGCGCGGCGTCAGCCGGTCCGGATCGCGCCGATCCCAGAAGGCCTCGATGAACCGCTCGCGTTGTTCGAAAGTAGCGAGGGTCTGGAAAAACTCTTGCTCCTCATCAGTGATGATGTGGCGAACCTCGTCCTCGAGCCAGCGGCGATGATCTTCCACGGGAGTGACGACCGCAGTCTGAGCAAGAAGGACGAAAGCCGCAATCATGTCATCGCGCGCGCGGCAAGCGCTTCTCGTACACCGTGCCACCCATGTCTCCGCGAGTGTACCTCTATGAAGTTAGGCTGACTAGTACTTCAGGAATCGCGAATTCCGTTCCACGTTTTGGAGCAAGTTCGTTTCTTATCCCCACCTCTCCTCCTATCCCCACCTCTCCTTGCTTTTAAAGCAGCGTTGGAAAGGCAAGGGGATGTGGGGATAAAAACGGGATGTGGGGATGAGAGTCGGATCGGTGGTTTGAACGTTTCAGGTTTACTTGGCTAGATAGAGTAACTGGCTATAAGCCGACGCGTTTTTTGAGCCCGGCCACCGCTTCGCCGGCGTCCGGCGTCCCGCCCTTGAGCGCATCTTCCGTCGCGGATTCGAGTACGGTTTCGATCTCCATGAGAGCGTCCTGCAACTCTTTGGCCGCTTTCCCGGCGCCATGAATCTCGTTCCGGAGCTCCGTCGCTCCACACTTTACCGAGCAGGTCACGTAGGCCTTCAGGACATCGCCGATCGCGGCACCCGTCAGCGCCATCATCCTTCGGAAGAAGTCCACGCCAGCGTGGTTCACGACGTGGTTCACTGCCGCGGTAGCGATGATCTCGCGCTTCAAAGGATGCTCGTCAAAGAATTCCGAGAAAGCCTCCTGGAGGCGGCCCGGAAAATAGCTCGCCAAGAAGGGCGCGCCGTCTTCACTGTCAGGAAAGTCCGTCTTCAAAATCTCACTGAACGCCCATATCTTGACATAGCCGAGCAGCAGTGCCAAGAGCGGCCGAGGAAGGCCTCGCTCGATTTGATCAGATTCTTTCAGCTCGCTCCAGGACGGAATGTGCTCGTCCTTGCGATTCAGAACGCCTTCGCGGTGAAGATCGCCAATCAATTCGAGAAAGTCTTCGTAACTTGCCGCGCTACGGCGCCCATCGAGTGTCAATGCGAGTGCCTGGGCAGCGTTATCGGCCAACACAAGCTCCGCAACGTCCTCGGTCATCTCCATGAAGATGCGGTCACGCTCCTCTCGGCCAGAGAGAGCCCCGCGCTTGACCACGATGTCCATGAGGATTTTGATGTTGACCTCGTGATCCGACATGTCGACGCCGCCCGAATTGTCCACCGCATCGGTATTGATAACGCCGCCTTTCGCCCAATATTCGAGGCGTGCTCTCTGTGTGAGCCCGAGATTGCCGCCCTCGGCCACGACACGCGCTCGCAAATCGGCAGCGTTCACCCGCACACGGTCATTGGCGCGATCCCCAACATCCAGATGCTCTTCGCTCGACGCTTTGACGTAAGTACCGATCCCGCCGTTATAAAGAAGGTCGACCGGGGCCTCGAGAATTGAGCGGATCATCTCTTCACCGGTCACCATGTCCTTTGCGATTCCGAGGAGCGTCTTCATCTCGGGAGTGACGTCGATCCGCTTGGCCAAACGGTCGAACACCCCGCCGCCCGCGCTGATGAGCGCCTCGTCATAGTCGCGCCAGCCCGAGCGCGGCAGCTGGAACAGACGTTCTCTCTCCCGAAAGCTACGCTCCCTGTCGGGATCGGGGTCGATGAAGATATGCAAATGGTTGAACGCAGCGACGAGCTTGATGGCCCGGGAGCGCAGCATCCCGTTGCCGAAAACGTCGCCCGCCATATCACCGAGCCCCACAACCGTGAAGGGGTCCTTCGATATGTCGGTGCCCAGGTTGTGAAAGTGATGTTTGACGCACTCCCATGCACCACGCGCGGTGATGCCAACCTTCTTGTGGTCGTAACCGACGCTTCCGCCGGAAGCGAAGGCATCGCCGAGCCAGTACCCGTAATGTTTCGCGACTTTGTTGGCCGTATCCGACAGATGCGCCGTGCCTTTGTCCGCGGCGACGACGAGATAAGGGTCATCGCCGTCGTGGCGCACGACATCCGGAGGATTGAGGACGTTACCATCGACCATGTTGTCGGTCACATCCAGAAGGCCGGAGATGAACTCACGATAGCGGTCGATGAGATAGGCGTCGAGTGCCGGCCGTGTAGGAAGCTCCCCTTTCAGCACAAAGCCGCCTTTCGAGCCGACCGGAACGATGATGGAGTTCTTTACCATCTGCGTCTTTTGCAGGTCGAGAACCTCGGTTCGAAAATCGTCGTGACGATCGCTCCAACGAATGCCTCCGCGCGCCACGCGCCCGCCTCGAAGATGAATACCGTCGAGCCGCCGAGAATGAACGTAAATCTCGACCATTGGCCTCGGCGACGGCATGTTCTCCACTTTCGCGCCTTCCACCTTGATCGAGAAAACCGGCCGCTCCGGTTTTTGATAGACGTTAGTGCGCACCGTCGCCGCGATCAGGTTGCCGAATGCTCGCAGCACTTCATCGTCGAGGAGGCTGCGCACACCGTCGAGCGCCTTTTCGAGCTCCGTGTCGGCAGCGCGGATCCCTTCGGCGCGATCGCCTGAGATCGATGGATCGAAGCGCGCTTCGAAGTTTCTGAAGAGCGCCTGCGTCGCTTTGGTGTTTTGAAGGAGCACCCCGTTGACGGTCTCCACGTTGTAGTGCGGTCGAATTTGCTGGAGGTGGTTCCGAAACGTCCGCAGCACTTCGACTTGCCGCCAGTCGAGATCCGCCGACAAGATGAGCGCGTTCAACGAGCCGTCGCTCGCGCGCCCTTCGCTGAGAGCGCGAATCGCGTCACCGAGCCGCTCGACGCTCGCGATGAGCGCAGCAATACGCGGCGCACTGTCCTCGATCTCGTAGCGATAAAGATGCACGCGTTGGCCGTCAGGAAGCCGGGTGGGGATGTGGATCTCTCCGGTCACCCCGAGCCCGAGATTGCCGAGCGTCGTGAGCGTCTCGATAAAGCTCAACGGCTTCATCGAATAGAGCTTGAGCG
The DNA here is from genome assembly GCA_004356105.1 of Acidobacteriota bacterium. Lineage (GTDB taxonomy): Bacteria > Acidobacteriota > Vicinamibacteria > Marinacidobacterales > SMYC01 > SMYC01. Next base: position 70,463 of record SMYC01000097.1, on the reverse strand, counting down.
TTGCATGTTCGGCCGAGCGCGGCACGATGGCGACCCGGATCCGCGCGTCGAGAACCTCGAGATGCTCGAGGTCGAAGACGACTTCCTCAGGAGGCGTCGACTCGCGATAGATGCCGCTACGTGTGTCGTAAGTGATCCAGCGCAGAAAGAGGCGCCGGCCTTCGCGTTCGCCAAACCGCTCGATGAGCGCACGCGAAACCGCGTCCAGCCAGGTAGCCAAGATGTCTTCCGTGATGTGGAGCGCCAAGTCCTCGTCGATCGGATGAACGAGCCGGTCGAGATCGAAATAGAAGATGAGCACATGCGCCGGCCCGACATCTTCCGATGCGGTGAAGCCGATGGGACCGAAGCGGTCGGAGAACGCGCGCAAGAGCGCTTTTTCGGACTCATAGGAGTAGCGAAACTTCGAAAAGGCGAGGTGGAGGGCTGCGTAGCCGGGCCCGACCCGGTGGTGTACGGCGATCTCGTCATCGCCCGTCATGTGTACGATGCGCTCCAAGAAAGGCTTGAGCTCCGCGATCGGAGCATAGAGAAGCTCCCGCCGTGGAAAGCGGTTGAAAAGGGCGCGCACCTGGCGGAACGCATAGGACATCGGCGCCGCACCGCTCTGACCGATGAGCCACCGCCGCTTCTCGCGCAAGAGCGGCACATCCGTTGCACGCTGCGCGAACGAGCCCTGAGAGAACCTACCGAGAAGGAGCGTGGCTTTCTGGAGACGCCCATCCTCACCCCAGTGTCGAATCACGATGTCGTCGATGGGCTCGAGATGGTAGATCGCGGAAGCATCATTGCAATAGTCGATCTCGACGATCCGATGGTCCTCCGGAGGCGGCACCAGCTGGCTTTCGACCTCGTCGACGAGCCCAGGAAACACGACTGGAAGAAGCGCCGGATCGCGAAACGCACCGAGCGCGCTTTCGGGGATGGTCTCGAACGAACCGTCGGCGCCGATCCGATAGCTCATAACGCCCATGAGGATGAAGTTCTCGTCGGTCAGCCAGTTCAAGAACGCGCGGGCAGGCTCGAGATCAGTGTCGTTTTCTTGCCGCGAGCGCAGTTGCTCTGTCAGCCCCGACACCGTGTGGATCATTTCCGAGAAATCCTCGAGCGCGAGGAAGACGCTCTTCAGCACCGAGAACAGCTCGTGCTGCACGCGCCGCAGTCGCTCTTTCGACTCGATGTGCTCGATGCGGAAGCGGCACAAAAGCTCCTTGTCCCCGTCCGCAAGGGGGTCTCCAATCCATACGACTTTCTCCCACTGCCTGCGCACGGTGAGGATGGGATGGATCGCGGAAAAGACCCTGAGCCCCGATTTGCGAAAGTAGTTCATGAGGCTGTCGAAAATGAACGGCGCGTCCACCGTGTGGGTCTCCACGATGGTCGTTTCCATCGGGATGGCTTTGTCCTGAACGGTATGGAGCGACTCTTTCTCCACGGAGTGACGCACGGCGATGTGAAGTCCCGGAAGGCCGCGATAAAGCTGCGTCGGAGGCGGCAGCTCGTGGACGAAGAAGCGAAAGTTGTCCCAGATGCGCTCGGCGAGATCAGAAGCGCTGATCCCGCCCAGCATCCACTCTGGGAGCCCGGCATAGACCACGCGGGCGAAGGCTTCGAGAAGGCTCCGATCCTCATCGCCCTTGGTTTCTTCGAGAAGAGCGAGGATTTCGCGGAGCTTCTGCTCTTTTTCTTCAGGACTTACGCTAATCATGATCGAGGCCTCCGGACCAACGAGCGACCGGGCAATTTCCTAGTTTAGTCCTTTGGGCGCATGGATTGCCATGAACGTCGCGCCGGCATCACCTCGAATAGGTGGGCCAGGCTGGACAAAACTCCGTTTCTTGATTGTCCCAAGCTCGCCCAGTCTGTCAACCGAATCGGACGGACACGTTAGACTGGCGCATGGAATTCTTCCGACGAGCCACGCGTAGGTGGTTCGAGGCGAACTTTTCGGCGCCGACCCGAGTCCAAGAGGAAGGGTGGCCGGTGCTCGCCCGCGGCGAGCACGGACTCCTTCTCGCCCCAACGGGGAGCGGCAAGACGCTCGCCGCTTTTCTATGGGCCATTGACCAGCTGATGCGCCTTCCCGAGGACGCAAAACCTGGAGCTCGCATCATTTATATATCGCCCCTCAAAGCGCTGGTCTACGATATCGAGCGCAATTTGCGCGCCCCCCTCGTCGGCATCGCGCGCCAGGCCGAGTGCTACGGCCAGACATTTCGAAACATCCGCGTGGACATGCGCACCGGCGACACCTCGTCCAAAGAGCGGCGCCAGCAGCTTCGAAATCCTGCCGACATTCTCGTGACGACACCCGAGTCGCTCTTCTTGATCCTCGGCTCGCAAGCGGCCGCTAACTTGAGCCAAGTCCAGACGGTGATCGTCGACGAGATCCACTCGCTCGCGCCGTCGAAGCGTGGCAGCCATCTCGCACTCTCGCTCGAAAGACTTGCGGAGCTCGCAGCTCGTGAGCCGCAACGCATCGGCTTGTCCGCAACCGTTCGCCCGCCGCGCGACGTCGCACGTTTCTTGGGTGGCGATCGCGAGGTCACCATCGTCGACGCGAGCGAGCCGGCCCATATCGAGCTCACGATCCGCGTGCCCGTTCCCGACATGGAGCAGATACCGCCGCCCGAGCCCAAGCCCGACCGTGAGACTCGGGACGGTTCGATCCTGGGCGAGCTCGCGCGCGCCGAGATGCCACCCGCACGCGAGCCGGGCTCCATCTGGTCCCAGATCTACCCGCAACTTCTCGAGCTCATCCAAAAGCACCGTTCGACCATCGTTTTCGTAAACAGCCGCTCGCTCGCCGAGCGTCTCGCTCAAAGACTGAACGAGCTTGCCGACGCACCGCTCGTGCGTGCGCATCACGGAAGCGTCTCTCACCAGAAGCGGACCGAGATCGAAGAAGCGCTCAAGAGTGGCGCGCTCCGAGGTCTCGTGGCGACGAGCTCGCTCGAGCTCGGCATCGATATGGGCGCGGTCGACCTGGTCGTGCTCGTCGAATCTCCAGGCTCGGTAGCACGCGGGCTCCAACGGGTTGGCCGCGCCGGCCATGGTGTCGGCGAGACGAGCCTCGGCATCATCTTTCCAAAGTTTCGAGGCGACTTGCTCGAGGCCGCCGTCGTGGCCCAACGGATGCTTGCGGGCGAGATCGAAGCGCTCCAGATGCCGGAAAACCCGCTCGACGTCTTGGCGCAGCAAATCGTCGCTCTTTGTGCCGACCGGCCACGGCGCGTCGACGAGCTCGAGGCCCTCATCCGACGAGCGGCGCCCTATCGTGATCTATCCCATGACGCGCTCGTCACGGTTTTGGAGATGCTCTCTGGCCAGTACCCTTCAGAAGACTTCGCCGATCTCAGGCCGCGCCTATCTTGGGATCGCAATAAGAACATCCTCACGGTCCGCAAAGGCGCCAAGATGATCTCGCTTATGAACGCGGGAACGATCCCCGATCGCGGTCTCTACAGCGTGCATATCGGGGAGGGCGGCCCTCGGGTGGGCGAGCTCGACGAGGAAATGGTCTACGAGTCGCGCAAAGGAGAGGTCTTCTTCCTCGGCGCGTCCTCGTGGCGCGTCGAGGCGATCACGCGTGACCGCGTCATCGTCTCACCGGCGCCCGGAGAGCCGGGCAAGATGCCGTTTTGGCGCGGCGACGGCCCGGGGCGTCCGATCGAGCTCGGCCGGGCGATCGGTGCTTTCTTGCGCAAGCTCGACGGTTTGCCGCATGCGGCGGCGCAAAAGTGGCTCGAAGACACGACGCCTCTCGACGCTTTCGCCGCCGAGAACCTGGTGCGCTACGTCGAAGAGCAAAAAGAGCATACCGATACGCTGCCGACGGATCGCGATATCACGATCGAGCGGTTCCGCGACGAGCTCGGCGATTGGCGCGTCTGCATCCTGACCCCGTTCGGCTCGCGCGTCCACGCTCCGTGGGCACTCGCGATCCAGAACGCTCTCTCTGCTTTGGCCGGGTACGAAGTGGAGACGATGTACACCGATGACGGGATCGTGCTGCGCTTCGCCGACATAGAGGAGCTTCCCGATCTCGAGCTGCTCTTCCCCGATCCGGAAGAAGTCGAGGATCGCGTCGTCGAGGAGCTCGGCGGATCGGCTCTTTTCGCAAACCACTTCCGCGAGAATGCCGCGCGCGCGCTTCTTCTTCCTCGCCGCGGTCCCGACCGTCGGACACCGCTTTGGCTGCAGCGGCTCAAGGCCAAGAACCTTCTCGCAAACGTCACCCGCTACCCATCCTTTCCGATCGTGCTCGAGACCTATCGGCAATGTTTGAAAGACGTCTTCGATCTCCCCGCGCTTCAGGCGGTCCTCGGGGGCGTTCAGCGGCGCGAGATCCACGTCCACGATGTGGAGACGGCGTCCGCCTCGCCCTTTGCGCGCTCGCTCACCTTCGCTTACGTGGCAAATTACCTCTACGAGCGAGACTCACCGCTTGCGGAGCGCAAAGCGCAAGCGCTCACGCTCGACCGCAACCTTCTGCGCGAGCTCCTGGGTCAAGCCGAGCTGCGTGAGCTCATCGACGCAGAAGTACTCGAGGAGATCGAGGCCGAGCTCGCGCGCCTCGCCGACGGCTTCAAAGCGCGGAGCACCGACGAGGTGGAGGACTTACTACGGCGCGTGGGTGATTTGTCGGAAGCGGAGATTCGCAAACGGTCGACGGACGATCCCAGCCCCTGGCTGCGAAAGCTCGAGGAGGAACGACGCGCGGTCTTGGTCCCGTTGGCCGGGGAGAAACGCTACATCGCTGTCACGGATGTAGCCCGCTATCGCGATGGGCTCGGCGTCGTGCCGCCACCGGGCCTACCGCTAAATCTGCTCGAGCGTGTCGATGCGCCCCTCGAGAGCTTGATGAGGCGCTACGCGAAAAGCCACGGCCCGTTTCTTCCCGAAGCGCCGGCCGTGCGCTTTGGTCTTCTTCTGTCACAGGTAGAGACGGTCTTGGCTCAGCTCGAATCCGCAGGGCAGCTCGTGCGTGGCGAGATCCGTCCTTTCGGAGTGCGTCCCGAGTGGTGTGACCCGGAGGTGCTTCGAAGTCTCAAACGTCGCACGCTCGCGAAACTTCGAAAAGAAGTCGCTCCCGTCGATGCCAGCGTACTGGGTCGCTTTCTGCCCGAATGGCACGGCGTAAAAGGCGGCGCACGCGGTACGGCAAAGCTCGAGGAAGCACTTGCGCAGCTCGAAGGGCTTCCTCTGCCTTGGTCGTCGCTTCTGGAAGTGATCCTCCCAGGGCGCGTTCAGGACTTCCGACCGGAAATGCTCGACATGCTGTCCGCCGCAGGCTCCATCGTCTGGGTCGGTGTGGGCGCTCTCGGCACCTCCGACGGCCGCGTCGCTCTGTATCGACGCGAACGAGCATCGATCCTCTTGCCCGCGCCAGCGCTCTACGAGCCGCAGTCGGAGCTCGAAGCCAACATCTTGAGACAGCTCGGCGAGCGTGGCGCCTCGTTCACGCTCGAGTTTGCGGCGGCAACGCGCGAGGGCGTCCGCGAGATCGAAACGGCCTTGCAGAGTCTTCTCTGGGCGGGCCAAATCACCAATGACACGTTCTTCCCGCTCCGAAACCTCGGGAAGAAAAGCAGGCGCCGGCGCCCGCCAAAGGTGAGCTATTCCGGGGGTCGATGGTCGCTGGTCGAAAGCCTTGTCGATCCAAATGTGAGCGATACGGAGCGCGCGCACGCACGCATCACGATGCTACTCGAGCGCTACGGCATCGTGAGTCGAAGCGCCGCCCTTTTCGAGGACTTGCCCGGCGGATACAAGATGCTCTATCCGCTATTGCGAGAAATGGAGGAGCGCGGGCGCCTGCGGCGCGGATACTTCGTCGAAGACCTCTCTGGCTCCCAATTCGCGCTCCCAGGAGCTGTCGAGCGACTACGCGCCGTACGCGATGCTCTGCGCCCGGAGCCGGGCCGTCCGGACGACGAAATGCGGGCTTATCTCGCCGTCGATCCCGCGAACCCCTATGGCTCGATCCTTCCCTGGCCTCAGCCGATGAGCGGAACGAGGGCACGCCCCCGTCGTGTTCCCGGGGCTTGGGTGGTCCTTTATAAAGGTAGTCTCGTTCTGTATATGGAGAAGGGAGGCCGCACGCTTCTGACCTTCGGGGAGCTCGACGAGCCTGAGATGGCGCGAGCCGCCTTTCGCGCCATCACCCATCTTCCACGCGGCCGTCCGCGGCGGCTGCGGATCGACACCATCGACGACAATGCCGCGGCGAAGGGACCCCACGAAACGCTCCTCCGCGAGCTCGGATTTTTTCGCGACGTCTCGTCGATGGTCTACGCACACACGCCGACCGCGGCCGCTCCGTCACGCTGAAAAAGGGCTATCCCACAGGATTGTTTGTTTTCCGAGCGGCACTCGCACCAACGAGCCTGGTGGCATAGACTTGCCGTCAAGGAGCCATTGCCATGAAGAAGTTTTTCCTGTTTGCGCTCATTGTTCCGGGGCTTGCGGCGGCCGCCGACAAGGTCGACATCTACTGGATCGATGTGGAAGGGGCAATTGCATCTCGCGGTGGAGAACGACCGCGAGCACAATACCGACGAGGAACGGATCGCCAATCTCACTGACGATGAAGCCTGCGAGGCCCACTGGATCCACGCGAGGCTGCACGAGGATGGCACCTACACCGTGACCAATAGTCGCAACGGCTACTCGAAGACCTATCGAACGAAGTGATTCTCGAAACAATAGGAGTCTAGATAAATGCGAAAGACAAACCTTCTATGGATGGTCGGAGCTGTTGTCGCCGCGACGATGACCGCCACGGCCGCGCAAGAGAGCCTGAACCCGCGATTCGGCAAGTGGAAGCTCAAGTCGGATCGGCCGGCGCCCTATCTCAACATCATGACCTACGAGCCCTATGGCGAGGGCGGCATGCGCATCACGATCGAGGCCACGAACGCCAAGGGCGAGAAGAGAACGTGGGGCTATGTGACGTTCTTCGATGGCAAGTACCAGCCGGTTACCGGTGACTCGAGAACGGAGCTATCCGCCGTCGAGATCGTCGATGAACGGACCAACAAAATCATGAACAAGACGGGCGACCGCGTAAACGTGATCATCAACGTGCTCTCGGAGGACGGGAACACTATCGAGAACGAGTACCGTAACGTCGACGAGGGCGGTAACGAGACCGTCTCCCACGCAGTCTACGAGCGCATCCGGTAAGATTAGGAGATAGACCTGAGTTAGGAACACTACAGAACTTGCCTACGAACCGACGAACGCCGGAGCCTATCGCCGTCCTCGATGCCCGCGAGCGAAGCATTTTGACCGAGGGCGCACGGATCATCGACCTCGAAGTGGGCGAAGTACTCTTTCGCGAGGGCGACCTCGGCGACAGCATGTACGTCATCGACGAGGGCGTAATCGAGCTTCATTTCCGGAAGGCAAGGAGCCAAAGAACCTGCGTTCCCGGCAATTCTTCGGCGAAATTTCGCTCCTGGCTCGCGGAAGCCATCGGACGGCAACCGCCACGGCACGTACGCCGTGTCGCCTCAAGGAGGTCGGGTCCGCGACAACGACGCGTCTGAAGCAGGAGCATCCGCAACTGTTATGTTCGCTTCTGCAGGAGACCTGTGCCTATCTCGTCGCCTCGGAGCAGGCTCTCGCCGGTGACGTGAGATCGCGCGACGAAGAGCTCATACGCGCTATCGACTACCTCAGGCGTACGCGCGAGGAGCGAGACGCAACGCACGTGCTCGCGCATACCGACGAGCTCACTGGCCTTTACAACCGTCGTTGTCTGAACGACCAGCTCGCCAAGTTCGTCGAAAGGGCGCGTGAGACAAATACCGGGCTGGCCGCGCTCGTCATCGACCTCGATCATTTCAAGGCCGTGAACGATGCGCACGGCCACAGCGTAGGCGACAGGCTACTGGCGCTCGTAGGATCTCACTTGGGCAACAACGTGCGCCGCACGGACCTCCCTTGCCGCGTCGGTGGCGACGAGTTCGTAGTGCTCCTGCCCGAAGTGGCTGGCGACGAGGCCGCGTTTCGGGCGGCCGAGATCCACCGCTCCCTCTCAGACCTCTCGCTCGTCTGCTCAGACGACATCTGTATCGAGCCCAGCGCTAGCATGGGCGGAACGATATTCGTCGCGGGCGACGGTGCAGAGCGGCTCATGAAACGGGCCGACGATAGCCTCTACGCCGCAAAAAACCAGGGACGCGGCAAGCTCGTCTGGAACGACTGCACTTGATCTCGTCGAGCACCGTAATTTCATGACACCACCGGACCCCGAGGAGCTGCAACGCCTCGAACACGAGGTCGTTGATCTACTCACCGACTATCTCGTGGGCGTAGAAGTCTGGATGAGCTAGAAGCGTTACGGGACGAAGGCCGTCGGCGAACGTGGCACAGGCGGAGCACTTCTACTCGCTTGCCGAGGCGAGCGAGGACTTCAAGCCCAGGTTTCGTCCACGCATGTCGGCGATCTGCCTGCGCTACGAGAGAGCATCGAGCCGGCTCGCCGAAAAGGTCATGAAGCACCTCCACAAACATGTCGCGACGCACATCGAGTCCGCGGGACGGTTCTGGATCTCGACGACCGTACTCAAAGGCCAGTGGTGTTTTCGCGTCAACCCCGTCACTTTTCGCACCCGTCTCGCCCGCATGGACGAGCTCTTCACGCTGTTGCAAGCGGAGTGCGCCCAGGCTCTAGCCTCTAGACTGAAGCGTTCTGATCCGCACGAAGATCCGCCTCGTGGGGGGCCGATCGCTTGCAATCACGGTTCGCCGGAGCGATCAGGCACCATCAGAGGTGAAGCGTAGGTTTCCAAGTAACTTCTGTACTTGTTCACACCGAAGACGGCGAGGCTTGCACTCAACGCCAGCGCCGCGATGAGACCGGCGCGGCCGCGACGGGAGAGCTCGGCCAGAGTGAGCCCCGAAAGCATCGCAATGAGGGGCCCGACGAAGGTGATCTCCTTCAGGTCCTTGAACGCTCCTCCGCCAAACGCCCTCAAGCTGAGCAGCAAAACGAAAGCGAGTCCGTAAACGACGAGGAAGCGATATCCCACCGTCGTCGCGCGCTGCCGCGCAAGGGCGAGTCCGAGAAGAGCGAGTGCGGGGTACAGATAGCCGTAAAACAATGGGATACGTGACAGCGCCGCGAGTGGCGACGGTGCCGGTCCCGATGCGCTGACTTCCGCGCTACCAGCCATCATCGCGGGGAGCATCTCTGTCGCGAACGCCCAAACGAATGGCCAATAGAGGCCGAGGATGGTGACGGTGCCCGTCATGAGAAGCACGCCGAGCAAGCGAAAGGTGAGCCGCCTGTCGAAAAGCGCAAAGATGCCCATAAAAGCCGTGAGGCTGAAATAGCTCGATGTATATTCGAGAAAGCTTACAAACGTGGCGCCGCCCACGGCGGCGAAGCGTTTCGAGCTCTCTGGTCTCAAGGAAAGAAGGAGCACGGCCGACATCACAACGAGGTCGAGAAAGTGCCCAACCAAGGTCGCGTGCAGCGCGAGGACGAGTCGACTGAACAAAGGCGGCAAGAAGGCCGAGAGGAACGCCGCGGTGATCGCGACGCGCGCATCGAAAAGCGTTGTCGCGAGCCAAAAAACGGCAAGAATCTGGAGCGACGCGGCGGCGAGACCGAACAGGCGTACGCCGTCTTCGACAGCGCCTGGCGTTGGCAGGAACGTGAAAGGAAAAAAATAAAGCGGTGAATAAGGAAAGGCGTAGTCCTTGCCGCCGACGGTGCGCGGATAGCCAACACCCGTCCGCTCCTGCGTGGCAACCCCGCGCTCCGCTATGGTTCCCGTCATTTCCGGATAGATGTCCACGTAGCGGCGCATGTTGGCCACGTCCGGGTAGAAGGTGGCCGGATGGAAAAGGCCCGCGCCCTTAAGCAAGAACCCGAGCACAAAAATCGCGAGAACCCACCGGCCAGACTCTCGCTTCCGTAACCACCAAGCCGCGAACAACGACAACACGATGGCGGCAGCGGCGATCTTCTGGATGACGACGGCAAAGCTGAAAGGATCGAGACGCGCCCAGATAGCTGTCGTTACGACCCAGGGAAGCACGAGAACGATCGCGAGCAGTCGCTCGAAGCCAGCGGCACGAAAGAGAACGAAGAGAAACGTCGCGAGAATCCCCGGAAGCCAAAGGGCCCAACCACGCGCTCGGATCCGCGCGCGCTCTCCGGTCTCGAGAGACACCCAGTCGAGCCTCAGGCCGAGATTCTGGCGCTCGTGAGAGTCCACTTTGAAGTGGATCGAGACCGGCGATTCCGAGACCGCGGCGAGCGTCACATGCCTGAGGCGCGTCTGGCCGCCCCGGCTTTCGAACCTATCGATGAGCTGGTCGTCGAGATAGACTTCGGAGAGTGCGGTTTCTGGAAACACGCGCCAAAAACGGTAGGAAATCTCGAGCGGCCCTCCTTCGACAGAGACAGGAAGCTCGATCGAAGCCTCGTAGCTCGTCCAGCGGGACGCGGAGACCCCATCGGTGATCTCATAATGGGGTGCAAAACCCGAAATGTAGGACGCGTCGTTCGGGCCGAGCTGAAAAAGAATCGCGTTCTCGCCGGAGCGCCCCCTTCCGGTGAGAAACACCGTCAAAGTCAGCACGACGAGTGTGACGACAACGTCGCCCCATCTTCCCGCGTTCAACCTCGTGAGGTATGCTTGGCCGCTCACGCCAGATGTAACACTAACACTTTGCGGGCATTGAACAGAAGATGTGTGGAATTTGCGGGGTTTTTGACCGAGAAGCGGAAACGAAGCCCGACCTGTCTCTCATCGAAGAGATGAATCGAGCCCTTACCCATCGCGGCCCCGATGACGACGGCACGTTCTTCGATCGCGGCGTCGGACTCGCTGTGCGACGTCTCTCGATCATCGACGTGGAAGGCGGCCACCAGCCCATCCACAACGAGGATTCCTCCATCTGGATCGTTTTCAACGGAGAAATCTACAACTGCCGCCAGCTCCAAGCACTTCTGGAGAAGCTGGGTCACCGCTTCTACACGCGTACGGACACCGAGACCGTCGTCCATGCCTATGAAGAATTCGGCGACGAATGCGTCAAATATCTCAACGGAATGTTCGCTTTCGCCATCTGGGACCGTCCTCGGCGCAGGCTGTTCGTCGCGCGAGACCGCTTCGGCATCAAGCCGCTCTATTACACGCTCGTCGACAAAGCGCTCGTTTTCGCCTCGGAGCTCAAATCCATTCTGAAGCACCCCGCGGTGGAGCGCCGGATCGATTTCGTCGCGTTCAACGAATATCTCTCCTTTGAATACGTGCCCTCTCCGCGGACCATCTTCAAAGGCATTCACCGTCTAGAACCAGGCCACGTGCTCGTAGCCGACGACTCCGGCGTCGACGTGAAGCGCTACTGGGACATGAGCCTAGCGAAGAGCGAGCGACGGCCCCCGGTGAGCTGGCGCGATTTCAAAGACCAGCTGCTCGTAAAGCTCAAACAAGCCGTCGAAAAAGAAATGCTGAGCGACGTCCCGGTTGGCGTCCTCTTGAGCGGCGGTATCGACTCGAGCGCCGTAGCCGCGATGATGGCGCAGATAAAACCGGGCGCCGTCAAGAGCTTCTCCATCGCCTTCGAAGAGAAGTCGTTCGACGAGTCGCGCTACGCCCGGATGGTAGCTGACAAGATCGGCACGGAGCACCACGAGCTCACCGTCACGTCTAGCATGATGCTCGACCTCGTGCCGAAGCTCATGGATTTTCTCGACGAGCCCTTCGGCGATTCCTCGATCGTGCCGACTTATTTTCTGTCCCGATTCACGCGAGAAACGGTCAAGGTCGCGCTCGGCGGTGACGGCGGCGACGAGATGTTCGCCGGTTACCCAACGCTCCAAGCCCACCGACTCATCGAATATTACGAGCGCTGGGTCCCGTTTTTCATGCGCGCGAGCGTCGTGCCGCGTTTGATTGACGCCCTTCCCGTTTCGAAAGACAACATCAGCTTGGACTTCAAGGCGCGTCGTTTCATTTCCGGCCGAGGCGTTCCGGTCGCGAGCCGGCACCATCGATGGCTCGGCTCGTTCACGCCCGAGCAGAAAGCAGATCTCCTCGTCCCCGAGCTCGTGCAAGAGGAAGTCGATACTTACGAGGTCGCCTACGAGCACCAGCGGAGATGCGACGCCGCCCAGACCTTCAACCAGATCCTGTACATGGACACCAAGCTCTATCTCGAGGGCGATATCCTGACAAAAGTCGACCGCGCCAGCATGGCCAACTCGCTCGAGGTGCGCGTGCCGCTACTAAACCATAGCCTCGCCGAATGGGTGGCCGAAGTGCCTCGCGAGCTCAAATTGCACGGCGTGACATCGAAGTCGTCGAAGTTCATCCTCAAGAAAGCCATGGAAGGCATCCTTCCCAACGAAGTGCTTACGCGCAAGAAGAAGGGATTCAACGCGCCGGTCGCCTATTGGCTCAACACTGACTTGAAAGAGCTCGTCCAGGATCAGTTCGCGCCGGCCAAGCTGAAGCGCGAAGGTTTCTTTAATCCGGACTACGTGCAGAAGCTTCTCGCGCAGCACGCCGAAGGAACGCACGACAACCGCAAGCAGCTTTGGACGCTTCTCGTCTTCGAGCTCTGGTACGAACGCTACATGAGCTGATCTTTGCTCTACGTCTAAGACGATCGGGAACGCACCACAACCCGGCCGGGAAAAACGATTTCGCTCAACACGAGCGGGTCAAAAGCACCGAGGTGAAGAATCTCAGCTCCTCGTGCGGCCGCCGAACTTCCACGAGTTCCCATTCCGAAAGACGACGTAGCGCGAGTCCGGATCCACAGCCGGATCCTCGAGCCAGCGCTCGACCGTCGCCCGGTCGATATAGTGCGTCGTCGGCGTCACGAGCTGATCGAAAGCGACGTGGTGGAAGAACGAGAATCCCCGCTTCGCGATCCAGAGGCTGTAAGCTCCGAGAGGCAAACGGCCTATGAGCGACTCACCAAAGACCGCGGCGAGAGCACGAAGGAGTTTCGCGTAAAGAAAGTACTTGGCCGCAGCCGGTAGGGCGACGGCCCATTTTGTCAGCCACCAAGGGAGCCGCGACGTCACCCGGCGCAGCGGATCGACGAGGTAGCGGATGACGGCGTTTCCCTCGCGCGCATAGACCCAGCAATGGAACCGGCCGCGAGCGCGGGTGTGCCGAAGCACCGCTCGAAATCCTTCCACAGGCTCTTTCAGATGATGGAGCACGCCGATGCAGTAGACAAAATCGTAGGGCCCGAGATCGACTTTCGTGAGGTCGGCTTGGTGGAGATCGAGCTCGCTCGCGAGCGCCTCGCCGAGATTGGCTTTCGTTCGCTCGAACGTGTCTCCGAGCTCGACGCCGGATAAACGCGCTGGCTGGCACGCTGCCATGTGGTAGAGAAGCGAGCCGTTGCCGAACCCCAGCTCGAGAACCGTCTTCCCCGAGAAAGCCTCCGGCTCGAGCGGCGTAAACCAGTCCAGAAACTGCTCGCGCGTATAGACGGACCCCTCGCGCTGCCGATTCCAAGAACCTGCAAATGCTGCCGCCGTCTCGGCGTCGGGCGAGCGCTCGACGCTCACGGCGCTTCCTCTCGCGCGGTCGCGGTAAGCTTCAGAGAATGGACCGCGAGCTCCAACCGCTTGGACGGATCGTCGTTCTCGGCGCTGAGATTGAAACGCAGCTCGAGCTCGTTGAAACCGGGACGCAGTTGATGCACTGTGACTGGAAACGCGTAGTCCTGCCACCGAGGTACAGCGTCGACGAGGCCGGCTGATCTTCCATTCACCACGAGCTCCACTCCGAACGGCACGGATTCAGGGTCCGCATGAGCGCGGATCGTCACGGTGAAGTCCCGTGGATAGCGAATGGGCACCGTGAGCGTCGAACGGCGTGTTCGCGTCCGGCGGATCGGCAAGCCGAACTCTTCGCTCGGAGGGCGCCACCCGTCATCGAACAGAACGTGCGGCGCCTCGTCTTGGTCTGGCACCCAGCCGATATAGCGCGTCTTCTCGTCCGACCACCAGCCCGCGCCGTTATCGAACGGGCGTACCCAGATGGGCTCGAGCCCCGTAGGGACATAGTGCTCTTCGAGAAACGCGGCGATCTCGGGGGTAACGGCATCGCGCAAATAGTGGCTCCAGAAGATGAACTTGGGCATCGCACGTCCACTGCGAAGGGCCTCGTACATCTCCTCGTGCTCTTCCTTCGACTGAAGCATGAACGCGTGCGGATGCTGGAAGTGATGAAAGAAAGCTTGAGGCCGGAACATGCCGAGCCCGGTGAAACCGTCGAACGTCGTCTCCCAAGGCGCGCTGTTCCGCAGCACATATTCGATCGCCTGAGTCGTTCCCCAGTTGCCACGATCGAACGTGTTACGAAGGCGCGTGAGCGGATAGGCGCTCAGAAGAACGACGATGATGGTGAGAGCGGCTTCTCGTGAGCCGCGCCAGAGGCAAACACCGAGGGCCAGCGTCAACCCGCCGATCACGAACGGCGCAAAACCAGGCAAGATGAGCTCGGGTGGCCCTAGGCGCGAGAGCGCATAGGCGCCGAGCGCCCCCGAAGCCAGTGTCGCGGTCGCCAGGAGCGCCTTGCCGCGGACGCGGTTCGTGACGGTCTCGACGACTCGAAGGAGGCCACGGGCGCCATAGAGCGAGGCCAGAGGAAGAACCAGAAGAAAATGGTGATAAGACATCGCCGGATGGAAGGCCAAGGAGACCGTGACCGAGAGCGTCGTGAAGGTGACGACGGGCTCCCCGCGAAGAACGGCTTTCCGCGTGAGAGCGCGCTTCGCCTCGAGAAGAAACCCGGCCACCGCAAACAGGACGAAGAACGGGTCCTGCCGTGCGAGCTCGACGAGAAAGGGTCCCGCCGGCAGACCGGGCCAGCGCGTGTTCACGATGAAGTTGGAATCGATGAACGCCCAAGCCGCACCGTGAAACGCGAAATAGCCGAGCGTCCCGGCGACCGGAAGTGCGAAGCCGACGGAAAGCACCAAGGCGTAGCCGAAGCGTGTCGCGCGCGGGAGCTCGAGGCGTCGATCGAGAAGAAGCCAAAACACAATGGCCGCATAGCCCGGCCCGACGAAAACGACTTTCTGCGTGAGCATCACGGCGGCGCCGAGCGCGAGGCCCGACACGAGCAACCGTGCGCGGCCCCCCGGGTCAGTCCCAGTCTCAGTCTCAGTGGCAACGGCGCGTCGCGCGCCGAGCAGCGCCAGCCACACCGACAAAAGAAGGAGCGCGGCAGCGGGGACGTCGGGCCGGATCTCGAAGCTCTTCGCGAGAAAAAATGCCGTGTTGCCGAGAAGCAAGGCCGCGACGAGACCGGTCCGCGCGTCGCGCCAGGATCGTCCGAGAAGGAAGGTGAGACCCAGCATCGCGCCCGCCGCGATCCACATGAAGCGCCGAGCCATGAATGTAAAGCCGAGCGCATCCTCGGGAAGCCGCTCGACGTCGTAGAAATCGAAAAACTGAGCAAGAAAAAAATGAAACCAGGGCGTGTGATGGTCGAAGTAGTCCACGTAAGGAACGAGGCCTCGCCAAACACACCACGACCAGTGCAGATGCTCGAGCTCGTCAGGGTTGTAGCCACGCGTCTCGATAAGAGGAAGCCGCAGAAAAAGAGGAGCGAGGACGAGCAGAATGGCGACGGCGGCAAAGACGAGAACGGTTCGGTTGGAAGCTTTCATGGAAAAGGTGTGCGCATCGTAGCCCAGCGACACGTTGGGGTAAAACCCCGCTTGCTTGATACCCGTGAGATTACCTATCCTTACGAGCTGTCAAACACCAGTGGAACGATAGGAGAGAACGATTATGGGAAAGGCTCTAGAGGGTGTTCGCATCCTTGATATGACCCACGTACAATCGGGACCGACAGGCACACAGATCCTGGCGTGGCTCGGCGCCGATGTCATCAAGGTGGAACGGCCAGGCAAAGGCGATGCGACCCGCGGCCAGCTGCGTGACATCCCCGAGGTCGATAGCCTTTATTTCACGATGCTGAACCACAACAAACGGAGCGTTACCCTGAATCCGAAGATCGAAGCGGGTAAGAAGATCTTCACGAGGCTCATCGAAGAATGTGACGTGCTGGCGGAGAATTTCGCACCGGGCGCCATCGATCGCATGGGCTTTCCGTGGGAGAAGATCCAGGAAATCAACCCGCGTATCATCTACGCCTCGGTCAAGGGATTCGGCCCTGGCCCTTACGAAGACTGCAAGGTTTACGAGAACATCGCGCAGTGCACTGGCGGGGCGGCGTCGACGACGGGCGAGATCGATGGCTTCCCGATGGTGACGGGCGCTCAGATCGGCGATTCCGGCACCGGAATACACCTCGTCGCTGGCATTCTGGCAGCGCTGCTACACCGGGAGAAGAGCGGCAAAGGCCAGAGGGTCGTGTGCGCCATGCAGGACGCGGTGCTCAATCTTTGCCGGGTGAAGCTCCGCGACCAGCAGCGTCTCGCCCACGGACCACTGACGGAGTTTCCCCAATATCCCAACGGCACGTTTGGCGATGCCGTGCCGCGCGCCGGCAATGCCTCCGGTGGCGGCCAGCCCGGCTGGATCGTCAAATGCAAGGGATGGGAGACCGATCCAGACGCTTACGCTTACGTCATCACGCAGGCAGCCTCTTTCGCGGAACTGGCCAAGGTGATCGGCCACGAGGACTGGCTCGAGGATCCGGAGTGGAACACGCCCAAAGCCAGGCTCGGAAAGCTCGACACGATGTTCGATGAAATCGAGAAATGGACGATGACCAAGGACAAACTCGAGGTCATGAATATCCTCAACCCGTTGAACGTGCCTTGCGGCCCGATCCTGTCGATGAAGGAGATCGCCGAAGAGCCATCGCTCCGCGCGACCGGAACCATCGTGGAGGTCGATCATCCGGAGCGCGGCAAATACTTGACCGTCGGCAACCCGATCAAGCTCTCGGCTTCACCTTCTGACGTCGTGCGCTCACCGCTTCTCGGTGAGCACACGGAGGAAGTGCTCAAGACGGTGCTCGGCCTGGACGACGACGAGATCAAGGAAGCCCGCGAGCAAGGCGCTATCTGACAGGAGCGGTCGTGAATCCCAAATATGACGTTCTCATTCTGGGAGCCTCCTACGGCTCCCTGTTCAGTACCAAGTTGCTATTAGCTGGACATTCGGTGACGCTCGTCTGTACCCCACCGACAGCGGAGCTCATCAACCGCGAAGGAACGATGGTACGCCTTCCGATCCGTGGGCGCGAAGCACCTGTCGAGGTCGCGTCCAAAGGACTCGAGGGTACGCTCTGCGCAAGCGCTCCCGACTCCGTCGACCCCGGAAAGTTCGATCTGGTCGTACTGGCCATGCAGGAGCCGCAATACGGCTCGGACGGCGTTCGCGAGCTGATGGGGCGGCTCGCGGCTACGCGTACGCCGTCGGTGGCGATCATGAACATGCCGCCCCTTCCCTATCTCGACCGGATTCCTGGCCTCACAACCGAGACGCTGACCGAGTGCTACACGGATCCCAGCGTCTGGGAAGGCTTCGAGCCGGGTGCGATCACGCTTGCGAGCCCCGACCCTCAAGCCTTTCGCCCGCAAGGTGAAGCAAAGAACGTCCTTCAAGTCGGCCTTCCGACAAACTTCAAAACGGCGCGCTTCGAATCCGATGAGCACACCGCGATGCTGCGAAACCTGGAAGCCGACATCAACGCCATCCGTTTCGATCCCACTGATGGCACCGCCACCGGCACCGGCGCCATCGAGCTGCCCGTGAAGCTGAGGATACACGACTCCGTGTTCGTGCCCCTCGCGAAATGGCTGATGTTGATCACCGGCAATTACCGGTGCGTTCAGCGCGACGAGATGATCTCCATCAAAGACGCGGTCCACGGCGACGTCGAAACCTCCGCCGAAATCTATGACTGGGTCCGGCAATTATGCCTTCGCCTCGGCGCCAGCGATGCCGACTTGGTCCCGTTCGAGAAATACGCCAAAGCCGCTCAGGGCCTCAGCAAGCCGTCCTCGGCGGCTCGCGCTCTTTTCGGAGGCGCGAAGTACATCGAGCGCGTCGACTGCCTCGTGCGTCGCATCGCTCGTCAACAGGGAATGGAGTGCGAGGCGCTCGACGAGGTTGTGACCCTGGTCGACGCGCGCCTCGAAAAAAACCGCACCTCAGCCTGAACACCGATGCCGGCGAAGCCACTCGCGCTGGACATGCTCGATGTGCGGAACCGCCGAGACTTCCGGAAGTGGCTAAAAAAGCACCACGACTCCGTGTCTGAGATCTGGCTCGTGTTTCACAAACGCCACACGGACGTGAAGTCCATCAAATATGACGATGCCGTGGAGGAAGCGCTTTGTTTCGGCTGGATCGACAGCATCATCAGGCGCCTGGATGCCGCCCGCTACGCACGGAAGTTCACCCCGCGAAAGGCAGACAGCAAGTGGTCGACCGTAAATCGGCGTCGATATAGAAGCCTCGAATCGCGCAGGCTATTGGCGCCACCCGGATTGAAGCGTCCGCCGACAAATCAGAGCGGAGATGCCCCCAAACTGTCCAGGTCGACCATTCCGTCCTACATCGTGAAGACACTAAAGGCCAATCCACGTGCTTGGCACTTTTTCGAACAGTTGGCTCCGTCCTATCGACGGGCTTATGTCGGTTGGATCCACTCGGCCAAGCGCGTCGAGACGAGAGAGAAACGTCTTCGCGAGGCAGTCAGCCTGTTAGCGGCCGGCGAGAAGCTTGGGTTGAAATGATTCGATAGCTCAGCCTAGCTGGTGCTCTTTCTCTTCGGCCGATAGCCAGGCTGGGTCTCGTGGCGAGATCGCTTCTGCGATCGTTTCTTTTTTTCGCTCTCGGGACTATGCACGTAGTCCCCTGCGAAGCGCCGCCCCGCGTCGATACGTCGGCGCTCGAGGGCTTCGCGGGGAGGCTTTTCAGGGATCAACGCATCGCATCCCTGACCGATCAAGTCGCGGCGGCCGGCTTCGAGAAGTGCTTTTCGAACTTCGAAGTAGTTCTCGGGCTTGAAGAACTGCATCAACGCTCGCTGCAGCTTGCGATCGCGCAGATGCTTGGCGATGTGGACGGGCTTCTTCGTAAACGGATCCATGCCGGTGTAATACATCGCCGTGGCAACGTCGAAGGGAGCCGGGATGAAATCCTGCACCTGGTCCGGCTTGTAGCCGTTTCGCTTCAAGAACACCGCCAAGTCGATCATCGCGTTCAGATCGCTTCCCGGATGGCTAGCAATGAAATAGGGAACGATGTATTGTTTCTTGCCAGCCTTCTTCGATTCTTTTTCGAATACCTCCGCAAACTTCTCGAAGTCGTCGTTGCGCGGTTTGCGCATCAAACCGAGCACCGCCGGGTCGGTATGCTCGGGTGCCACTTTGAGATGGCCGCCGACATGATGGCGCGTGAGCGTCTTCATGTAGCGCGGCGACAGCCGCGCCAGATCCATCCGGATGCCGCTCGCTACGAGAACCTTCTTGACACCCGGGGTCTCGCGCGCCTCATTCATGATCTGAATCAGCGGCTCGTGGTCGGTGCCGAGCAGCTTGCAAATCGTCGGGTGCACGCAGGACTGGCGCCGGCAAATGGCTTCGACTTCCGGCCGCGTGCACCGCATGCGATACATGTTCGCGGTCGGCCCACCGACATCGCTGACGACCCCCTTGAATTTCGGGTCGCGCGCCATGGTGCGCACTTCGTCGAGGATCGATTTCTTGCTGCGTGACTGGATGATCCGGCCCTGATGGGTGGTGATGGAGCAAAAAGTGCAGCCGCCGAAGCAGCCGCGCATGATGGTGACCGAGTCCTGGATCATCTCGAACGCGGGAATGGGCTCTTTGTAGCTCGGATGTGGCTTGCGCGTGTACCGCAAGCCGTAAATCGCATCCATCGCGCCGGTCGAGATCGGCAAAGGAGGGGGGGTGCAGACCACGGCCTGACGATCGTGCCGCTGCACCAAACGACGTGCGTTGAAAGGGTTGGTCTCGTTGTGAATGATCTTCGTAGCCTCGGCGAAGGCCCGCTTGTCGCTCTTTATCTCCTCGAAGCTCGGCAGCTCGAGCGCGTCCTCGACCGGCGACTCCGAGGCGCCTAATACGTAGGCGACCCCTCGCATGTCCCTGAGGTCCTTGACCGTCTCTCCCGCATCAAGCCGTTGCGCGATCTCGACGATGGAGCCCTCGCCCATACCGTAGACGAGCAGGTCGGCTTTGCAATCGAGCAGGATCGAGCGGCGAACTTTGTCGCTCCAGTAGTCGTAGTGACCCAGCCGCCTCAAAGATGCCTCGACGCCTCCGGCAATGACGGGAACGCCCTTTGCCGCTTCACGGGCCCGCTGGCAATAAGCCAGCGTCGCGCGGTCGGGTCGCCTTCCGATGCAGCCGCCCGGCGAATAGGCATCATCGTTCCGCACTTTGCGATTCGCCGTGTAGTGATTGATCATCGAATCCATGTTGCCCGCGCTGATGGCATAAAAAAGGCGCGGTGCGCCGAACCGTTGCCAGTCTTCGCACGAGCGCCAGTCCGGTTGCGACACGATGCCGACGCGAAAGCCGGCCGCTTCGAGAACCCGCCCGAGGAGGGCCATCGCGAAGCTCGGATGGTCGATATAGGCGTCGCCGGTAACGAACACGACATCGGCGCGCTCCCACCCGCGCGCGTGCATCTCGTCGACGGACATCGGGAGCGGGCGCTCGGCAAGGCTGGTCCCCGGCGCCTTTAGTTGCGCTAACCGAGCGTCATCAACGCTTGTCGCGGAAGCCATGCATATATTCTATCCCACCGCGCGGAAGCACGCGCCGTGGGAGGCTTTGGGGGGCCGATGACACGAGCGTAGCTTCAACGACGGCTATCGAAGCCGGAGGTGGAGTTACACTACGGGGATGTGGGATCTCTCGACATGACCAAAACTCGCGGTTTCGCCTCGACCCGAGGCATGGCGACTCCAGACTCTCAACTGCGGCAGTGCCGCCTTCCTCGTTACTCTCGCACGGAAAATCCATCCCGTGCTTAGGAGCGTGAGAGAACCACTCGGTCAGGACGACAAATGAGCTCGCCCGAAGCACTTGCCGCCGAGTTCGCGTCGATCGATATATACCTCTTCGACCAGCTTCTTCGCGGTCGGATCCAGCCGGGAATGCGCATCCTCGATGCGGGCTGCGGCTCGGGCAGGAACCTTCATTACTTCGCCCGCGCGGGCTACGAGATCTTCGCCGTCGACCGGGATCCGTCCGCCATAGCCGCAACCCGAGCCATGGTGCGAGAGCTCGCGCCCGGGATCCCGGAATCCAACTTCCGCGCGCAGCCAATCGAGGCGATGACTTTCGACGATGCGACGGCCGATGTCGTCATCCTGAATGCGGTGCTGCACTTCGCTCTGAACGACGATCAGTTCGACGCCATGCTTCGGGATGCGTGGCGGGTCTTGAAACCGAGCGGTCTGTTTTTCTGCCGCCTCGCCTCAACGATCGGCATGCCAGAGGAGCGTTTCAAGCGCCTCGAGGGTCGGCGTTTCTTGCTTCCCGATGGATCCGAGCGCTACCTGGTGGACGAGCCTTTCTTGATGCACGCGACCGAAAGGCTCGGCGCCACGCTGGTCGACCCACTCAAGACGACGGTCGTCCAGAACCAACGTTGCATGACCACGTGGGTCGTGCGGAAGTCACGATGAGCGCCAGAAGGCAGACTAGAAACTCTCGCGCTCGGCGGGGTAGATCGGTTAGATTTATATGGTTGGAGGACACAATCTATGGCACACACTTTCGATGACCTCAGCAAGAAAAGCGTGGCGCAGCTGCGCGAGATCGCGGCCGGCCTGGACGGCGAAAAAATAAAGGGCCACAAGTCCCTGCACAAGCCGGATCTCGTCAAGCTGCTCTGTGATGTGCTCGGCATCGAAGCCCACGAGCACCACAACGTGGTCGGGCTCGACAAAGCGAAGATCAAAGTCCAAATCGCCGTCTTGAAGAAAAAAAGCGCCGCCGCGATCGAAGCACATGACGCTACCCAGCTCAAGCGAGCTCGGCTCAACATCAAGCGCCTGAAGCACAAGATGCGAAGAGCGACCGTGTAGCCCATCGTGGCCACGGAGCGGCGTCCCTTGACGGGGAGCGTGCTGCTCGGCCTCTTCATCGCGACGAACGCGGGCTACTTCCATCTCGACCCGGAGTCGAGCCGCTTCGCTCCGTGGCTCGCCCTCTATAGTCTGCAATTCGGTCTTCTCGCGGCGACCTCGTGCTCAAAGAAGTCGCGAACTCGGCACATCTCGACCCCGTGCCCGTCTTTTTCGCGACCGCGGCCATCTTCTGGATGACACGGCGAGGGTCGTCCCTCATTCCGTGGCTACTGCTCGCGCTCTCCAGAGACAAGCGCGTTTCAAGCTCGAGCCCTAGATCTATTTCTTGTGCCCGTAGCTGTTCGAGTGCTGCAGCCGATCAAAATACTGATAGGCGGCTAAAGCGATCTGCTCTAGGGCGCGCTCCGCTTCGGCGCCATCAACGAGCCAGTTCGCCATTCCCGCAATGATAAACGGCCGACCCTCCAAATAAACAATACCGACATCCACGACAACACCGGCTACGGTCCCGGTCTTGTGGGCAACCCGCGTCCCGCGAGGCAAGAGCGGCCGTATGCGGCTCGGCTTCGGAATCGAGAGGATATGGAGGAGCTCTTTCCGTGAGGCGTCGCTCAGCACGTCGCCGCGGTGAATGAGCTCCAGAAGACGCGCCTGTTCGTTTGGGGTCGACAAGTTCTCCCGGTCCGCGAGCCACGCCTCCCTATCCATCATTTTTCTCTGAAGCTTCGTATGCGGAAGCCCGAGGCGGGCCATCGTCTGGTTGACATTCTCCATGCCGACGCGGTCGATGATCATGTTCGTGGCCGTGTTATCGCTAACCGTAACCATAAGGGTCGCCACGTCGCGAAGCGTCAGCTGGACGCTTCCGGGCGTGAGCCGCTGCAATACGCCGCTTCCCGGCACGATGTCGTCTCGCTCGAGAGTGATGATGTCGTCGAGGCCGTACCGCCCTTGCTCCACTTGCCGGAAGAGCTCGACGAGCACCGGCAGCTTGATGGCGCTCGCTTGAGTGAACACCGTGTCCCCACGCAACGCGAACCGCTCCGCCGTCGTCAGGTCCTGTATCGTGACGCCGACGACGCCGTCCACGCCATCGGCGATCGTCCGTATTTTGTGCTCGAGTCGCGCGCGCAACACCTCTTGCGGGGTCTCGGGCGGCGCCAGAAAAAGAAGTAGCATCCAAACGCTCATGGGGCTCATTCTGTCCGAGATAGTTTCGCGGAGCAAGTCAAGTTCCTTGCATGGGATGAGCCGCACAACGAACGACTGAAGGTTCTTTGGTGGTGAGATTTCAGGGTGCGCCTTGGGTCTGAAAATGGCCTACGGTTAAAACCCCAAGCGGGGTGACGGCTATCCCACGACACACATGGGCAACGTCGTCGGCTACCGCGCCGCGTTCATCAAAGCTGAGGCTTATCGTGAACTGTGCGCATGCGTCACGCGAGACGGGCGCAGGGGTCGTAGCGGAAGCAGCGGATTACGTGGTCGTTGACCATGCCGACGGCTTGCATGTGGGCATACAGAATGGTGCTTCCCACGAAGTTGAACCCGCGTTTCTTGAGATCGGCGCTGAGCGCGTCGGACTGCTTCGTCTTCGCCGGGATGTCCTTCATACTCCGTCGTCGGTTCACTTTCGGCCTGCCGCCGACAAAAGGCCACACGTAGGCATCGAAGCTTCCGAACTCTTTCTGAATCGTGAGAAAGGCTCGCGCGTTCCTAACTGCAGAGTGCACTTTGAGTCGGTTGCGTACGATGCCCGGATTTTCGAGCAGCTTCGCGATCTTCTTGTCGCTGAAGCGAGCAACCTTTACCGGATCGAACCCCGCAAAGGCCTTGCGATAGGCTTCGCGCTTGTTCAGGATCGTCGACCAGGAGAGTCCGGCTTGGGCGCCTTCGAGAACGAGAAACTCGAAATGCTTACGGTCATCGTGAACGGGCACGCCCCACTCTTCGTCGTGATAGGCGATGTAGAGCTCGTTCCCCGACTCGCACCACGCACAGCGGTTGGGCGGGGTCATGCGTCCTTTGCGAGACGAATGCCCGAGAACTGGATCTGCGACTCTTCGGTCGTGATCGACGAGGCGACAACCTCCGTTTCTGAACGCACGTGCCGATAGTCGTTCCGAAGACTTTCCCTGAGAGATAACGAACGCAGCCCGCTCTACGACACCTCGGACAAACGAACCCCTCCCGCACTACTTCGACGTACGACCCGACATCGTGAGAAACAGAACGCTTTTCCTGCCTTGGCGGCACACCCTAACGGGACGGGGCAAGCCGTGTCAAGCCGGCTCAGCGGGAGAGGATTCCTCGAAGGCTCGGATGGCATCTTCTCGTTGCATCAGGAAATCGAGTTGGTCTATCCCATTGAGAAGGCAGTGCTGCGCGAAGCCGTCAAACGGAAAGCTGGCAGCACGGCCATCGGGAAGCGAAAGCGTTTTCTTCTCGAGGTCGATGACAACCGAGGCCCCCGGGCTTTGGACGAGCTCTCGATGAGTATTGGCGTCGACCTCGACGGGCAGAAGCCTGTTCTTGACGGCGTTGTTCTTGAAGATGTCGGCGATGGACGTGCTCACTACGGCACGGAATCCGTAATCGACCAAAGCCCAAGCGGCGTGCTCCCGCGAGGAGCCACACCCGAAGTTTTCTCCGGTAACGAGGATCAAAGCGCCAGCGGATGTGGGCTGGTTCAAGACGAAATCCGGATCGAGACGCCAGTCGGCAAAAAGGTTTTTGCCCATTCCGCCTCGCGTCGTCACCGTAAGAAACCGCGCAGGGATGATCTGGTCGGTGTCGACGTTGTCAACAGGAAGGACGACGGTCTTCGATTCGAATGTCTTGAATGGTTCCATGATCTATGCCCTAGTCCTGGTCCATGAGCTTTCGGGCGTCCACGATCGTGCCGGAAACGGCCGCGGCGGCAGCGGTCAGCGGGCTCGCGAGGATCGTTCGGCTGCCTTTGCCCTGCCGGCCTTCGAAGTTACGATTGCTCGTGCTAACGACAAGCTGGCCTTCCGCGACACCGTCCCCATTCATCGCCAGGCACATCGAGCAGCCGGGCTCGCGCCACTCGGCGCCTGCGTCCCTAAAGACGCGATCGAGCCCTTCGGCGATCGCGAGACGTTTGACCTCTTGCGATCCTGGCACGACGAGAACGCGCACCCCCTCCGCAACTTTACGCCCCTTCAGAATGTTGGCCGCCATACGCAGGTCTTCGAGGCGCCCATTCGTACAGCTTCCGATGAAGACGACGTCGACGGGCTTCCCTAGGAGCGCATCGCCCCGCTCCATTTTCATATAAGCGAGAGACTGCTCCTCAGCATCGTCGGGAATCGACGCTTCGATGGCCATCGACATGCCCGGGTTGGTGCCGTAGGTCACCATGGGCTCGACTTTCGAGGCATCGATCGCCACCGTCTTGTCGTACCGCGCGCCCGGATCGCTCGGGAGCGTACGCCAATCCGCGACGGCTTCGTCCCAGGCCTTCCCTTTCGGTGAGAACTCGCGGCCCTCGAGATAGGAGAACGTCGTCTCGTCCGGCGCCATGAGTCCGGCGCGCGCTCCCGCCTCGATCGACATGTTGCAAATCGTCATCCGCTCCTCCATCGAGAGCGATGCGATGCAAGAGCCCGTATATTCGATGACATGCCCGAGGCCACCGTCGACGCCGATCTCGCGGATGACGGCGAGAATGAGGTCCTTTGCGGTCACGCCCCGCGCGAGCGCGCCGTCGATACGCACTTCGAGAATTTTCGGCTGTCGCTGCAACAAACACTGCGTGGCCAAAACATGTCCGACTTCCGTCGTCCCTATGCCGAAGGCCCAAGCGCCGAACGCACCATGCGTGCTCGTATGGCTATCCCCGCAAACGATGCTGCGCCCAGGCCGGGTGAGCCCGAGCTCCGGCCCGATCACGTGCACGATGCCCTGACGCGCATCACCCATGGGGTAGAGAGTGATGCCGAACTCGTCGCAATTTCTTTGAAGCGTCTCGACTTGGTTGCGCGTCTTTTCGTCGGCAAAAAGAGGCTCGTCCCCATCGAAGAGCGTCGGGATGGAATGGTCCATGGTCGCAAAAGTGCGGTCGGGCCGATGCACAGCGAGTCCCCGGCTTCTGAGCTCATCGAAGGCTTGAGGCGATGTGACTTCGTGAATCAAGTGGAGGTCGATATAGACGACCGCCGGGTGATCCGTAGTTGCCGGCGCGACAAGGTGCCGCTCCCACAGCTTTTCGAAGAGTGTGAGCGGCTTTCCGCTCGGAAGCTCCGTCATTGACCGAAAACGTCGACGAGCTCTTTTTGCTCCTCGCGAGCAGCCAACACACGGTTGATCACTTTTAGAAAAGCATCGGCGCTCGCGCGCATGATGTCGCCGCCGGTAGCGCGTCCGCGGTGACGGTTTCCGAGCTCTTCGATCTCGACGCTTACCTCACCCCGTCCATCCAAACCGCCCGTCAGACCGCGCACCTGATAATCCGTCAAGGACAGCTCGGCACCGCTCGCCCGTCCCATCGCACGGAAGATGGCTTCGACAGGGCCGTCCCCGCACGCGGCTTCTTTCACCGTGCGTCCAGTGCGGTCGCGCAAGCAAATTGTCGCGGTGGAGGCCGACTCGGAGCCCGAGCTCAAATGCATGGCGACGAGCTCCCAAATATCAACGCTGTCGGCTTCCGCGCCGCTCATGAGGGCCTCGAGATCTTCGTCGAAGACTTCTTTTTTCGTGTCGGCGAGAGCCTTGAACTCGACGAACAATGTTCCTAGCCGCTCTTCGCTGAGCTCATAACCGAGCTCTTCGACCCGTTTCCTGAGCGCGTGCCGGCCGCTATGCTTTCCCAGCACGAGCGCATTGTTGCCAAGACCGATATCCTCGGGTTTCATGATCTCGTAGGTCAAACGATGTTTTATCACGCCGTGCTGATGGATGCCAGCTTCATGCGCGAACGCATTCTGCCCCACAATGGCTTTGTTGCGCTGCACGACGAGCCCTGTCACTTGGCAGAGAAGCTGGCTCGTGGGATAGATGCGCGTCGTGTCGATGCCGGTCTCGATGCCGTGGAAGTCACGACGGGTCTTCATCGCCATCACGACTTCCTCGAGCGACGCGTTCCCCGCACGCTCTCCGATGCCGTTAATGGTGCACTCGATTTGGCGTGCTCCGGCGGCGACCGCCGCGAGGCTGTTCGCCACAGCGAGCCCGAGATCATCGTGGCAGTGCACACTGATGACGGCCTGGTCGATGTTTCTAACGTGCTTTTTCAAATAACCGATGAGCTCCGCAAATTCCGACGGCATGGCGTAGCCGACCGTATCGGGAATGTTGACCGTGCTCGCGCCCGCTTCGATGGCTTTCTCGACGACCTCCGCAAGAAAGTCCGGCTCAGTGCGAGCGGCGTCCTCGGGCGAGAACTCGACATCTTCGCAAAGCTCGCGCGCCATCGAGACGCTCTCGACAGAGCGGCGCACGATTTCTTCCTTGGCCATCGCGAGCTTGTATTCTCGATGGATCGCACTCGTCGCGAGAAACACGTGAAGCCGCGCCCGCGGTGCGTCCTTGAGCGCATCCCAGGCACGCTCGATGTCGAGGCTATTGCAACGCGCGAGGCCCGCGATGACAGGACCTTCTACTCGACGCGCCACTTCACGAACAGCTTCGAAGTCCCCGTTCGAAGCAATCGGAAAACCTGCCTCGAGAATGTCCACGCCGAGCCCTCTCAGCGCGTACGCCATCGCGAGCTTACCGTCGAGATCCATGCTCGCGCCAGGCGATTGCTCGCCGTCTCGCAGGGTTGTATCGAAAATCGTTACTCTTTGTGGCTCCGTCATGCCGATCTCCCTCTGCATGGGGATGTGGAAGATAAGTAGTTCAGAATCAGCTCGTTAGTATTACTTACCGACCGATAAGTAAACTACCTCAAGAAAGACCCGCTGTCAAGTTTTTTGGGGCGCATCTCTATTGTTTGACAAGACTTGTCCCTGTTCTCTAGTCTTGATCCCAAACCATGCGCGTGTTGGGGATCGATGCCGGGGCCACGAAAACCGAGTGTCTCCTCGCGGACGGTAACGGCAACATCTTGGCTAAAGGGCGGGGCTCCGGTGCGAACTTCCAACTCTACGACGAAGACGAGATCGAGTTCGTACTCGAGAATCTTACGATGAGGGTGCTCGCTGGCCATGGCGGCATGGTGGACGCTCTCTGCCTCGGGATAGCTGGCGCCGGTCGCGAGCGAGACCACCGCGCGATGCGCCGCATTCTGAATCGGCTCGGTCGCGCCCGAGAGAACATCGTTACCCATGACGCGCTCATTGCTCTCGTGGCGGGCGCTAAGGAGCGCTTCGGCGTCGTGCTCATCGTGGGCACCGGGGCGGCGGTCTACGGCGTGAATCGCAAGGGCGAATCTGCACGGGCCGGCGGTTGGGGGCCTCTTCTCGGCGACGAAGGCAGTGGATACTGGATGGGCTTGCGCGCCCTTCAGAGCATCGTCCGCGCCGATGACGGCCGGGCACAGCCGACGTTGCTCAAAGGGGCCGTGCTCGAGCAGCTGAGGATCCCGGACTCGGAATCTCTCGTTCATCGGGTCTATCAAGAGCTCGCGCGCGAGGAGATTGCTGCGCTCGCGCCTCTCGTCCAACAGGCCGCCGATCATGGGGACGAAGCCGCGCAGACGATCATCGACGACGCCGTGCGTGAGTTCACGCGCGCGGTCGAGTCGGTCATCGGACGCCTCGGGCTCGCCGGCGAAAACTTCCGTCTCGTTCTCTCGGGCGGCCTGTGGAAAGCTGTCCCCGTGATCCATCAAGACTTCGAAAAGCTCGCAAAGAAGATCGCGCCCTGGGTGAGCGTACACCGCCTGGCCGTGGAACCCGCCCGTGGCGCCGTGCAGCTCGCCATCGAGCATGTTTCGTCCACGGCGGTCTAGGCTGCTTAGTAAGACCTGAAAGCGTTTGAACCGCAGAGGCCCGGAGGACGCCGAGAAAAATTCGAGATCTCGGTTAATCTGAGACTGGGGACAGCTTTTCTTCTCCGCGTGCTCTGCGCCTCTGCGGTGAGATTTTCTTGCTCTAAATCGTGAACAAAATCCACGATTCCGACTGGTTAGTTAGAGGGTTCTACTTCAAGACGCGACGTAGATCGAAAGACGCTTCTTCGAGGCGACGCATCGCCTCGCTGCGCGACAGGTCGAGGCGGCCCATCACCACCGCGGTCTTTACGTGGTTGCCGGCTTCTGCCATTAGCGCCGCCGCACGTTCCCGATCGACGTCGGCGAGAGCGACGACCATCCGGAGCGCCCGATCGCGAAGCTTCGCGGAGGTCGTCTTCACGTCGACCATGTAGGGACCGTACACTTTGTTGAGCCGGATCATGGCGAGAAGCGTCATCTGATTGAGCACCAGCTTCGTCGCGGTACCGGCCTTCATCCGTGTGGACCCCGCTAAAAGCTCCGGTCCGACGGCGGGCGCGACCACGACGTCGGCGACGCCGCGCCTTCGCGGCCCGCAGGTGACGAGTACGGTTGCGGCGGCGCGCTCTCTCGCATAAAGGAGAGCCCCCGCGACGAACGGCGTCACGCTGCTCGCCGAGATCCCGACAACGACGTCTTTCTTGCTCAGCCTCCGCGCGCGTAATGCTTTTCGCCCCCCAGACACGTCATCTTCGGCATCTTCTTTCGAATGGAAGACCGCCTCGTCTCCGCCCGCCATGATGGCGTCGATCTCACGCGGCGAGGTGCCGAAGGTCGGCGGGCACTCGGCGGCTTCGAGCACACCGAGGCGACCACTCGTACCCGCGCCGACGTAGAAAACGCGGCCCCCCGCGGAGAGCGCCGATGCCAATTTGGAAGCGCCCTTACGAATCCGTGCCGCTTCGCCGCGCACCGCTTCGACCGCACCATGGTCTTCCTTCGCCATCGCGTCGAGGATCGAGCTCTCCGACGCCCGGTCCAGGTTACGGCTGAAGGCGTGGACCGCTTCGGTCGGAAGCTTTTCCCATTGAGAGTAATTGGACACGAGGCTCAGCCGAGAAAAGTCCCGCGCTTGTAGTCTTCGAAGGCCTCATGGATCTCTTCGCGCGTGTTCATGACGAACGGACCTTGGCGGGCCATGGGCTCGTCGAGGGGCTTGGCGGCGAGGAGTAAGAGACGCATCGGCTGCGCCGTGGTCACGAGACGCACCGCTTCACTTTGGCCTCGGGACAAGACCCCGAGTTGGCCGGCGGCTAGAAGCTTCTCCCCGACAACACCTTCGCCGTCGAAGACATAGACGAAGCCGTTATGCTCGCGGGGTACAGGAATGACGCATTCGGAGTCCTTCGGAACCGCGACGTCCACGTAAAGAGGCGAGGTAGCAATCCCTTCGACGGGACCATTGGTGCCTTCCACCGTGCCCGCGACCACGCGCAACGTGACGCCGCCTTGGGTCGTCGCTGTCGGTATCGCCTCGGCAGGGATGTCTTGATAGCGCGGGGCGGTCATCTTGTGAGCGGCGGGCAGGTTCACCCAAAGCTGAAAACCCCACATGAGACCGTCCTCTTGCATCGGCATCTCGGAATGCACGATGCCGCGCCCCGCCGTCATCCATTGAACGCTTCCCGGCCCGAGCTCGCCACGGTTGCCCTTGTGGTCTTCGTGCCGCATCGAGCCCGCGAGCATATAGGTCACGGTCTCGAACCCGCGGTGTGGGTGATCGGGAAAGCCAGCGATGTAATCGGCGCCCTCCGTGGACTTGAACTCGTCGAGAAGCAGGAAAGGATCGAGATAGTCGAGCTGCGGGGTCCCGATAGTGCGGCGGATGCGCACACCCGCGCCCTCGAGCGCTTCCTGCGCGCTGACGATTTGAGCGACATTGCGATATTTCATAGATCGCTACTGTAACATTTCGGCCCGCTCGGCCGTATCGCCTCATGTGGACGCTTTTCTGAGAGATTTGCAGACGAAGACCCCGTCGGCACCCCTTTCCGCTTGAGCGACAATGGCGACACATGGTGGACCGTCATAGGCGTCGTCAGAGACCTTCGGAACCCGGAAGCGGACCAGCCGCCCGAGACCCACCTGTACCTACCTTTCAACCAGCAACCCTCGAGGGGTATGGCGCTCGTCTTGCGCAGCCGGAGACACCGCTCGCCTCGACGCGCGAGCTCCGAGTCATTGTCTCCGAGCTCGATGCCGCGCAACCGATTGGCGACATCCGAACGATGGGTCAGATTCTGCATGACGACCTCTCTGACACTTTCGCGGTTGCGGCGCTCATGAGCTACTTTGCGCTCGTGGCGTTCGCTCTCGCGATTGCCGGTAGGTTTGGGGTCTTTCCTACTCCGTCGCGAGCTCGGCGTGCGTTTGGAGCTCGGTGGAGAGCGAAAGGATATACGGTGGATGGTGCTACGCCAGACCTTCGCTCCTGTCGGCGCGTGCGTGCGCGTTCGGGCTGAAACGTGAGTTTTCCAGGACGCGTGACGCTCGGACCCGGGCATCCAAAGAAGATCTTTCGCGTGAGGTCGAGCTTGCGCTCCACCCGGGAGACTGAGCCGAGCGACTACCCGACAATCTTTTGCGATCGACTACAAGGGAATCGCACGCTGCGCCATCGGTGATCCTTTTTCTAGGCGGGGTGGCCCCCGGGCTATTTGTGCCGATAACGATGGAATCGGAGCCAAGTCGGTTCGGAAACTGGAAGGAGAGCTCTGTGGTGTACAGAATCGTTGCTTTGACTTTGGCCATGCTCGCGGGAATCACCCTCGCGGCAGGCCCCTTAGGACGTAGCTCAGAAACGACTGCACGGAGCAGGTACGTGGACACCCACATGCACATCGACGGAATGTTGCGCGGTGGCGGAGCATCCCCCACTGGAAGGGGAGAGCGCCGGCGGCCCCCGCGCACCCGTCGAGACGAGATGAAAGGACGGAGCGCCAGCTACACCTCTGCCACCCGAAACGATTATGAAACGGCAGGAGACAACCTGGTCTCGTTGATGGACCAATACGGCGTGGCTTTTGTACTCATCATGCCGCCTCCTCAGAACCCGGATCAGAGAGCCAGCTACGATTATCGAGCCCTCTTGCCTGCCGTGAAGAAACATCCCCGAAGACTCGGTCTCGTCGCGGGCGGCGGAACATTGAATCCGTTGATCCAGGGGACGGATTTTTCGCGAGTGACCAGTGACGTCCGGAAACGGTTCAAGGAGCAGGCGGAGTCGCTCGTTGCGGCCGGCGTCAAGGGCTTCGGCGAGCTAACCGCGTTTCATCTGTGCATGAGCGAAACCCACCATTATGTTGCGTCTGCGCCCGATCATCCTCTATTCCTCCTGCTTGCCGACATCGCGGCGCAGCACGGTCTTCCCATCGACATGCACATGGAGGCTGTCACCAAGGAATCACCGACGCCACCGGGGTTACTTCAATCATGCTCTTACAACCCGCGCACGCTCCCGGCAACGATTCCAGCTTTCGAGCGCCTTCTAGCTCACAACCGTGAGGCCGTAATCGTGTGGCAGCACATCGGTTGGGACAACACGGGACAAATGACCGCGAAGCTCCTCCGGCGTCTTCTCACGGCGCACGAGAACCTGTACCTCAGCCTGAGGGTAGAACAACGCGAACAGGCCATCGGAGGTGGACCCATGCTCAACCGTATCGTGGACGGAAGCGGGAACATCCAAAGCGAATGGATGAAGCTGATTGTGGATTTTTCGGACCGCGTTCTCGTCGGCGGAGACGAGTTCGTAGGCATCCCCGGGAAGACTCCCAAGAGACCTCAGTCGTTCGAAGAAACGTGGTCCCTCCTCGACAAACTGCCAGAACCCGTCGCCGCGAAGGTGGGCGGTGACAATGCAAGGAGAATCTATCCCCTGGACCCATAGGAGCGATAAGAGCGATTCCTCTCATCTTCTTTTCTTTCTTGCTTTTTCTTTACGCCTTTGCTTTACACTTTTTTGATATTGATCGAGCTCTAACTGCCCAAATCGTCTCTACGCTAGTGGTCTGACCCGCTCATGATGGGTGAAAACCCCCGGGCACCTGCTTCAAATCACGGGTCAGGATCGTATAGCGCCCAAGTGCCCGTGGAAAGGAGCATCAACCAGTCGCCGGCCGAGGACAGCCATCATGCGATCGCCATCGACCCGACCGCCTCGATGGCCGGACCCCCGTCACGATCGAGCTCTAGAACGTCGCAACCTCGCTCACGATCGTAGCGGGTCCGGCAGCCGAGCGCTTTGGCCAGCTCCAAGCACGGTACTCGGGCGCTCGCAACCGCGACCGCGTCCACAACGTGCGTCACGTTATCGGTCGCGGTCGCGCCCTCGACCCGCCGTTCACCGAACACAGAGCGCACGCCTTCAGTGACGACCACAGGCTCGACACCTAGATCGAGTAAAGCGCGTTCGAGCTTTGCCGCGCGCTCGCTACTACCGGCAAGGAGCACGGCGCGGCCGACGGGAAAACCGAGAGACGCGTAGCGCTCGCACAAATCCATCGGAAAGACACCAGGTAGTAGCGCACCGGGAAAGTTCGGCCACTTGTCGCGCGTGCCCGTCGCCAGAACGACCGTCGTCGCTTCGATCGGCCGTGCTTTTCCCGCCTCGAGCGCTACGAGTGCCCCTTCCCAAACCGCACCGGGCCGAGGCGGGTACGCGCGATCCGAGCGCGCCTCCAAGATTTCGACCGTCTTGCCAAGCGCTCGATGAGACGACGCCGCCGCCCGGCCCGACCTTCCAGCCCCCACGATCACGACATCACACGAAAGTGGATCGCCTCGCTGCGTGCGGCCGATCTTGCGCGACAGCACGTTCTCGTCACCGGCACCTTCTCCACTCCGCATCGACAATCCAGCGGTCAGCGGAATCCGGCAAGACGCGACGTCGGCGAGCCCTTCGACCAGAAGCGCGCAATCACAGCAGCTGCCATTGCCACAAAAAAGGTAGGGCAGCTCATTGGCCGCGGGTATGACGACTTGCTTCGCGAAGTGCTCCAACAGAAAGGCTCCTGCTGAGCCAGAATGTCCCACCGGAACGGCATCGCCGTCTAGAAAGCATGAAGGGAGAATCGGACGGTTTGAACCCACGCGCGACACCATTATAGACTTCCTCTCCATCGGGGCTGAGGAGGACGGATGGCTTTACCACCGAAGACTTTCTGCTGGGTCGAGCTAACTAGGGTGAGTTCTTGATTCGATTCGTAGCACTCGCAGTTCTGACCGGGTGCTCTTCCCCGCCGTCATCCCCTGCCGAGCTCGTCTTTCGGGGCGGCGCCATCTATACGCTCAACGCCGAGGCACCTTGGGCGGACGGGCTCGCGATAGCGGATGGACGCATCCTCGCGATCGGTAACATCGAGGCCTTTATCGGTGAAGACACACGAGTCGTCGACCTCGATGGACGGCTGCTTCTTCCCGGCTTCCACGACGACCGTGTGGATCTCGCGGCCGGCACCGCTTGGCTCGAGGAGAAAGGCATCACGCCCGCGGACGCCCCAACCTATCTCCACCGCTTCGGCATCACGAGCGTGCGCGCGCTCGACGGCACCCTCCCGGAAGCGCTCCCTCTCCGGACTAACGATTCGAGGGGTGATTCCCGGAGCGGTGTACGCTTCGCCAGCGGCTGGCCGGCAACCACGATCGACCCTCTAGTCAGGATCCACCGAGCTGTGACCGGCCTCGATCTCGATGGTCGGCGCGTTTCGAGGGAAAAAATGAAAGTCGAGGACGCCGTTCCTCGCTACGCCGCCGCTCCGCTCGAACGAGGCGAGCTCGCCGATCTCGCGATCTTGTCCGAGAACATCTTGAAAATTCCGCCCGAGCGAATTGCGGAGTGCAAGGTCGAGATGACCGTATTTGGCGGCCGTATCGTTTACCAAGCTGCCTCGTTTGACCAGGGAAACCCGTCAACGCTAAAGTGATGGCATTCGAAAAGAGGTCACGATGAAAACACTTTTCTTGGTGCTGCTTCCCACGCTGCTTTTCGCCGCGCAAAGGCCCAATCCGGAGATGATGCAGAGGATGATGGAAGCGAGATTCCATCTCAACGGCGTCTTCGACAAAGACCTCGACGCCAAGGTTCCCGTAGGCGATTTGAGCCTTCCGGAGAGGGCCGTGGCGCGCATCGACGCCAATGGCGACGGCTACATCACCTTCGACGAGTACACGAAGATGCAGCTCAATCCCGAGATCGCGAGTGGCCCCACCGAGCCGAGGGACCGCTCGGACTTTACGTATCTACGAAAAGGCGGCTTCCCTTTGAACGTCAATCCCGAGATCGTTTCCGCCGACAACGTCGAGATAGGAGACGAAGACATGGTCATGGGCGTCGTCATCAACGGCGAGCCACGCGCCTACCCGGTGAACTATATGAACGGGCCTTACAACGAGATTGTGAACGACGAGCTCGGAGGTGAGGCTATCGCCCCCTCCTGGTGACCCATCGACCATAGCGGCGTCGTGTACGCCCGCGAGTTCGATGGCAAGAAGCACAACTTTGGCGTCGTCGGCGTCGATGAAGGAACGCTCATCATGTATGACGAGGAGACGCAGTCGCGGTGGAGCCAGCTCTTCGGCAAAGCCGTGAGCGGGAAGATGAAAGGCGCAGCGCTCGAGAAGCTTCCTTCCACGATGACGACCTGGGCTCAGTGGAAAGCGCTACACCCCGAGACGACCGTGTACGTGAAGCGCTCCGTTCCCTACAGCTCACGTTTCACGAAAGAGACTTTCGAGAAGGCCGCGAAGATGGCCCCGGGTCCCGTTCGCGGCAACGACCTCATCGTTGGGCTCGAAGGCCATGTCGAGGCGCGCGCCTATCTCCTCCGGCGGCTGGCCGATGAACGCTTCGTCGAAGAACGGTTCGAAGGGGCTCCTATTGCGGTCTATTTGAGCAAAGACTTCTCGACGGCACGGGTCTACGATCGCCAAATCGATGGCCGCGCTCTGAGCTTCCGCCTCACGGAGGATGAACAACTCGAAGACGCGGAGACAGGCTCTCGGTGGAACCCCATAAGCGGCGAAGCCCTCTCCGGGCCGCTTCAAGGCAAGAAGCTACAAAGCTTGATCTCCACTTTCGCGGTGTGGTTCGCCTGGGAGCACTATCGGCCCGACACGACGATTCATGGAGAGTCGGAATAGCTCGTAACGCGTCTTCCAGGGCCTGAGCGCGCTACTGTTTATGAGTCAGCTGCGCAGTCATCCCAATCGTCTTCGTCTTCCTCGTCATCCTCGTCGATGTCCTCGTCGTCGACGGTAGCGTCGGCCTCGTCCCAATCACTGTCGTCCTCGCGCAACTGCTCGTCTTCTTCGTCGCTCTCATCTTCTTCGTCGTCGTCACTCTCATCATCATCATCATCATCATCATCGTCGTCTTCGAGATCGTCGTTCTCGAGCTCGGGCTCCGGATCGGGCGCATCGCGCTCTGACCATTCCTCATCCTCCGAGCTATCGTGTGAGCGACTCCAATTGGGACATGCCATCAACGCCGATTATACAGCAGCGTCAATAGAGCAAGTATGCGCGGCGATGCTCGATGAAACGCGCGAGCTCAGACGCCTCCCGCCCGACGATCGCGTCCACTGCCATCCCGTCCTCGAGCGCCCGCCGAGGCCGATCCGTGCCGAGGAGCAAGTCTATCCAGTAACCCTCGCCGCGCCGCACCCACTCGAACGCTTCGGGATGAAGTGCTTTGATCGTGGCGATCGTGGTGAGTCCAGTGCGCACGGCTTCGAAGCGCGCTTCATCCGTGATCGTCATCGCGACGCCGTAACAGATCTCGTCGCGATATTTGGGCCGGGGCGCGGCGGCGATCGCGCGGGGCGTGAACGAGGTACTGCGGAAGCGAACACCGGGAAGCTCTGCTTGCGAAAGCGCCGCCGCTAGCTTTTCCCCGTCGATCCAAGGTGCACCGATCCGCTCGAACGTATCTTCGATACCGCGGCCTTCGTTCACGTTGATCCCCTCGATCAATCCGAAGGCCGGATAAGCCAGGGCGGCGCGGGCGGTACGAATGTTCGGCGACGGAGGATTCCACGAGAGCCCGGTATCCTTCCATAGCGTCGAGCGCCGGAAGCCCCGCATCTGTATAACCTCGAGCTCGAGCCCTGTCATCGACGCAGCGAACAGCCGGGCCAGTTCACCTGCCGTCATGCCATGTACGAGAGGGATCGGAGCAATCCCGACAAAAGAAGCAAAATCCGGATCTAACACGGGACCCTCGACCCGAACACCACCGAGCGGGTTCGGTCGATCTAGTACGACGAAGCCGATCTGCGCAGCGGCGGCCGCCTCCATGGCAAGCTTCATGGTGCTGATATAGGTGTAGAAACGGACACCGATGTCCTGGATGTCGAAGACGAGTGTATCGATCCCGTCGAGCATCTCGGGCGTCGGCGCGCGCGTATCGCCGTAGAGGCTGTGAATGAGGATCGCCGAAAACGTAGTGGACCCGACATCGTCCCCCGCCGCCACATCTCCCCAATAACCATGCTCCGGTGAAAACAGCGCAACGATGTCGACCCCAAGCTCGTCCCGCAAAACGGTAAGGGTGGACACCCCGTCGCGAGCGACCCCGGTATGGTTCGTAATGAGGCCAACACGCCCCGAAACCGCGCCCTCATCTTTCCGAAGCACATCAACTCCGGAAAGAACTGGAGTGTCAGCCCCCTGAAAGGAGAGAAAACCGAGAGCAACCCAAAAAAACATCAACGCCGCCTTGGTAGCAGGAAGCAGGAAGCAGGTAGCGCCACGAACTACAGTTCAATTCAAGGAGGATATCAAACGAGCTCAATCCATCCATGAACATCGTCGGCCAAACCGCGACGGATGTCCGTGAGCTGCTTCAAAAGAGCCGGGCCGATTTTACGCTCGGCATCCGGCTTCAACTGAAGGACACCTTCTTCACTACCAATCTCGATGACGGGAGAGATCGTCGCCGCTGTGCCGGCACCGAACGCTTCGTCGAGCTTGCCAGCTTCGTGCGCTTCAGTGATCTCCTCGATGGAAACACGTCGCTCTTGGACCTCGACATTCATGTCCTTCAAGAGCGTGATCGCGCTGTCGCGCGTGATGCCGTGAAGAATCGTTCCCGACAACTCGGGCGTTACCGCGACGCCGTCGATGACGAAGAACATATTCATCGTGCCGCATTCTTCGATGTAGCGGTGATCCTGTCCATCGAGCCAAAGAACGTTGTCATAGCCACGGTCCTGCGCTTGTTTCGCCGCGTAGTAGCTTGCGGCATAGTTGCCCGCCGTCTTGGCTTCGCCGACGCCGCCCTGGGCTGCCCGAACGTATTCGCGCGTCACCCAAAGCTTGACAGGCTCGGAGTAATACTTCCCGACCGGACAGGTAAAGATGACGAACTTGTAAGTGTCCGACGGTTTCACGCCGATATAGTCGTCGCTCGCGAACATGAGAGGGCGCAAGTAGAGCGAGCTGTCTTTCTGGTTCGGAATCCAATTCACGTCGAGGCGTACGAGCTCCTTGATGCCGTCGAGAAAGATCCCTTCTGGGATCGGCGGCATCACCATACGCTCCGCCGAGCGGTTCATGCGGGCGAAATTGTCGCGAGCGCGAAACAAGACCGGCTTACCGTCAGCATTTCTATAGGCTTTCATGCCTTCGAAAATGGCCTGGCCGTAATGGAGCGTCGGCATGGCCGGTGCTAATTGCAGCTTGCCGTAAGGCACGATCTCCGGCGACTGCCACGCGCCATCGCTGTAGTCGGCCACGAGCATGTGATCGCTGAACACGCGGCCAAAAGGAATGTTGTCGAAGTCGACCTCGGCTATACGTGAGGCCTTCGTTCGGGTGACTTTGATTTCGCCAACCATCATCATCTTTCTTTGCCTCGACTGCTAAATTGTTTCGTTACAATGTGTTGGACGTAGCGTCGCCGCGTCGAACTATTGTAACGCGTTTTAATGGACAAAGCAGATGCACGTTGCACCGCCGTTCGATTCCCTATATAAATGTCCCCTTTTGTGAGAT
This sequence comes from Acidobacteriota bacterium, assembly GCA_004356105.1. Lineage (GTDB taxonomy): Bacteria > Acidobacteriota > Vicinamibacteria > Marinacidobacterales > SMYC01 > SMYC01. Next base: position 31,466 of record SMYC01000097.1, on the reverse strand, counting down.
TTACGAGTAGGCGCTACATACGATGACCGACAAGGACGACGTTCTAGAATCTCTTCCCCTTCCCGAGATGACCCCGGTCGGGCTTGCTCGGCAGTTCGGCCCCGGATTGATCTTGATGATGACCGGCATCGGTACCAGTCATCTCGTTACCGCGCCGGTGGCGGGCGGCCGGTTCGAGTTCGCGCTCCTGTGGGCCATCCCGGTCGCCTATATCTTCAAGTATTACGGTTTCGAGATGGCGTTTCGCTTTACGAACGCCACGGGCCGCAGCATGCTCGACGCTTATTCCACGGCGTGGCACAAGTGGCCGGTTTGGTACGTGCTCATCACGACGATTCTGCAAGCCGCTCTCGGCCAAGCGGGACGCCTCACGGCGGCTGCGGCGGTCGCCTACTTCTTTTCACTGTACTACTTCGGTGTCGATGTCGACGCTTATATCTTCGCCCTCGTCATCGGCGTCCTCAGCGTAGTTCTCATCTTGAGCGGACGCTACAGCCTCGTGGAGCTCGTGACAAAGATCTGTGCGGGCATTTTGCTGCTTTCGACCGTGGCTGTTTTTCTACGCTCGCCGGCCCCCCTTTCCGGGATGGCGCATTTTTTCATCTTCGAGACGCCCGAAGGATCGTGGCTCATACTGGCTGCTTTTCTAGGACTGCTTCCCACGGGAATGGATGTCTCCCTCCAAGCTTCGGAATGGGGCAAAGCCAAGAAGGCTGGTATGGGGCGTATTCGCGACCACCTCGAGCATCGCGGCCTCGTGGCGAGGTTCGACCCTTTCAGCTCGAGCAAAGAAGATCTTTCGGTCGACACATCCAAGCTCCCGCCCCATGCCCTCGAATATTGCCAGCGGTGGTTTCGCATAGGCCTCTGGGACTTTCGCGTCGGATACATCATTTCCTTCGTCATCGCGACGATCTTTCTCGCGCTCGCGGCAGTGTGGATCTATCCGAGCGAAGTCGAGGGGCGCGCCGTCATCGGACAGATTGCGCAGATATTTACAAAGAGCGTCGGTTCGTGGATGATGATCGTGTTTCTCGCCGGTGCTTTCGCTGCGACCTTTTCGACGGCGTTCAACTATTTTGACGGTTGGCCTAGAGTCGTCGGGGCCTGTTGCCGGAATCTCTTCCGAAAAACCGCGGCGCTCTCCGGCATCGCTCACGATGACTTGACGGACGAGCACCGCAGCAAGTGGTACTCGGAGTTCAATATCTATCGCATCACGATGTTCTACTCCCTCATCGCATCGGTCGCCATCATCGCCGGCGTCGGCCGCCCGGTGTGGCTGGTGCTCATCGCGTCGGCGCTCGCTTTTTTCGTAGCCCCGATTATCTTTGGGTTGAATCTTTATTATTGCTTCACCGTCATCCCGAAACAGGACCGCCGCTTCTATCCCAACACCTTCGATACGTGGTTTGGATGGGCAAGCCTCGTGATTTTCACCGGAATGACGGTAATCCTCATCGCGGCGCGGATTTTCGGGATTGAGCTGTTCGGCAGCTGAGCCTCCACCACGGGGCACGGCCCCGTGGTGGAAAAGCCAGCTCACGGCAAGCGGTTTTTTTCGTGCGTGTCCATTGCCGCGGCCAGTCCCGACTTTAGATCGGTCGCGTGGCCTTGTGCCGCCAGCGAGTGGCTGAGGCACGACATGAAGAAAAGAATCCGCTCGGGTGAAGACGCATAGCCCATGAGCCCGACGCGCCACACCTTTCCGGCGATGGCGCCGAGCCCTCCGCCAATCTCGAGATTGAACGTCTCGAGCAAGTAGCCGCGGACCTTCGCGTCGTCGATACCCTCGGGCACCCGCACCGTATTGAGTGAAGGCAATCGATATTCGGGCGCGACGAACATCTCGAGGCCCATCGCTTCGATACCAGCCACGAGAGCCCGATGGTTGCGTAGATGCCGATCGATGCGATTCGAAAGCCCTTCTTCTTCGATCAAGTTGAGCGCTTCGAGAAGACCGTAATTCAACGTGCTCGAGCTCGTGTGGTGGTACTTGTGTCCCGTCCAGTACTCATCGAGAAGCTGGGCGTCGAGGTACCAGGCACGCACGGGGTGGCTGCGCTGCTTCATGGCTTCGACGGCGCGTTCGCTGAAAGTGATGGGCGCCAGGCCGGGCGGCGAGCCGATGCATTTCTGCGAGCAGCTATAGGCCGCGTCGATGCCCCACTCGTCGATCTTGACGTCGACGCCGCCGAGCGACGTAACTGTATCGAGAAGGATCTTGACGCCATACGACTTTGCCAGACGGACGACATCGTCCATCGGTTGCAGCACTCCCGTGGAAGTCTCCGCATGCACCAGCGTGATGACCTTGTAGCCGCCATCTTTGAGCGCCGCTTCGATGCGCGCGGGATCGTCAGGCATACCCCATTCGCTTTCGAGAACGGTGACTGCGGCGTCTTGTCGCTCCGCCATCTGACGGATGCGAGCGCCGAAATAACCGTGGACGCAACAAAGAACGCGATCTCCGGGCTCCAACATGTTCGCGACACACATCTCCATTCCCGAGGTCCCCGTCCCGGGCGAGGCTTGGGTCAAGTGGTTTTCCGTTTGGAACACCATGCGGAGACGTTCCCGAATCTGGTCGAGCACCTCGATATAAGCGGGGTCGAGATGGCCGATAACCGGGGAGGCGAGGGCGCGGTAAACGTTGGGATGGATGTCGAGCGGGCCTGGTCCCATTAGCGTTCTCATGGGAGCGGCCGGCCGTTTCACTGTCATCTGCTTTACTCCTTTCGCTCTTGCGACGTTTCACTCAACGCCACGCTTGCATTCCTTCAGACTTTACACTAAATTACCCTTGTTCCTATTGTCGTTCCGTCTCACATTGAAGATTTTTCACGAATTCGAAGCCTGTGCTGGCTTCGTCTTCGCCATGGTGCCAAATGGAGTGAGCTGCGCGCTGTGGACAACGATTTCGTAGGCAGACGGACGGGTCGGGCCGTCCCCACCAGTTCCGTTACCGTCGCTTTCCTCGAAGACAACGCGCCGATCGCCTATGGCATCGTGCGCAATCTCTCCGAGATCGGCGCCTGCATCATGACCAATACAGTCTTACGACCCGGTAAGAGCTACGAGTTCCGCATGAGTTTTTTTGGCGACGAAATTCTCGAGGCCCTTGCGACGATTGTCTGGAGTGAGTCGTGCCACGCCGAGACTGCGATGTCGATCGAAATCCCCCACGGACTCGAGTTCGACAAGATCAACGCCGCACATCTCGACGACCTCAAGCGCATTCTCGATTCAGGACAGTTCGGCCAACCAACGGAGCACTGAATCTCAGTCGACGGATTCGCGGCCGCCGAACCATTCCCAGAAACCCGCTAGGCCGCTCCCGGCGGGCACCCGCAAACGCAAGTCCTCACCCGCTTGACGCGCCGCGTCCTCGTCGCCCGCAAGCATCGACGCGAAGATGCGATATTGCTGGAGCTCGATGGCGGCGCTGTCGAGTCTCACGGCGCGATCGAGATGTGCGACGGCTTCATCATAGCGTCGCTCCGAAATCGCTCGGGCGGCTCGGAAATAGTCGACATTCGGGTCGATCGTCCCCGCCTTGGCTGCCTGTTCGGCGAGCGAAGCATCACGAGCGCTCGCGTTCAGGAGGAATAGGGGCAAGGCGGAGAGCGACGACTCGACGAGCGTAGTGTCGAGATCGACGAGCGTCGTGGGAAGACTCATGAAGTGGCGGTTCAGCGCGTCTTGATATCGGAAATAATCACGCGTCCGCTCTCGATAACCACGAGGCCAGTGCTCTTCGATCCACGTGCTCGCGTAAAAGCGTTCGGCCGAGCCGCGCGGGTTCATGACACGCAAATATTCTTGAATCGTGGGAGACCCTTCGGTGTAATGCGTCACCCTCGATGAGATGCGGTGCGGGTAGTTGTCCTCGAGCATGTCTACGTCGCCGACCCATTCTTGCAAAAAGGAGGCGTCGCCGAGAAAAAGCGCTCCGAGCTGCTCGCGATTCTCGACACCAATCGCAACCAGCCCGTCGCGGCTCGGTGGATATTTCCAGAGCCGCCCAAACTGCTCATCCGAGATGGGCTGCATCCCTCCGCGGCTTCCCGCCAGCATCCACTCGGTACCGGCTCCGGTCCAAAGCGAGCAGTCCGTAAAGGCCGCACAAAAAGCTTTGCTGATGGCTTTCGCCTCGCCGAGCGTCATCTGATAGACCGGTAGCCAATAGGTCGCTAGCCCACCCTCGCTCAGACGGTCGTGCAGCAGCTGAAAGTACTCACGCGTGTAAAGATTGACGATCCCTGCGTTCTTGGGCGGCGGAGGCTCGGCCGTAATGATGTCGTAGCGCTCCCCCGTCGCTTGAAGGAAAAAGCGTCCGTCTTCGATATGGACCCGGACACGAGCGTCGTCGAGCGGATGCTCCGCGAACATGCCGACTTCTCGATTGAGGTCGAGCACCGTTTTCGAGATGTCCACGATGTCGATCGACTCGAGCACTTCGATCTCGGTTAATGCTTTAGCCGTGATACCCACGCCGTAGCTGATGAGGAGCGCGCTCTTGGGCTCTGGGTGCAACGCCGCGGGCCAATAGGCAAATAACTTCATATAGCGTTCGGAGCGAGGACCGCTGCCGGACATCGAGAACCCGTTTGTGATGAGCCGGAACTGACGCGGAAGCTCCCACAGATCACTGCGCAAATAGATAGCCGTTTCCGTAGGTCCTTCTCGCATCGCAACGATCTTGGAGCCGTCGAGCCGATGGAGCCGCGTCGCCATCGGGATGTAGTGGTTCCGCATCAAGCCAAAAGGAAAGAAAAGGAAGAGCAAGAACGCCGCGCCGACCACGATGCGCAGCGCAAGAATCTCTTCGGGCGCGCGGGCCTTCTCGCTCACGCCCGCACCGCCGCTCGCGAAAGCGACGCCGAGATAAGCGGCGCCCATCAGAAAAATCGCCCACTCCACGCCGACGGTCGGGATCAATACGAAACCCGCGGCTAGCGAGCCGAGCATAGCCCCAGTCGTGTTGGCGAGCGTGAGCACGGCGGTCGCCTTCGTGTCGTTTCCGAGCTCTTCACCGAGCGCTCGTCCGAGAAACGTAAAGAGGATGCCGGACAAAAAGCTCACGGGCCCGCACAAGCCGAGCGTGATGTAAAACGCCGTGGGCGCATCGGGAACCGGCTTCACCGGAGACGGCCCGTAAAAGCCGAACCCATCGTCGAAAAGGATGTAGGTGAACACGGTGAGCATCGACGCGGCGAGCGCGACGAGCCGAGCGTGGCGATAGTCGCCCGGACGGCGCCCCAACCAAACGGAGGCGAAGAGCCCGCCGAGAGCGATACCGAGCAGAACGACCGCTAACATCACGCTGAAGATCAAGCTGCTCCCAAGCACGAAGAGTTGAAGAAAGCGGAACCAGACCACCTCGAGACCGAGCAGGAGCGCTCCAGACAACAGGGCCGCTCCGAGGAGCGACAGCACGGCGGGCGTTAGCTTCACGCTCGTGCTATCGGGAGTCTCGTCTTTAGAAACGATCACACGGGCGAGCGCCAAACTCGCCGCCGCGGCAACAATGTTGAGAAGCGCTGCCACGAGACCTGTACCCCGCAGACCCAACATTCCAATGAACAAAAGCTCTCCGGAGAGCGCTCCGGCAACGGCGCCGAGTGTGTTGAAACCGTAGAGCCGTCCCAGCACACGGCCGAAATTCTCGTCACGCACCGAGAGCGTCTTCACGAGAAGCGGCAGCGTCATACCCATCGCCGTGGCGGGAATCAGCAAAAGAGCAAAGGCGATTACGAGCCTCAAGAACTGAAGCACCACGGGTGAATCGAGAAAAGGCCGAAAGATCGGGACGAGCGCGGGTGTGAGGAGTGGGAAGACGAGGACGAGTAAAAAGCCGACGAGCCCAATAACAACCTCGAGCATTGCATAAACGACGAGAGGTTTTTTGAGACGTGGGCCGTAGCGCAACGCCAGGAGGTTTCCTAGTCCGAGCCCACCCATGAAAGCCGCGAGGACGAGACTCGAGGCCCAGAGACTATTGCCGAACGTCAGACCGGCAAGGCGAAACCAGAGCGTTTCGAACAAGAGCGCCGAGGCGCCCGAAAGAAAGAAGATCACGCAGAGGGCGAGGGACAAAAGGCCTCCAAGATGGCCGATTTTTCAACTGGCTGCGAAATTAAAGCTACTTGAAGTGTAGCGAACCCCGTAGAGGGACGCTACCATTCAGTGCTCGGTGGCTACGTGGCAGGACTTGCAGCTTTCGATCTGCGCCACGCGGTCGATCACGTGGCGGTCGAGATCGATCGGAAGCATCTCGCCGTGGCACCGGCCGCAGTCATATTGCCGCTCGAGGACGACCCGGTGGACGTTCTCGAAATGGGTATAGCCTGGCCGAGGGTCTTCGATGAGCCCCGGAAGATCGTGACACGTTGCGCAGTCCTCGCCCGCCACTGCCTCCGGTGGAAGGCCTGGGTTTTGTGCCTCGACGCTCGGCGTCATCGCCTCGCCGGAGCCTTGGCGGAGTCGAGCGAGCTCCGTCAAGATCGTGCGCCCCGCTACGCGGCCGGTGACAATGGACGGACCGAGGAACGTTCCTTCGAGACCAGCCTTTCCGTTGATACCGCCAAAGCCCGTCGCCTCGCCCACCGCGAGGAGCCCCGCGATCGGTTTGCCGCTCTTATCGAGCACGCGAGTGTCGATATCGATGGCGATGCCGCCCATGCTCTTGCGCGAAATCGGGAAGAAGGTAACCGCATAAAAAGGAGGCGTCTCGATGCGTGGCGGGCTCGTTCGGGAGTCGCTGCCGAAGCGGCCAAAGTCGTTATCGCTGCCATCCTCGATCATCTCGTTGTAGCGGGTCACGGTATCGACGAGGGCTCTCGGCGGCAGCCCCGCTGCTTCGGCCAGCGCCTCTAGGCTGTCGGCCGATTGCACCAGCTCGTCATTCTCGAAGATGACTTTCTCGATGACGTCGAAGTCCGCCCAATCGGAGCCGGTGATGGCGAACTGCCGCTTACTGGTCTCGTCAAAGATGGCCCAGTAGCGCGCGGGCTTCTGCGCCAAGAGCGCGGGAAACTTCTCCTTCGTGCTTCCCCGCTCGTTCACAAAACGTTTGCCCGTCGCGTTCACCCAAATAGAAGCGTTGTTGCTCGCGTTCAGCCCGCGATATCCGCCCGGGTAGCGAGGGTCCGGAAGCCCAGTCGCATAGTTCCACTGATAATCCAAGTTACGAAGCGCGGCGCCGGCTTGCTCCGCGATGGCGAGCCCGGACCCGTGCGAGTTCACACCGGAGCCGGCGAGCATCTTCTCCGGGAAGCGCACGGCTTCAGGCCAGTACTCGCGAACGATATCCAAATTGCTTTGAAAGCCCCCCGTCGCGAGCACGACGAGATCGCCGCGGAAACTTCCGCGCTCGCCGCCGCGCATATAGGCACCGTCCACGCCCACGACCCGACCTTCTCGTGTGACGAGCCCGTCGACCTTGAAGTTCCACACGAAGCGAATGTTGGGATTCAGCACCGCCTGACGATAAATCGGGCTGACGAGGCCGAGGCCCCGGCCGATCGGCTCGTGAAAGCGCGCGACGCTGTTACCTGGGATCCGAAGCACGCCGGAGAACTCGACACCCATCTCCGTGACCCAGTCATAGATCTGCTCGCGCGAGTTTTCCGTGTAGTAGCGCACCCATTCCGCATCGGCGTCTTCACCCCAGGTGAGAAAGTCTCTCTCTGCGAGCTCGGCGCTATCGCTTACGCCTTGGGCTTTCTGCACGGGCGTATCCACGATGCAAAGCCCGCCATGCGACATGACCGCGTGGCCACCGAAAATGGACCACATGTCCACCACGAGCACGGAGGCGCCTCCACGCGCCGCTTCGAGCGCAGCGGAAATGCCGGAGATCCCGGCGCCGACGATGACGACATCCGCGTCCGTCGTTGCGTCGGAGGGCGCTGGCTCGCTCGGCATGTTGCAACCTCCCATCGCGAGAGCGGTGATCAGAATCAGGTGCCGCATCAATTCGCTCCGCGAGGATGGATCTCCATGTCGACGATCGCTTTCATGATCGCGTCGTGGAACTTGGGACGCACGTCATAGAGCTTTCGATTCTCGCGCGTCGGATGCACACGGTTCGTGAGAAGGAGGACGAAGAGCTCACGCTCTGGATCGATCCACATCGACGTGCCGGTGAAGCCCGTATGGCCGTAGGATTCCGCCGAGAAGTAAGCCCCCGCAGAGCTAGGCTCGGAAGGCGTATCCCATCCGAGAGCCCGGCTGCTGTCTGGAGCCAGCTCGGCGCGCGTCGTGAAGAGCTCGATGGTTTCCGCGTTGACGATGCGCCGGCCGTTATAAGCACCCCCGTTCAGGTACATTTGCGGAAACGGTGCCAGGCTCGACGCCGTCGAAAAAAGACCGGCATGGGGCGCGAGACCTCCGAGACCGAAAGCATTTTCGTCGTGCACTTCCCCGTGCACGACGCGGCCGCGCCACGCATCCTGCTCCGTGGGCGCGATACGCGCGAGCAGGGACTCAGGAGGACGAAACATGGTGTCGTCCATCGCGAGAGGATCGAAGACTTCCTCCTGCGCCATCACATCGAGCGGCTTCCCCGACACGCGCTCCAGAATCTCTCCCAAGAGCAGAATCCCGAGGTCCGAATAGGACGTCTTGCTGCGAGGCGAGTAATCGAGTGGCATCTCGCAAATCGCTTGGATATAGCCGCGACGAGCTCTGTCGGGCGGTTGGCCTTCGAACTTCATATACAGGTCCGTCCACCAGAGAAGCCCTCCCGAATGGGCGAGCAGATCCTTCACCAGAACCCGATCCTTGTCTTCACCGCGGAACTCGGGAATGTAGGAGGAGACCGGGCTCTCGAGATCCAGGAGACCCCTCTCGTAAAAAATCATCGAGAGCGTCGTCGTAGCGAAGATCTTGGTGAGCGAGGCAAGATCGAACATCGTATCGAGCCGCATCCGCTCGGCGCCGTCGTCATAGCTCATGTGACCGAAAGCTTTCTCGAGCACGATCTGGCCGCGCCGCGCAACGAGAATGACGGCCCCCGGCGCGGCGCCGTCTTCGATAGCCTCTTCCACGAGGCGCGCGGCCTCTTCGAGTCCGCTCTTCGACATCCCGACATCCTGCGGATGAGTCACTTCGGCGAGCTTCATGCGATGCGCATCCACCTGAATTCCATGACCCTGAGGATATCGCTCCGAAAGGCCAACGGGAAGCTTCCCGGAGATTTTGACCTCACCGAAAAGGGCCCGCGCAAGGGCACGCTGCGACCCAGGCGCTCCGTCATAGGTCGTGACGAGCACGGCTGCGTCGGGAACCGTGTTCAATGTGTAGGGGCTTCCGAGGCTCGCGAACACGACGGTCGTGCCATTTCTCGCGAGTGTGCTCAGCCTTTCGCCCAATTCTGACGCGAGCTCGCCTTGGCCGAGAAACGATCGCGTACGCGCGTAGCTTGCCACGAGAACGATCTCGCCGTCCTCGGGTCGGATCTCCTTGGCGCGGGTGGCAGCGGTGCGCGGCGTCAGCCGGATGCGGCGCAGGGTGGCGGCGCGCCTTTCGAGCTCCTCCGCGAAAATGTCGGGCTCGGAATCCCGGTCGTTCGAGAAAACGAAATCCACGAGCAACAGGCGTGGTGGCGCGGCACCGGTAAAGGGCAAGAGATCGCTCTCGTTCTTTACGAGTGTTATCGTCTTGTCGAAAACTCGGTCGAGGCGATCCGCAAATCCGGGCGCGGCAACGCGCAAGGGAAGTGCTTCGAGGTCGACCGTTCGGGCTCGATGAAGTCCGACCCTCGCTTTCGCCTCGAGGATGCGCCGAACCGCGCTATCGATCCGAGCGAGCGGGATATCACCGCGCTCGACACCTCGAAGCACGGATTGATAGGCCACCAGGGCGTCGGGCGGCACGAGCAACATGTCAACGCCCGCGCGCACCGCGGCTACGGCCACCTCGCCATCCCAGGCATTCTGCCGAGCGCCGCCCATGTCGAGGGCATCGCTCACGATGAGCCCGTCGAAGCCGAGATCGCCTCGGAGCACTCCCTGAAGCACTTCGCTAGAAAGCGTGCTCGGCCTATCCCTCGCACCCCCGAGCGCGGGCACCGCGATATGTCCGGGCATGATAGCCGCGACGCCGGCGTCGATGGCGGCGCGAAAAGGCGCCATCTCGACGCGTTTCAACCTCTCGAGATCGAAATCGAGCACGGGAAGCCCGAGATGCGAATCGACCACGGTCGCACCGTGACCGGGGAAGTGTTTCGCCGTCGTCAGCACGCCGAGCGATTGCGCGCGCTTGATAAAGGCGACGCCGAGCTCCCCCGCGCGGTCCGGATCTTGGCCGAAGGACCGCGTCGTAATAACGCGGTTCTTTGGGTTCGTGCTCAAGTCGAGAACAGGATTCAACAGCAGATGAATCCCGTAGGCCCGCGCTTCACGCGCGGTAACCTCGGCTTGAAACTCCATGTCCACAAGGCTCGCGCCCGCCCCCATCGCCATGGCGCGCGGGAAGCGGCTCCCGCCTTGGACGCGCATCGCGGTTCCCCACTCGTAGTCCGACGCCATGAGTAGCGGGAGCTTCGAAGCTTCCTGAAGCCGATTCACGATGGCGGCTGTTTCGTAGGGCTCTCCTTTGAAGAACACGACCCCGCCAATGCGCCCCGAACGCGCGGCCTCAGTGAGCGTGCGCGACTCGGGATCCGAGGCGTTCACAAAAACGCCGTCGCTGCGCGGATAAATCATCTGCCCGACTTTCTGCTCGAGCGAAAGACCGGCGAGGGTCTCATCGACCCAGGTCTTGGCCGCGACGGTGGCGTGCTCCCCGCGGCGCGATCCTGCACAGGCAACCAACGAGACGGCGAGCACCAACAGGTAAAAGTTTCGTTTCATGTGGCGCCCATCCTACTCATAATATCGAAAGACGCAGTCCCATCCATCTCGGGGCGGCTGCGTAGCCCTCGATTCGGCCGGGGCGCGCGAGTTGCTCGATCTCCTACGGTTTCGAGGACTAGAATACCGTATGAAACGGCTCATCGTCACGGCCGACGATTTCGGGCTCACCCCCGGGGTCGTCACCGGCATCGTCGAAGCCCACGAGCAGGGCATCGTGACCGCAACGTCTTTGATGGTGAGCGCCGAAGCGGCAGAGAGCGCCTTCGCCTGGGCGCGGGACCACACGTCTCTCGTGGTCGGGCTTCACTTCGTCCTCACCTTTGCTCGTCCTACCGGCCCGCGTGAGCCGCTTCTCGATCTCGTCGACGCCGAGGGACGTTTCCGCAGGCTCGAATCCGGCGCCCATGAGCGCGCCACGCCAGAGCAAGTCCGCGGTGAGCTCCGCGCTCAGCTCGAGCTGTTCGAAAAAGGCGTCGGACGCGCACCCACCCACATCGACGGCCATCATCACGTCCATGCCTTTCCAGGGATCTTGACCGCGGTTCTTGAAGAAGCGGCAAGGCTGGGCGTGACGGTGCGCGCCCCCGACGACGCGACGCGCGAGCGGATCCGTCGAGACGGTGTCGAGACGGCAGACCATTTTCTCGCGAACTTTTATGGCGCTGACAACGTGAGCGAAGACGAGCTGCTCGAGACGCTGGACGCCGCTCCCGATGGCACATCGGAGCTCATGTGCCACCCAGCACACAGGGACGACCGGCTCGAGACCTTGAGTAGCTACGTGAGTCCAAGGTGGGCGGAGCTTGCCACGCTGACTTCACCCCGCGTCGTCGCCGCCACGACCAACTTTGCCACATAGCTCGAACGCTCCATCTTTTTACCCGCTTCGGGCTCCGGCTCGAGCGCCGTGAGCGTGACCGTCAGACCGGCGAGTGATTGCGCGTCCTCCCCGCCTGGAGGTATTTCGAAAGTGAGCGTGGTCTTCTCACCGTCAACGACCGCATCAAAGCGAATAACGGCGCTCCCCGCCACAATGCACGAAACCTCTTTGGGACATCGAGAGTCCCGCGTCACGTCACGGAAAGTCAGCGAGAGCCCCGCGTCGTCCAGGCGGGCGGTCTCGCCTATCGCAAGCGAAAAGGGCTCGTCGAGCCGGAACCGGGAGTCCCCCTGAGCCACGATGAGTAAACCCCCGATCCACAGAATGTGCTTCATCTCTCGATCACCACCCTTCCACCAGCCAGAGTAGCCTCCGCCGAGCGCCACCGACAAGGCATTTTGTGAGCGTTGACATCCGCTTCAAATAAAGAGACGATCCGTGCAGAGGGGAAGGAGGTAAGTGTGGAAATTGATCGGAGAGCATTTATCGGCAGCCTGGGTGGCGTGGCCGCGGTCCAAGCGATGAGCCCAAACGCCCGCGCCGAGGCGCTCGAGCACTACATGATCGAGCAGCTGAACAGCTCGGAAGGTATCAACGAAGAAGACAATGCGACTTTGCCATTTTACGATCCCGAACGGCCCGTGCCGCGCGGGACGGGACGGCTCTTCGCCGAGAACAAGAACTTGAAGCCGATGCCGGCCAAACCGACTCTCGTGGACTTCTTCGAGCTGCGGTTCGCCCCCGCACGGCACGTTCTCCAGAGTGCGGCACGCGCGATAAAAACGGGCCAACCGGAACGCACTGTGCTCGCCTGCCTGCTGCACGACACCGTGCTCAGCCTGATCAAGCCCGACCACGGTTGGTGGGGCGCGCAACTTTACGAGCCCTATGTCGACGAGCGCGTGAGCTGGGGCATTCGTTACCACCAGGCGCTCCGCTTCTTTCCCGATCCCGAAGTCGGCTACGAATATCCCGATTTCTATAACCGCATCTTTGGCAAGGATTACGAGCCAGATGCCCATCTCCAGGCGGCCCACAAGAAGGCTCGCGATCACAAGTGGTACATGGAAGCGCGGCTCATTACGATGAATGACGAATACTCGTTCGATCGCGAGGCCAAAGTCTCGATCGAGCCTTTCATCGACATCATCGGCCGCCATTTCAAGCAGCCCGCAGAGGGTCTGGGTGGGGACGATTCACCGTCATCCCACATGTGGCGCACGATCGCGAACCCGAACCGGCCGCTCTAGTTCTCAACGAACTCGTCCCAGGCAGAGGACGCTACGGCCCAGCCGGCGTGTGTGTAAGTAGCGCTCGCGCGAACCGACTAGGACTAGGATTCTGGTTCAAGGTCAGAGTTCTTCCGAAAGCGCCCGCGGAGTTCCTCCGGCAAGCCCCGGGCATTCGTGTCATACACGGGCTCGATCCCGATGAGTTCACCGAGAGGATGGCGAGAACGAGAGCGCTCGTTTCCTGATCCGCCAGTGTCCGTCGACTTCAGCCCTCACGAAGCGCGGCCGCCACCGGCATGCGCGCGGCGCGAATCGCTGGAAAAAGACCGCCCACGAGCCCAATTATCGCGGCGTAGAAAATGCCCCGGACGAGCAAGCCTGGCGTCACGTCGAACGCGAAGGCGACTTGAGAGAAGCTCTGCCAGTTCATCGTCGCGGCGCGGAAGCCGTCGAAAGCGACGTAAGCCAGGCCCGCCCCGATTGCACCACCGATGAGCGCGAGCACAAGAGCTTCGACCATCACTGAGATCACTATCGGGCCGTTACCGAACCCGAGCGCGCGAAGCGTCGCGATCTCGCGCGTTCGCGACGACACCGCGCTATACATCGTGTTGAGCGCGCCGAAGACAGCACCGATTCCCATCAATCCGGCGATCAACGTGCCGAGCCCGGTAATGAGGCCGGTGATCGCGGTCGACTGGTCGGCATAGTAGTCGTCTTGCCGTATGACCTTGACGTTGAGCCGCGGGTCCGTCGTCAACCGGTCTTTGAAGTCTTGAAAACTCTCCGGGGTCTCGATTTTTACATAGACGGCTTGAAACGAATTGCCGCGGCGAAAGGCCGGCTGCAGAACGCTCGCGTCCGTCCAAATCTCGGATTCGGAGATTCCACCATTGGCTTCGAAGATACCCACGACGGTCCACTCTTCTTTGCCGACGGGAATCCGCCCACCGAGCTCGAGACCCTCGAACTCGCGCACGGCGCCCGAGCCAACGATGACCTCGTTTCGGCCCCATTCGAAGGGGCGACCTTGGATGATATTGACATCGCTTCTTACGCTAAAGGCCATGGGCTCGACGCCCCGCAACGGCACGTTCGCATCCGTGCCTGTCGATCGCTTCGGAAGATTGATGATCACGAAGAGCTCAGCGGAAGCGAGCGCGCCTTCGGTGCTGCGTGCGATGCCTTCGGTATCCGCAATGATGCGCGTCGTCTCGCGCGAAAGGCCGCTCATCATTTCGGTGTCGGCGCCGCTTCTCAAAATGAGCGCGGTGTCGGGCTTGCCGGAAGCATTCATCACCGCACTAAAACCTTGTGCTATCGACAAGACACCGACGAGAACGGCAACGACACCCGCTATCCCGAAAAGCGCCGCAGCCGAAGAGCCCTTACGCTGCCAAATCGTCCGGAGGTTGAATTGGATCAACGCGAAGATCTGAGAAAACCAGTTGAACATAGTAAACCTTCTAGAGCTGCCTCAAGGCGTCCGCGATGCGAAGACGCCCGGCCTGAAGCGCGGGCAAGAGCCCAGTGACTAGCCCGAGTACAATCACGAGGATAACGCCCATGACGATGTCTTTCGGCGGCAAGAAGAAAATCGGGAGCAGCCCGCCGGTGGGATCGCCCCGCGAGATCATCAGCCACCCCACGCCGAGCCCGAGAAATCCGCCGACCCCCGCAATAGCCATCGCCTCGAGCAGCACCATGACCAGCACGTGGCTATCGGTGAAGCCCACCGCCTTGAGAACGGCGAGCTCGCCGGTGCGCTCCCGCACGGATTGCGCCATCGTGTTGCCGGCGACGAGAAGGATCGTGAAGAAGACCATGACGAGGATCGCCTGGGTGATGGCGCCGATATTACCGATCTGATCCGCGAAGCCTTGCACGAAGGCACCTTCGGTCTCCGCTTTCGTCTCCGCGGGCGAGTTGGCAAACGTGTCATCGATGGCGGTTGCGATACGGACGGCGTCGTCCGGGTCGTCGACGCGCACAATGTACCAGCCCACGAGCCCGCGGCCGAAACTCCGCGCCTCGTCGAAATAGGCGTAATGGAACAGGAACTGTGTCGTGTCCGTGCCTTGCTCCGCGCCGTCGTAGATGCCGACGATGTCGAAATCCCAAGTGCGCTGGCCGCCCTTGCGCGTCCAGGCCGTCCCTTGGATAGGCACTTTGTCGCCCACCTCCCAGCCGAATCGCTCGGCCGTGTTCCGCCCGACGACCGCCCCGGTGCGCGTCGAGAACCACGCCTCCTTCTCCTCGTCGGACAAGAGAAACTCCGGATACATCGCGAGGTACTCTTCCGGGTTCACCGCGAATTGCGGGAAGAAGTTTTTGGGCTCCTGGTAGATGCCGCCGAACCAATTCGAGAACGTGGCGTCGGCGACGCCCGGGATTTGCTCGATATCCGCTTCGTAGCTTCCGGGAAGCATTTGAATGATGGAGACTTTGTGCCTCACCACGAGCCGGTCCGCCCCGGCGACGTCGATGCCTTGGCTCAAAGATTGCCGGATGGCCGCGAGATAGGCGAACAAGATAAAGGCCACGAGGATCGACAGGATCGTGAGTACGGTGCGTATGATCTTGCGTCTGAAATTACTGATGACGAGTTTCACGAATTTCATTCGGCCGGCTCCGTGCTGAGCTTGCCTTCGTTCAGGTAGAGCGTGCGCGTCGAGCGCAGCGCGGCGTGAGGATCGTGCGTTACCATGATAATGGTCTTGTTGTGGTCTTTGTTGAGCGCTTTCAGAAGATCGAGAACCTCGTCCCCCGACTTGCGATCGAGGTCGCCGGTCGGCTCGTCAGCGAGAAGAAGCGTAGGGTCGCTGACGATGCCGCGGGCGATGCCGACGCGTTGCTGCTCGCCACCCGACAAAGTTTTCGGGTAATGGGTCTTCCGATGCGATAGACCCACCACGTCGAGTGCAGCATCGACGTGTTTCTTCCTCTCTGCGCGGGAGAGATGCGTGAGGAGCAACGGAAGCTCGACGTTACGCTCAGCGGTCAAGACCGGCAGCAAATTGTAGAACTGAAACACGAGCCCAACATGGCGCGCCCGCCAGGCCGCGAGCTTTTGTCGCGAGAGACGGTCGATGCGCTCACCCGCCACCGTTACCGATCCAGACGTGGGCCTGTCCAAGCCCCCGATCAAATTCAAGAGCGTGCTCTTCCCCGAGCCGGACGGTCCCATGAGCGCCAGAAACTCGCCTTCCGGTACTTGCATGTCGAGCTTCTCGAGAACATGGATCTCCTCGGAGCCTCTCTTGAAATATTTGGTCGCTGCGTCGACTTTGACGAGCGTCCCGTTGTCATTCACACTCATGGACTCGATACCTCCACTTGGTCTCCATCGGCGAGATCGGGCGGGCCTTGCACGACGACGCTCTCCCCGCCTTCGATCCCCGCGGTGACGATGGCGTCCTTGCCTTCGCTCACGCTCAACGTGACCGCGCGACGTTCAACCTTGTCGCCCGCAATCACGAAAACCACATCCCGGCCGTCATCTTTGTGCACCGCTTCTTTAGGAATGAGCACGACGCGCCGGACGGCCTGGTCCACCGCTGTCTCACGAAAAGCCACCTTGACGCCCATGTCGGGCAAAATGCGCGGATCGAGCTCATCGAAGCCGATCCTCACGCGTACCGTCGCCCGGTCACGATCCGCGGTCGGCACGATCGCGATCACGCGGCACGGGATTTTCCAATCCGGGTAAGCGTCGAGAACAGCCTCGACTTCTTGGTCCGCCCGTACGCGGTTGATATAGCTCTCGTTGACGTCGACTTCGATCTCAAGTGAGGTCATGTCGACGACCGTACCAATCCCCGTGCGCGTGAACCCGCCGCCAGCGCTCACCGGCGAGATCATCTCGCCCGGCTGCGCATCCTTGGTCGTTACGATGCCGCCGAACGGCGCGCGGATCACGGTGTCCTCGAGCTGCTGTTGCCATACGTCGAGCCGGCGCTCGGCGACGGCTTCGTCTTCCCCCTGGCGCGCGAGCCGCGCTTCGAGAGAGCCCGACTCCGCCTGCACCGCGTCGAGCTGAGCTTGGCTCAAAACGTCGTCCTCCACGAGTGCTTTCGTACGATCGAGACGCAGCTTCGCTTCCACGAGCAACGCCTTCGTCTCCGCGAGCACACTCTTCGCCGAGCCGAGCTGCGCTTCCGCGAGGCTCAAACTCCGCTCGACGTTCGAGGGATCCAGACGCGCGAGAACTTGCCCCTCACGAACCTCCATCCCTTCGTCGATCAGAACTTCGAGAACTTTCCCCGTTACCTTGGATGAGACGACCGCTTTGCGCCGCGCGGTGACATATCCGGAGGCGTTCAGTACCGTTTGGCCGCCTTCGAGAGAAGTTTCACGAGCCACGACCACGACAACCGTCTTACCTTCTGGCTGCAGGAGCCAATAGACGAGACCAGAAATCACGGCCAGCGGCAGCAAGAGTAAAACCCACGTCCACGATCCGGACGGCGAGTCGCTCACCCCACTTCGGTCGATCTTCAGGTCGTCGAGACTACTCTTCTCTGCCATGTAGTTAATCGCCCGACACCTTATAGATATGTCTCGTCGGAGGTCAAGCTGACGAACGTGTGAGGTACGGAACTCGGTTGCCGATGTCGCCCAAGCGACGATGGACTTAGCTGGACCTTTTGAAGTTTACACTGTACTTTCACTCGTGTCCATCTGTTTCATCGTCCGCGCGGATTCTCTATTCAGTACGGATCTCAACCATGAATGTTGCGGTGCGAAAGGGCTGCGACATCTGATGGGTCCGGTTTAGACGTTTCCGCGGAAACGTCCGCTGTGGAAAAATAGCACCCTGAACCGCGTTAGCGCGATCAGACGCCGAGCACACCGATCCCGTACGCACGGGCGGCTATTGCGAGGCCGCCATCGTGCGTTGCCATGATCAAATCTTGCTGAGTGCGGTCGCGCCAGACCAGCGCCGTCGCGAGATGCATGGTGTCCAGCGTCCCGAGTGGCGTCGGGAACGGTTCCGACGCCCGTGCCAGGATCGGGCGCGCTGCAGCAGCGGCAGTAGTACATGGGGCGAAGATCTCGGCGACATTTGGGTGATGGACGTCGCGCCCGACTAGCTATTCACACGATGCCGGCGCGTCCGTGGGCATCGCGAGAAAGACGAGCCTGTCGCTGATCACAAAGTTCAAGATCGTGCAGGACGCGATCGAGGCAATGTTCCCGACAAGGTAATGCAGCCCGAACTGTCCGACATAGATGCTCATAAAGACGACATTTCCGAGAATCGAGAGCGTGCCCGAGGTCGCGTTGAAGCGCAGAAACCGCTGCCATCTCCCCGGTGCGTTCAAGAGCCCCCGGTCGCCCCACGTCCAGCGTTCGTGCCAAAAGAAGTTATTCAGGATAGCGCACTGCACCGCGAGCGCGGTCGCGACGAGATAGTGCATCTCGAGGCGACCGGCGAGTAGCGTGAGCATCGTGAGCTGAACGCTCACGCCGAGCCAGCCGACGGCGCTGAACTTGATCCACCGGAAGAAAAGAGGTCGAAATCGTTCCGGCATTACGGAAGCGACTCCCGAAGGTAGAGGGTGCGCGTGTTGCGCGCCACCGTCACGGTCAGCGTGACCAAAAGGCCGACGATCGCGCAGGCGCCGCCGACATCGAAAAGCAAGTACTCAGTTCCCATCACCACCACGTACGGGTTGTGCAACAAATAGAATGTTCCAACCGCGAAAAGGATCCGAAGCTCGGTCGGACCGAGCCGCATGAAATGGATCCGAAAGGTCCCCCACGGCGTAAGCCGCGAGATAAATCTCCGAGGCGACCAACAAGTACACGACCATGAGCACCGCCGCAATGGAGAGGCTCATATAGCCGGATAGGCCGAGGCCGCCGATCAAGAAGAACGCGCCGAACACATCGACGACGTGAGCTACATAATAACCAAATTTGGGGTGCTGTGCGTCACGAACTCGCGCGAGGGTCTCGTCCAGGCTGTCGCCAAACCAGTTCAGAAAGAGACCAACGACCATCCCTACGAGCCAAAGAGGCTGGTCATGCTCAGTCGCCGCCCAGAACGAAATCCCGGCGCCGAGCATGCCCACTAAGCCCAGTGCCGTCAGGTGGTCCGAGTTGACCCGCTGGGGCATCCGTTGCGCAAGCCACACGAGACACCATTTTTCTAGGCCAGAAAGAAAGCTCCCGAGGTCTCGCGTCATCTCATCGGAGGTCGCCGTCCCGGTCGTCGTCGCCATTTGCACGCCTCCTTGTGTGCTTCTTCCCTAACCAGTGCAAGGGACATTCCACACACGACTATCCACCTAAACTCAAGAAAACAAAGCGCCTCGACTATTATTGGGATGGGTTCGTCCTATCTATTCGGATAGAGCTGCAAGCGAGTAGATAGAATGGGCAGGATAATGCCGAAACCAGTGCTCGTGCTATGCCGCGGTTGGCGCGGCGTGAGCGCCTTCGCGAGCCGCGCGCTCCAGGAACAAGCGGAGCGGGACCCTCTTGCCCTGAGTCGTACCGTTGTCCTCGTCCCGACGGCCGCTGCCGCACATCTATATAGAGCCCAGCTCGAGCGCAACCTCTCGACGATACGCGAAATCGTGTTTCTCCCCGTCATCACGACGCTGGGCCCCTTGTTCCAAGACCTCGCAGAGCGCAGCCAAGGCAGAGTGCGCCTCGCGGACCCACTCCTTCGAGAGGCCCTTCTCGAAGAGGGCTTCCAAAAGGCCGCGGCGTCCGGGAGCCCACCGCCGTTCAAAGTGCGCGCCGGGCTTGCGCCGCGTGTGCTGACGTTCTATGACGAGCTCCTTCAAAACCGTGGCGAGCTCAAAGACTTCACCAAGCGGGCGCTAGAAGAGCTCGAGGCACCTGACGATCTGGGCGCCGCCAGAATGGGCGCACAGACGCGCTTTCTCGAAGCGTCGCTCGAAACCTATCGCGAAGCGCTCGAGCGCCTCGAGCTCCACGATCCGCCCTCGGTCCGCCACGCTCTTTCGAGAGAGCCGTTTCCCTACGAGCGAGCCCTCGTCCTCGGCTCGGAGACACTCACGCCCGCCGATCTCGATTTTCTGACACGAGCCCGAGGGCTCGACTCGCTGAGCGTGGTCGTCGTGGACAAAGTTTCCGCGCTCCCCGCCTCACTAGCTGAAGCCGCACCGGACCTCCACGTGGATGAGGAGCCACGCGCGACGCCTCCGAAGCTCTTGAACCGCGCAGTCCACGTCGCACGCGATCGGGAAGAGTCGCTCGTCGATGCCGTGCGGTTCATGAAGCAGCTCGAAGACAACAAAGAACTGCCGCCGCTCGATCGCGTCGCCATCGTGGTGCCGTCACCGCTCCCCTATCTGTACCTAGCCAAGAAAGTTCTCGGCGAAGCCGGCGTCCCGTTCGAGCTCCAGGACAGCTTTCCACTCGCCACCGAGCCCTACATGGCCGCGGTCGATCTCGCTATCGAGCTCGCCGCGACCGACGCGCGGCGCAACGAAGCACTCGCGCTCCTACGCACTCCGTTCTTCGTCTTCAAAGGCGTCGGCCCATCCGAAGTGGCCGCGCTCGACGCGCTCACGCTGCGCTATCGTGAGCCTGGCGGGCTCGAGCGTTGGCGAAAGCTTTTCGCAAGGAAGAGCCGGCCGCCGACGCAACCGAGCCTGCCCGGGATGGAAACCGGCGATGCGGCCGGGCGCGTGCTGGCACCACTCGCCGCCATCCTGGAGGCTGGAAAGGCGCTCTCCGAGCTTCAGACCGAGAGCTCGCTCGGCGCCAAGATTCGCTGCCTTCGTGATTTTCTCGAGACCTTCACCCGCACGCTCCCGGACGAGCGTCATCAGAGAGCCCGAGCCGCGGTCAACGCGATCCTCGAACGCTTGGAAGAGGCGGCTTTACATGTCGGCGACCCTTGTGTCGACTTCCACACTTTCCGCGCGAAATTTCGCCGCGCGGTGGAGGCGCACACCTTCGCTCTTCGGACGGGCTCTGGCGGCGTGACGGTGGTCGACGCTCGCTCGGCAGGGTTTGGCGCTTTCGATCTCGTCATTCTGCTCGGCATCAACGAAGGCGAGTGGCCCGCGCGCGGCGAGCGCAACATCTTCTTTCCGCAATGGCTCCTGCGCGATTTTGGCTGGCCGTCGGATCGCAAGCTACTGACGCGAGAGCGAGCTCGGTTCCAAGAGCTTCTTGATTTGGGCCAGGAGCATCTCGTGCTCATCCGCCACCAGCTCGAGGACGAGATCCCTACGGTGGCGTCGCCGTTTCTCGAAGAAGTCGAAACCTGGCTCGAAGAGAGCCCCCACGAACCTGCGCCGCCAAGGGATGACGATGACGACGACGAGCCCGAGCCGGAGCTCGTCGTCACGAAGAGTGAAGCGCTCCGCCGAGGTCTGATAGAGCCGTCCTCACCGCTTCCGAGCGAGCGCCGTCCCGGAATCGTCCGCTCGCCGCTCGCCGTCCCGGATCCGGTGTCTCCAACGGCCCTCGAGCTCTACCTCCGTTGCCCTTTCAAATATTTCTCTCGCTATCTCCTCGGCCTCGAGGAAGAAGAGGACGTCGAAGCCATGCTGACGCCCCTCGAGCGCGGGCGCATCTTGCATGACCTTCTGCACGAAGGCTTCAAGGAATGGGACGCAGGCCAGAGCGACCCCCGCCCCATCGAGCCCGAGACCTATGAGGACGCACTCACTCTGTTTCGAAGCATCGCCGTCAAGAAGATTCCGCCCGAGCATCGAAGCGTGGAGCTCCGCCGCCTGTTCGGAGGTCCCGGTGAGGCCGGCGCTCTCGAGTGGCTGTTGCGACGAGAGATGGCGGGCGGCCCGCTGAAACAGCGGCTGCTCGAGTATCCTTTTCAAACCCCGCTGCGCTTGACCGAAGGGCCCGGCGGTGAAAAGCCCTGGTTCGTGCAAATCAAAGGACGGGTGGATCGCGCCGACGTGGATGCCGACGGCCGGTTGCACGTCTACGACTACAAGAGCGGCCGCGCGCCGGAAGCATCGGTGACGCTCCAAGTTCCGCTCTACTCGATGTGTCTGTCGCAAGATCTAGGCACACCCATCGAGGAATCCGTCTATCTCAGCTTCCGCGACCGCCGGTCGACGGCGCGCGCGGATTACCAAAAAGCGAGTGCACTTCTCGTCAAGACCTTCGCCGCGATCGGAAAGGGCCGCTTCCCGCCGAAGCCGCACCGGGACACCCTTTGCTACAGCTGCGGCTTCGTCGGCGTTTGTCGCAAAGAAATAAAGGAGGACGCGTGAAGGGCGACGTCACCTTCGTCGACCGGCGCGCCCGCGAGCTCGCCTCGGATCCGACCATGAACGTCGCGCTCGAAGCTTCCGCCGGCACCGGCAAGACGCGTGTGCTCGTGGATCGCTACATCCATCTCATCGAGGAGGGTGCGAGCCCGAGACACGTCCTCGCGCTCACGTTCACCCGCAAAGCCGCGGGCGAGATGCGCAGCCGAATCATCGAAGAGCTCAAGAAACGCAAAGAGCTCTGGAAGGACATCCGAACGCGTCTTTTCGAGATCCACATCACGACCATCGACGCGTTTTGTCTCGGGCTCTTGCGCGAATTTCCTCTCGAAGCAGGACTCGACCCCGACGTAGCACTCATCGACGAAGTCGACAATCAACGGTTGCTCGAAGAGTCCATCGACCAAATCATGGCCGAGGCGCGCCGTGGCTCGAAAGTCGATCTGCGCTTTCTCATCGCGCGCTTCGACGAGGGCACGCTCCGACGAGGCATGCGTGATTTCCTGACGAGCCGTCTTCTGAAAGAGGAGATACTCGCGCGCTACGTCCACCGCGTCGTCCCGAAATCGATCAACCTCACCGCGAGCTTGAAGCGTGTCTCGAAGAGCCTCGAGAGTGCTTTTCGCGGCGCCGAAGGTGTGGAGCAGTTCTTGGCCACGGGAGCTTCGGCAGCGCCCGTATTGAAAGCCCTGGGGTTCGCCCTTCGGGGCGCCATCGACGCGGACAGGATCAGAAGCGCGGATGTCGAGGAGATCGCTGGCTATTTTTTGACGCAAGATAAAACCCCTCGCCGCCGCCTCTCGAAGCAAGTTGCGAAAAACAGCTTCGCGCGGACCGAAGACTACGAAACACACCGCGACCGTGTAATCGGGCTCGCGCCTTTGGTCGCGCGCGCTTACAAAACTTGGTTGCGCGAGAAAGACTTCTACGCGATCCGAGAACTCTTCGAGCTATACGATACGGCGTCGAAGCGTTTCGCCAAGCTCAAAGCGGCGCGCGCCGGCCTAGATTTCAGCGACGTGCTCACCCACGCCGTCGCTCTCCTCGAGAACCGCGGCGAGTTCGCGCAGAGCCGCTTCCGTCTCGAATCGCGCTACCACCACCTTCTCATCGACGAGTTCCAAGATACGAACGACGTGCAGTGGCGCCTCGTGAAAGCGCTCATCGAGAGCTGGGGCGAAGGTCAAGGTCTCGTGCAAGATGCCATTTTGTCGGAGCAAGCCGAGGGAGGCGGCACCGGGCGCATACGGGAGCCGAGCTTGTTCATCGTGGGCGACCGAAAACAATCCATCTATGGGTGGCGCGATGCGCGCGTGGAAGTCCTCGAAAAAGCTTCACGCCATCTGCTCAAGATCCGCCATCGAGGCGGACAGCGGCTGACGCTTCGAACGAGTTTCCGCGCAAGCGGAGAGCTCCTGTCTTTTCTGAACGATTTGTTCGACGAGGTCCCCAAAGTGCGTGGCGATCTCGATTGGTCGTTCCAATATCGGGAGGGCGACCACTTCCCAGTTTCGGATGTCGATAGCGCCAAGCGTCCCATAGCGCTTGCTGTCGCGAGGGATCTTCCAACCGTGGCAAGCGCCGTCGCCGACGAAATCGTGCGCGTACTAACCGAGGAAGGCCGGCGGCCGAAGGACGTCGCCATTTTGTTTCGAAGCCGCTCCTCGTACCGCATCTACCAAGAAGCGCTCGTCGCGCGAGGCGTTCCGGCCTACGTTTATCGCGGGCTCGGCTTCTTCGATTCCGCCGAAGTGCGCGATATTGGCGCCCTCGTCCGCTACCTGGCGGAGCCCGCTTCGGAGCTCCGCGCGGCCGAGCTCGCGCGCTCGCGCCTCATCGGGATCTCCGACGACGGCCTGATGCGCGTCGCCGCAGGCCGAAAGGCTTCTATCGCACGGTGGCTCTCGGGCGCCGCGCTCGACACGTCGCTTCCGCTAACCGAGGACGATCGCAACGCCGTCCTCCGCGCCGGTGCGCGCGTGCCACGATGGGTCGCGCTCGTGGACCGCATGCCGCCCGCGGATCTTCTCACGCACATCCTCGACGACGCCGACTACGCCGCGTGGTTCCGGGACGACGAGCAGAGCTTCCAGAACCTCAAGAAAGTGTTGGGAATGGTCCGGCGCGCGGAGAACCGCGGCTATCTCACGCTATCGCGTCTCGCGGACTACCTCGCGAGCGCGTCGACCGAAGAAGAATCCCCCGCCGTGCTCGACGCCGTCGACGCGGTGAACCTCATGACGGTGCACGCGGCCAAAGGGCTCGAGTTCGATACCGTTTTTCTCGTCAACATGCATCAGCGCACACGCCAAGACACATCGCTTCCGCGCATCCGCGAGCTTCCCGACGGACGAGTCGAAGTGAGCGCACTCGCCGCGATGGAGCCCGCCGAAGACCTCCCCAACCGTGTCGAGGAAGAAGAGAAGCGGCTCCTATATGTGGCCCTGACGCGCGCGCGCCGCAACTTGGTGCTATCGACGGTTCAGAGCGACGAAGCGCAAACCGACCAGAGCTTCGTGCGTCTGCTGCCTTCGAGCTTTCGCGATGCACTGCAACAAGCCCTCGACACCGAAGACCGCACAATCCCTTGGGGAGCGCACACCCTCCGTGTGCTGCGACCGAGCGAGCGGACCTATCACGAAGAGCGTCCCGAACCCGCCCGTGAGCTCCGCCTGGGCTCCTTGGAAACTACCGAAGCGGCGGCGGTTGTGCAAATGGCCGACGAAGACGCCGCGTCGTATCGTAAGCTGCTCGAGCGAGAGGATGTCGCTGCGCTAGCGGCGACGGGAAGCGTGCACTACGGCGTCCCGTTCTCGATCGTTCACGAGCGTCATATTAGCCGCGGTAGGATCGGCTGCTTGATCGCGAGCCGTCATCAGGTGACTGTACTGGCTCGCTCCGCACGCGATATCGAGCCAAAGCTGCGCGCGGCGGCCGCCGCCTTCCCGGAGCGAGACGTCGAGGGGTGGGTGATTCGCGAAGGCCGCGAGCCCGAGACGGTTCGGCTCGGCGAAGGTAAGACAGGCTCTCAGCTGCCTTTGTTCTAGGCCGGCCTGAGCAGCTGATTTCTGATTCGCCGGAGCTTGAGCTGCAGGCTGCAGGATCTCCGTCGCCGCGAGCTCCGGCCGGCCGAGCTCTGCTAAAAGCAACTGTCGCTCCGCCTGAAGCTTGGCCAGCTCGTCTTCCACTTTTTCGAGCTCCGCTTCGAGTCTCTCGGCGTCCCCGGCCTGGAACTGGATTCTCTTTTCGGTGGCCGTGCCCGCGTGTTGCGGCACGAGATGATCCGGGTTGGCACATCGAGGCTCGCCACAACGTTGCGCTACGCGCGTCGTCAGCTGCGCCATCGCAATGATCTGCGCGAGTGGCAGAAGCCGGCCATCGTCCAGCTTGACTTCGATGGCTCCGGACGCTCCCGGTCGCAGCCAGGGAATGAAACACGAAGTCTCGACCTTGCTGCTCCTCTTGAGCCTGCAGGCCACCGGACGCCGGCGTCCCTCGATCGAGATGGCCACCCGATCCCCGCAGGTGGCTTCGAAACAGTAATTCGGAATACGGCTCATACACACCACCATGGCTCCCGGCAAGGGAGCCCGCCGGGAAGGACTCTAATTAGAGTGCCGAACCCATCCCGTCCCGTCAATCGCCGCGCCCGAGTTTGTTACCATTATTAGTAAGGATTCACCAACAATTCGAGGCGGTTTTCTGCATCCAGCGGAATGCTGAATGCCGAATGCTGGAACCATGCCCCTGCTTCGCAAGAACCCGAGAACGCTCGCTGAAAAAGCAGTCAAATCAGGCGATTTCGCGCGGGCGGGCGAGCTTTACGAAGAGCTGGGCGAGCTCTATTTCGCTATCGACTGCTACGAGAAAGCCAGCGAGCACGCGAAGTGCGCCGAGCTGGCCCTCGACTTGGACCGTGAAGATCTCGCGGCGTCCTATTATTTGCGGGCGCGGCAGCCCGATCAAGCAGCAATCCTCTACCGGAAGATGGGTGAAGACCAGAAGGCTGCGCATGCTTTCCTCGAAGCCGGACATACCGTCGATGCGGCGGCCGCCTTCGTCGACGCCGGTGAAGTGCGTCGGGGCGCCAACCTCTATGAGCAAGAAGGCAAATCGCAGCAAGCCGCCGAGCTCCTCGAAGAGGTCGGAGAGCTCGCGCTCGCGGGCGAGCTCTTCGCGAAAGTAGGACTCTTCCTCAAAGCCGCCGAGTGCTATCAGAAACACGGCGAATACCTGACGGCCGGCGAGATTTACGAGAAGAGCGGGCGAATCAAGGAGGCTGCCGCCTCCTATGCGAAGGTCCCTGACTTCACCCGGGCCGCCGCACTCTACAGTGCTCGGATCGCGGAGCTCACTCGTGACGGCTATCTCCCGCCTCAGCGGCGGACCGAGCTCGACATGGTGGCCCGTGGGGCGGCCCACTTCTTTGAAAAGGCGGGCAAGAAAGACGAGGCCGTCGATGTGCTCGTGCGCGCCGAACGCTACGAACAAGCAGCTGAGCTCTGCGAGCAACTAGAGCAGTTCGCCCGGGCGGCCAAGCTCTATCAAGAAGCGCAGAACAATAGAAAGGCAGCAGAAATGTACGCCCGCGCTGGCGACGACCGGCGTGCCGCGAAGCTCGAAGCCGAGTACCACCTCGACGACGGCAACGACGAGGCCGCAGCGGAGGCTCTCATGCGCTCCGGCGATACCATGGCGGCCGCGGAGCTCTTCGATCGGAGCGGACACTTCAACCGTGCCACTGAATGTTGGGAGGCGGTGGAAGCTTGGCCGCGGGCCGCCGAGGCGGCGGCACGGGCGGGTCTCAACGACAAGGCCGCGCTCTATTTCGAGCGCGCGGGCGAGAACGCGCGGGCGGCCGAGCTCTATCTCGAGCTCGGCGCCTTCGACAAAGCCGCCCCTCTTTTCGCGGCGGTCGAACGTTTCTACGAAGCCGCGCAGGCGGCCTCAGAGGCCAATGCTGAGCGCGAGATGCTCCAATATCTCCAACAGGTGTCGAAGGAAGACGCGAGCTACAACGAAGCCGTTGTCATACTCGCCCGCGCGTTCATCCGTCGCGGCTGGGGCTCGATGGCCGTCGAGCGCCTCGAAGCCGTGCTGCCCGACAGAAAGTCGAAGCGGACAATCTCGCGCTCTGGGACCCGCTCGCGGAAGCTCTCGAAGATATCGGAGAGCTGAACCGTGCCGAGGAGCTTCTGCGAAAGATCATGGCCATCTCCTACAACTATGCGGATGTGGACCAACGGCACGCGCGACTACTTGAGAAAATCGAACAAGAAAAACAGCGGGAAAGCTCTTTCAATGGGATGCTCGTCGCGGGTCAAAGCAGCGGCGACGATGATGATGATGCAGTCGACGGCAACCGCTACAAGCTCGACGAGCTAATCGGCAAAGGCGGGATGGGGGAAGTTTATCGCGCGTTCGATCGGCTCCTGAGCCGCCCGCTCGCTTACAAAGTGCTTTCGTCGAAGCTCGCTCGCGATCCCATCGCACGCGATCAGCTTCTTCAGGAAGCCCGCGCGGCGGCCGCGCTCAACCATCCGAACATCATCACCATCCACGATCTCGGCATCCAGGATGGGCGCGCTTTCATTTGTATGGAGCTCGTGGAAGGCGAGAGCTATGCGAGCATTCTCAAACGTGAAGAGCGCCTGCCGATCGCGGAAGTCATGCATCTCATCGTCTCTGCCTGCCAAGGTCTCGAGCACGCGCACCATCGCGGCATCGTGCATCGGGACATCAAGCCCTCGAACATCTTGCTGACCAAGGAACATCGCGTCAAGATTCTCGACTTCGGGCTCGCGCAGCCGATCCAGACCGACGACGAGTCGAGCGGCTATTATGGCGGCACGCCGAAATACATTGCCCCCGAGCAGGCACGAGGGGAGGCTACCGACGCCCGCACCGATCTCTATTCCTTCGGCGCCATGCTGTTCGAGCTCATCGCCGGACGAGCTCCGTTCATCGAAGGCAATCTCGTCCAGCATCACCTATACACGCCGCCTCCTCCGCTGAAATCCGTGGCGCCTTTCGTCTCAGACCAGCTCGACCACCTCGTTGGACGCTGCCTCGCCAAAGACCCGTCCGCGCGCTTCCAGTCGGCAGGAGAGCTCTTGTCCTACGCCCAGACCGCCCGCCTGGTCTGAACTGAGGGCATTAGTGGTTCGAAGACCGCGCGCGCTCGATGAAGCGCTCTGCCCGGCCCCGGTCGATCGGATTCGTCGGCCGACCATCCGCCTTTAGGGACGTACCAACAATGACGCCATCGGCGAGGTCGAGAAGAGAGGCGATGTTCTCGGCGGTGACGCCGCTCCCCACATAGACGGGTGCACCAAGCTCGAGATCGCGCACGGCTCGAAGATCGTCGAGAGAGGTCGCCTCGCCGGTGCCGCGTCCGGAGACGATGAGCGCATCTGCGAGACCGCGCTTGACGGCGTCTTCCGCCTCGTCCGTGATGGAGGCGTGAGCCAGGCTCTTACCATGCTTCACGTGAACGTCCGCCCAGATAGCGACGTCGCTTCCTAGCTCTTTTCGAAGCCGCAGCGTCGCTGCCGCTTGTCCTTCGATGACGCCTTGATCCGTTGCGGTCACGCCGACATGAACGTTCACGCGGATGAAGCGCGCGCCGGTGGCGGAGGCGATCGCGAGCGCGCCGCGCGCATCGTTGCGCAGCACGTTGATGCCCAGAGAGAGCTCGGGCGCGGCTCTTAGAACCGCCATCGCGAGCCGCGTCATAGAGGCAATGGTCGTCACGTCGGAAGCCCCTTTGTGAAACGGGATATCACCGAAATTCTCCATCATCGCCCCGTCAAAGCCGACGTCACGCAGCAAGCACGCTTCTTCCACGAGGCGACTTTCAACCTCGCCAAGCTCGTGGCGCTGGTTCGGCGCTCCGGGTAGCGCCGGCAAATGCAGCATGCCGATGAGGTGCTTCTTGACCATGCGAGGAGGATACCGCAATCCGGATAGCGCAGTTCGCAGGCTCCCCTCTTGATCGCTCCTCCTAGGAGCGATATTTTGTCGGTTATGAAAATGCTCCGTGACGACGACGCCGACCTTTCCTTCGTTCTCGACAAGACAGTAGCCATCATCGGCTACGGCAACCAAGGCAGAGCTCAATCCTTGAACCTCCGCGATAGCGGCATCACGGTCGTGATCGGTGCGATCCGCGACCAGACCGCGCAGGCGGCCGAGAAAGACGGGTTCGAAGTGCTTCCGATCGCTGACGCGGTCGCGCGAGGTGACGCTATCGCTCTCTTGATCCCGGACGAGATCCAGCCAAAAGTCTACGAGGAGCACATCGTGGGAAACTTGCGCGCCGGAAATCTCCTCGACTTCGCTCATGGCTACAACATCCATTTCGGCCTCATCGAGCCGCCGAAGGACGTAGATGTGGTGATGGTCGCGCCCCGCATGCTCGGCGAGCACGTGCGGGCGAGCTACGAAGAAGGGCGTGGGGCGCCGGCCTATATCGCAGTCGCGCAGGATGCGACGGGACACGCGCGCGACATAGCGCTAGCGATGGCCAAAGGGATCGGCGCCACACGCGCCGGTGTTCTGGAAACGAGCTTCGCCCACGAGACCGAGCTCGACCTTTTCACCGAACAAGCGACTTGGCCGCTGATCATCCGCAACTTGATCCTGTCTTACGAGACGCTCGTCGAGGCCGGCTTCCCTCCCGAGATGGTGGCGCTCGAGCTCTACGGCTCGGGCGAGGCCTCGGAGGTCTTTCGTCAGATGGCGCGGCGCGGTATTTTCGGGCAGATGCAACTACACTCGCAGACGAGCCAATACGGAACGCTCTCTCGAGGCGAGCGGATGCTCCCGGATGAAGACCGCGCGCGCTTTAAAGACGCGCTCGAAGGGATCCAGTCCGGCCGCTTCGCCAAAGAGTGGTCAGAAGAGCAGGAGACGGGCTACCCCAACTTCGAGAAACTTCGGGCGCGAGCACGAGAGCACGGTCTCAACGAAGCGGAGAAGCTCGCGCTCGACGCCATGAAGCGCTCGGGGCTCGCATGAGCGGGAAGCGTCTCGAGAACAAAGTCGCCATCGTCACCGGCGGCGCGACGGGGATCGGCAAAGCCACCGCCGAGCTCTTCCGCGAGGAAGGCGCGCGCGTGGCGATTGTGGATATCGTGCCCAGTCCCGAGGTCGAGCGTTCGGGCGCCGCTCTTTTCGTGCAGGCGGATATCTCGAAAGAAGAAGATGTCCGGCGCGCAATGCTCGAGACCGAGAAGAAGCTCGGCGGCATCGATATCCTCGTCAATAACGCCGCGGTCTTCGTGCTCAAAGGCCTCGACGCATCGGTCGAAGATTGGCACCGCTCGCTCGACGTCAACATCATCGGGACGTCGCTTTGCACCCGCTACGCGTCAGAAGCCATGAAAAAGCGCGGCGGCGGCGCGATCGTAAACTTGAGCTCGATCTCCGGATTCATCGCGCAGCCGGAATTTCTCACCTATAGCGCGACCAAAGCCGCCCTCGTCAACATGACGCGCTGCATGGCGCTCGACCTCGCGCCGCACAATATTCGCGTGAACTGCGTCTGTCCCGGCACGATCCGAACCGCGGCGACCGACCGCCACATGGAGCAGACGGGCGAGACGGAAGAAGCGTTTCTCGCCGAGAACGCGCCGCTGCATTTGCTGAACCGCGTGGGAGAACCGCGTGAAGTTGCCCACGCAGTTCTCTTTCTCGCTTCCGACGAAGCGTCTTTTATCACCGCTACCCCGCTCATGGTGGACGGAGGTTATACAGCCCGATGACGAAAGCCATCGAGTTCGGTTTCTGTGTTCCCATCTTTGCCAACCCCGGCATGGCCTTCTTCCGAACACCCTGCTACGAGCGGCTCGACTGGCCAACGACCAAGCGTGCGGTCGAGACTTGCGAGCAGCTAGGCTACGACTCGCTGTTCGTGGCCGACCACGTTTTTCTCGGACGAGGCGGCGCGATTTACGAAGGGTGGACGCTCCTATCCGCGCTCGCGGGCATGACGGAGCGCCTGCGCCTCGCCCCCATCCATCTTTGTGACTCGTTCCGCAATCCCGCTTTGACCGCCAAGATGGTCGCGACTCTCGACATAGTCTCCGATGGGCGTTTCATTCTCTTCTACGACTATGGCTGGCGCCGCGCCGAGTTCGACGCTTATGGCTTCGACTTCAGCAAAGATGATGACGAGCGCGCCTCTAGAATGGAAGAGGGGCTCACTATCATCAAGGGAATGTTGAGCGAGGAGCGCTTCAGCTTCGACGGGCGTTTCTACAAGGTG
>SMYC01000096.1 GCA_004356105.1 Acidobacteriota bacterium | reverse complement strand
GACCAGCTAGCGCGTCTCCTGGATGGCCGCCAGGCCCACGTGGACGTAGATACGGCGATCGGCAAGCTGTCCTATTCCGACGTTTCACGAAAGCCGGAGGGCGCGCCCTGGACCTTGTGGGAGATCTTCGAGCACCTCCGCATCGCCCAGGAGGACATCCTCGAGTTCAGCCGCGACGCTGACCACCAGTCGCCAGAGTTCCCGAAAGGCTATTGGCCTGCCGATGCGGCGCCGAAAGACGCGGAGGCATGGGAGCAGAGCATCCTGTCTTTCCAGCGTGATCTTGCCGCCATGAAAGCGATCGTGCTCGACCCCGAAATCGACCTCCACGCGAAAATCCCGCACGGGGACGGGCAAACGATTCTCCGCGAAGCGATGCTCATTGCGGATCACAACGCCTACCACCTGGGCCAGATGGTGCTCATGATGAAGATGCTCGGGCTTTGGTAGAGCTCCAAAAGTTTTAGAACCCTCTTTCTCTTCCCGAAGAACGGCCTTGACAAGATCGGGCTCTTGAGTTAAAAACGGCATCCCCATCTTTTAGCGCGTCGAGAAACAGCCGAGCGAGACAAGGGGTCGGTCTTGGGAGAGCATCTAGGGAGATTCAACGGTGACCGTGCTGGATTATCGCTCCGGCTAATGGCGGTCATGCTTTTGTCACTGCTGCAAGGCTGTGGACTGCAGGCCCCAACCGCGCCGTCAATAAACATCGTGCTCTCGGAAGCAGAGTTCGGTGTGCACTGGCAGCAGCTCGAGCGGCGATGGCCAGCCTGGTTCACATCGATTGGGCACGCAATCCCGACCATGCCAGCGATGGGAGACGTCCATCAGGCGGTCCGATTTCTAGAAGTGCCTCACGAATTTCTGGAAACCTGCACTTTTTCCCGCCAAACCCAAGAGATTCACATTGGTGATGACAAGTGGCAGTCGGGGTGCGTCGCCCATGAGATCGGCCACGCGAGCTTGGCTCTCATTGGCCATTCGTGCTGGGACGATTGGGAGCACCCAAACTTCGACGGAATTTGCTGAACGGCCCCGGTTTACAAAGCAGGAAACCATCACATTCGATACGGAGCGCGTAGCCTGAAGCACCCGTGGTGACATCGAAACCAACCGCACAGGGTATCGAGATACAAACGTTGAAGTTAGAGGGAATGATACTATGATGTGCGTTTTGGCGTGTGCGATTTCAACCCGACGGAGCTGACAGGGCAACAGGATTCTTGTTCTCGAGTGACGTTGTCCTCGGACAACGCTCAGCATGCGTCCGCCGAGGCCCTTTGGGAAGAGTATACTAGCGAGCCGTGACCAAACAATTAATCGCGGTGTTGTTGCTTCTGGGAGGCTGCCGCGTAGAGCCTTCGGAAGAGAATCCTCCCCCGTCGTCGTCGCCGAGCTACGTGTTCCAAATGAAGACGATCGAGCAAACGCTCGACGGATGCACCGCGGGCGCGGAAGGCTGCACCTATTTGCGGCTCGACTTCCCCATGATCACCGATAACGCCGACGGCGTTGCCGTCGACGCGATCACGGATGCCGTCCATGGGTTCATCACCGAGCCGCTCCAGCCCGGCGGCTCGGGCCACACGGCGCAAGAGCTCATCGACGAATTCTTCGCAAGCTACGCGGAGCTGCGGCGACGGGTGGCAAATTACGGCCTCCCGTGGTTTGTCGAACGCAAAGCCTTCGTCGTGAACAACGCGCCCGATATTCTGTGTCTCAGCTTCGCGTCGCGCTCGTTCATGGGCGGGGCCCACGGCAACGCCACGATCACGTTCGAGAACTTCAACCCTCGGACGGGCGAGCGCGTCGAGCTCGCCGACTTGTTCGTGAACGGCTACGAAACGAAACTCCTCCCGTTAGCGGAGGCCCGTTTCCGCGAAGTGCGTGTGATCGAAGAGGGCATGACCCTCGCCGAGGCAGGTTTCAGTTTTTCCGAGAACGGGACCTTCACCCTTCCCGACAACTTCGCGGTCGAGAAAGACGGTCTCACGTTTTACTACAACGCTTATGAAGTCGCCCCTTACGCCTTGGGGGCCACCGAGCTGACATTGAGCTACGAAGAGCTCGACGGTCTATTGAAGGAGTGAACCATGGAACGGAGAGAATGGTTGAAAATGGCGGGGCTCGCGGCGTTCGCACCGCTCGGCGCGAGCTGCCGGAGCGCCGGCGGCTCCAAGCTCGCGAAAGTTAACGTCTCGCCCGAGCGGGTCATTCGGACGACCGTCGGTCTCAGGCCTTTCCGCCCAGCGGGGTTCCGGGTCGAGAAAGAGACCATAGAAGGTAAGACCGTCGTTCATAACTACGGCCACGGAGGCGGCGGGATGTCGCTTTCGTGGGGCTCCTCGTACTTGGCCGTGGAGCAAGCGCTGCCGACGGGCGCGACGCGCTTTGCGATCATCGGCTGCGGCGTCATGGGGCTTTCGACCGCGCGGCTTCTGCAAAAACACGGGATGGACGTGACCATCTATTCGAAGGACATCCCACCCAACACGACATCCAACATGTCCGCGGCATGGTGGAGCCCCGGCTCGACCGTCGACCCGAGCGAGAGGACCGAAGCTTACGACAAGCAATTCGTCAGAGCGGCGCGCTTCGCCCATCGCTACTACCAAAACTATGTCGGCCTCGAATACGGCGTTCGGTGGCGCCCGCGCTACAACGTCTCCGAAGACCCGCCCGAGCCCGGCGGGCACGATCTGATCGCCGATCTCTTTCCTGAAGGCCGCGACCTCGAGCCTGGAGA
The DNA here is from genome assembly GCA_004356105.1 of Acidobacteriota bacterium. Taxonomy (GTDB): domain Bacteria; phylum Acidobacteriota; class Vicinamibacteria; order Marinacidobacterales; family SMYC01; genus SMYC01. The sequence continues at coordinate 5,570 of SMYC01000096.1, read as the reverse complement.
ACATCCTTTTCCGTGGCCTTACGTTCACCGCGATTGGACGATGCTCATCGAACCGCCGACCTACCTGCGTGCGCTCTTGCGGGACTACCGCATCGCCGGCGGTAACATCGTGCTCCGCACGTTCGACAATCTCGACGAGGTCCTTGCCCTCGACGAGCCTGTCATCATGAATTGCAGCGGGCTAGGCGCCCGAGATCTCTTCGGCGACGAGACCCTGACACCTATCAAAGGCCAGCTCACCGTATTGCTGCCCCAGCCCGAGCTCGACTACATCATGGTGGGAGGCGGCCTCTACATGATCCCGCGGCGCGATGGGGTTGTGCTCGGAACGACTCACGAGCGCGGCGAATGGTCGCTCGAGCCGAGCCGTACTGAGATGCACCGAGTCATGGAAGGCCACACCGAGTTCTGGAGTCAAATGGCCTCGACGTGAGAGCGCTCTTGGCATTCATAGCCCTGGCGGCCGCCGGGCTATTAACGCGCGCGCTCCTGATGCCACCCGATTACGGCCGCGCTCCAAGGCTTGCGGCTGTTGTCGACGGCGGCAAAATGGAAGAGTTCCTCCAAACCGCCGCGGAGAAGGAAGCCGTCCTTCGCTGGGTCGCGGATGGCGCGCCAGAGACAGGCTGGCCGGAAGTGAGTGCCGTTCTCGCGCGGCGCTGCGTTTCTTGCCACTACACCGACGCGGAAGCTTTCGAGATCCTGCCCCTCGACGCCTACGGGCCGGCCGCACGCGCCGCCGAAGTCGCGCCTATCCTGCGGGAGAAAATCACGGGCGGAACGATGGGCGAATATCTGGAGAGCCCGAAAGCGCAGCAAGCACTTCTCGCTTGGATCGACGGCGGCGCCCGCGAGGCAACGTGGCCCGAGGCGCAAGAAATCTTGAGCGAGCACTGTGTGCACTGCCACAACGCCGAAGGCGTTGAAGGCATCCCAAGGCTCGATGTCTATCGTCCCGCGGCGCGTCTCGCAACGATGCCCGAGCCCGCGCCGCGTCCGTTCTTGATCCCCACCGTCGTACTCGTGACTGCGAGCCTCGGGCTCTCCCTTTACGGGCGTTTGCGCAGGTCTCCCGGCATGGCCACCGAAAGCTCTCGTACCCTCTGAAAGTCCCGATCCACAGTAGCTATCACCTCGAGCCCTGCCTCGAGGGCCGTGGAGGCCATGAGTGAGTCGTTCATCATGAGGCCGAATTCGAATCTCAATTCCGAAGCGCGACATAGTATCTTGAGGTCGAGCGGGACGGCCTGCACCCCCATCAGGGGAATCCTCTGAACGTTCTCGTCATACGTTCTGAGCTTCTTGACGACGCCAGGTCTCTTCCTCAGTTTTTTCGCGACGTTGCCAGACGAGACCAACCCGCGCGAAACCGCCTCCATCATCAGCCGGTGCGAAACCTCGACGAGCGCGGCCGCCGAGGTGACGGCCTTCAGCTGTCCGCCCTCGCAGCGCTCTAGGTCTAGGAACCGACGACACGCAAGCGATGAGCCGGAGAAGTGTTACAAAAAATGGTGGCGTTGACAAAGATCGTTAGCCCAGCCGGGATTGCGTCAAGAGTCAAGCCAGTCCTCTTCGGCCATGATCTCGTGGAGCTCTGAGGCCGGCATGGTCAAGGACCCCCAAGTCTCCGCAACCACTCCGAAGCCTCGACCCGGTACATCGCGCTCGTCGAGATACTTCTCCAGCGCCGCGCCGATGATTTCACTGATCTGCTTCCCGCTCACAACGGACTCGAGCTTTGTGCGGCGATAGAGCGTCTCGTCCAACAGCGTACTAACCTTTCTTCTCATGTCAAGATATTATCAAGATAACCAGATGCTATCAAGATACTCCGCCCAGGACGGAGTGATAACTCCAAGTCACGCACCCTGAAGGGCAGGCTACGGGCGCTTCAGCAAGTCTTCGAGCTCGTAAACCTTCCCGTTCGCGATCACGATCCGCACCGCCCGCGCGTCGTGAATGTTCTGGAGCGGGTTTCCGTCGACGACGACAAGGTCCGCGAGCTTTCCGGCTTCGATGGAGCCGAGATCGGCGGCGACGCCCAGCGCTTCGGCAGCGTGTAGGGTCGCAGACTGTAGCGCTTCGAACGGACTCAGCCCGGCGTTGACGAAATGGTGAAGCTCGGCGTGAAGACTCACCGCATAAGGCAAGATGGGAGAATCCGTGCCCGCAATGATGCGGCCGCCTGCATCTTGAATGTCTTTCACGACTTTCCCCAGTCGCGTGAGCCGCTCCTCACGCTCGGCGAGGTTCTGGCGGTTGCGCTCGACGGCAGCTTTCGTCCTTTCGACGAGCGCCTTCGGGAAAAGCGTCTCGAAGCGCACGTCTTCGACGAAGCTAGGCTCGTGCACGGCAGCGGTCGGGAAGTCGAAGATGCCGATGGTCGGCGTCATCGTCATTCCCGAGCGCGCGAGAAGCTCGATGATGTCCTGGTAGCTCCGGAGCGTCCGCGAGATCTTCGTCGAGTAGCCGCGCCGGCTCGTGCCGCTATAGTGCTCCGTGCCGTCGCCCCCATAAGCGACCGCGGGATAGAGCTCGTGCGAGGTCACCGGGATGCCGAGCTCGTGGGCGCGCGCGATCACTCTTTTCTGGACCGGGTCGGATAGACGCACATAGGTCTTGATGAAGTCGTACTCCATGATCTCCGCGCGCTCGAGCTCCGCTTCGACTTGTGCCCCACCATCGAGAGCTAAGGCACCGGCGTAATAAGTACGCGAGCCGTCGAAGGTCGCCCCAGTGAAAAATTCGCGGGGCCCAGGGCGCCGTCCGGACTCGATCGACTCGAGACGCTCCCGCGACTCGAACGGGTTCGATGCCGGCTCGCGCACGGAGGTAATGACGTAGGCCAGCCATATGCGGCCCAAGGACTCGCCGCTCGCAGCGCGTTGATGCGTATGCATCTCGAAGAGACCCGGCATCACCGTTCCCTCGGAAGCGTCGATGACACGGCCGCGATGCCGCGCCTCCGCATGCGGCACGATCTCGCGGATGCGGTGGCCCTCTATCACGATGTCGACGTCACGCTGCAGCGCTTCCGTGCGCCCATCGAAGAGCTGTCCCGCATGGACGACAAAGATGCCTTCGGGAAGCTCTCGCTGCCACTCGAGATGATGGGGGATGTCCTCGACGCCGCCGCTCTCCAAATCGAGCCGCTTCAGACCATGCGCCGAAACGTAAACGAGGCTTCGTGAGTCGCCCGTCCACGACAGGCTCTCGGCGATCGCGTCGACGTAGCGCCGGGGCGGCCCAATCGGCTCGCCCGCACGCCCCACCGGCACCACGTAGAGCGCGCCGTCTGACGAGAAGGCCATCTTCTGCCCATCGGGCGACCAGACAGGACCATCCGTCCCCCGCGCACCAATCGAGCGATGAAGAAAGGGTGTGACTTGTTTTTCCGGTGAGCCGACATCCGAGAACAAAAGAACTTCGTTGCGTCCTTCTCGGTAACGCGTCGAATAGCGCTCCAGAACGGACACCGCGATGACGCTTCCATCGCGCGACCACGTGATGCGGCTCGGACCGAACAGCTCCTCATGCAGCTCTCGAATCTCTCCCGACGCAACGTCGACGAGCTTCAAGTCACCCCGCCCGGAGAGATAGCCGATGTGGGTACCGTCGGGAGCCCAAACCGGACTCGTTTCGGCGCCCGGCTCTTCCGTGAGCCGCCGCTCGGCGCCCGAAAGATCGCGGACATAGAGATCCATCGAGCCCGCCCGATCCGAGGCATAGACGAGCTTCTTTCCATCGCGGGACCACGCCGGTTGAAGCTCCAGATAACGATCGTTCGTCACGCGCTCGGGTCGACCGCCGATGGGGAGAAGCCAAAGGTCGCCGAGCGCGATGAACGCGATTTGCTTGCCGTCGGGCGAGACGGCGGGCGTCACGATACCGAGGACGGGCTTCGACTCGGTACTGTCGAAGTCCCGGCGCCGCTTTTGGTAACCGGAGCGTGTGAGCTCGACCGTTGCGGTGAAGGCGGTATCGCGCGCGGCGTCCGAGAGAACACGGCGGCGTATTTTTCCGTTTGCCGTATAGAGAAGCTCGGTTTCAGAAATCCAGGAAGCACGGAACGGGAACACGTCCTCGCCCGCATCGCTCACGGTGTGCGACGTCCCCGATGCCACATCGACGAGTTCGAGCCGGCTCGAGAGCCCCTCGACAATGCTGACCGCGATCTGCACGCCGTCCGGGCTCCACGCTGGCGCAGCCGCACTCCCCTCCACGTCGAGCACAACCGTCTGCGCGCCCGCGCGCAGCGTTTTCAAGGCCTTCGACGACTCTTGCTCGGAAATAAAGGCCAAGCTCTCATCGTCGGGAGCCCAGACTGGAGTGAATTCGTTACCCGCGTCGCGCGTGAGCTGAGTAAGCTCCCCCGTCGCGAGCTCGATTGTCCAGAGGTCGTACGTCCCCCCGCGGTCCGAAGAAAAAGCGATCTTGGTCCCGTCATGCGACCAATGCGGCTCCCGATCGTCGTACGGGCCGTGCGTTATCTGCTCGAGACCCTCACCGTCCGCACCGACCGCCCAGATGTGCCACGTGCCGTCTCGATAGGATTGGAACGCTATGCTCTCACCGTCTGGCGCATAGCTCGGTTGACGAACGTCGCCAAGCTCGTCGGTAAGTGCGCGGGCCGAACCGCCACCCACCGGTAGCGTCCAAAGGCGTCCTTGCAGATCGATGGCAATGGTTTGACCGTCGGGGGAGAGCGCGAGCGCCATGTTCGTGCCTTCGCGGAGCGTGACCTCGATGACGTCCTGCGCGGCACCAAGCTCGGCACCGAGCGGCAGCGCGGCCAAGAGAAAGAAAGTTCCGAGCCTTTTCATGGTCAGCCTCAAGGGTGCCCGTTGAAGTGTGTCTGATACCAGTCGATGCTGCGCTCGACAACGTCCACTTGGTGCGCGAGCTCACGGATGCCGTGGCCTTCTCGTGGGTAGCGCACCATGACCGTCTCGACGCCGACATCGTGAAGCGCAATATAGAACTGCTCGGCCTCCGCGATGGGAACGTCGTTGTCGTTCTCGCCGTGCAGGAACATGACAGGCGTGCGCACGCGGCCGACATGCTTCAGCGGCGAGCGCTCCCACAGACGATCCATGAGATCGTCTTGATGCGGAAAGGCGCCGTACTCGACCGCAAGATAGTCGTGGTAATAGGCCATGTAGTTGAAGCTAATGAGATTGGAGATGCCCGAGCGTGGAATGACCGCCTTGAACATGTCTGTCTGCGTAATGATCCAATTGGTCAACTGCCCCCCGTAGCTTCCGCCTTCGAGACCGAGACGATCGCGGTCAACGAACGCGTAGCGGCGGAGCGTCGCCTGCACCGCGTAAATCACGTCCTTCGCTTCCGCGCCGTTCTGGTCGCCAAAAATAGCGTCCGCGAAGGCTTGGCCATAGCCCGTCGAGCCGCGATAGTTCACTTGAAGCGTGGCCCAGCCTTTCGCGGCAAAGACCTGTGCTTTGTGGTTGAAGTGCGGCCCGCTCTGGCTGTGAGGTCCGCCTTTCAGCACCGTCACGAGAGGATGCCGACTCCCCGGCCTGCGATTCAAAGGCAGCGTGAGAAAACCCTCG
>SMYC01000095.1 GCA_004356105.1 Acidobacteriota bacterium | reverse complement strand
GGGATGATGTGGATGTGCATGCCCACCATAATAGCCTATTAAGTCATATGAAACAACATAACAACCACTTATTACATGCCTACATATTGTACCCGAAATTAGCCTGTTGGCGCCCCTAAAGACGCGTAATCATTAGGAATTCACACTGTCAGTGGGTTCATTCGCTACGGAACTTGAGTCTAGAGCAAGAGGGGTGAGACCTCGGGAAGTGGAAGCGCTTTCGGCCCCCCCCGATCGGTGGTTAGCCCGGAGCGGTGGAGCCAGGAAACGGCTTCGTTTGGTCGGCGCGGTATCGTTCGCGCACGGCGAGGGCGACCGACGCTGCTACGCTGCCCGCGACGACGGTGAACGCGAGCCAGACCGTCAGCTGTGGCAGCGTGCCCGCGAGCGCGTTGTAGGGTGACACATCGAAGACCGTGTCCCAGCGGCCGAGGGTGGCGGCGAGCATCGTGACGATCACCGGAAGGCGCGCGGCGAACGCGTAAGTGAGGAGAGCGTTTCCGAGTCTAGGCCAATTCCGTTGCACGAGGACGATGGCGATGAGCGACAAAAGCCCCATCCCACCGGACGTTGGGCGCAGCAGGATGAGCCCGGCGATGAAGAGCGCGAGAGGGAGAAGTGTGCCGCGGAGCACGCGTGCCGCGCTCGGTGTGGCGTCGTCTACTCTCCGCAGATGGAGCGCAAAATAGGCGCCAAAGAGAGGAACGAGCCACGCGATCTCGAAAGGCAGCCCCATCTCGGACCAGCCGAGCAGGTCTCCGGTAAGTCGAAGCTGGGTGAGCGCGAGGGTGACTAGGGCAGGCACCAAGACCAGTCGCGGGATCGACTGGCGACGACGTTCCGGGCTCATGGGCACTCCTTCCCTAGGCGCGGCTGAACTCCGTTGTTACGTTGGACGTGGCGTTTTGTTCCCTCCGGCGGCTCGAACTAGGTGAAATAATAGCTCGTTTTGGGGGGCGGCGACTCCGAGCGAGCGCGCGCGGTCCAAGAGCGCTCCGTTGATGGCGTCGATCTCAGTCCGCCGCCCTCGTTGAAGATCCTGTAACATGCTCGATTTGTTGTCTTTAGTCGCGCGCGCGACGCTCCATATTTTCTCGAGGACGGTATTCTCTTCGAGCGCTACGCCCGCGGCGTTCGCGATCGCGACGGACTCGTGAACGATGAGGCGGATGGCGCTTTCGAGGGCGGGGTCGCCAATGAGCTCGCCCGTGCGCTTTGCGAGCAGCGCCGTGAGCGGGTTCACGGCGGCGTTGAGGATGACTTTGAGCCAGATTCTGGAGCGGATGTCGTCGACCGCGCGCGCTTCTAGACCCGTCTCGCGAAATGCAGCGGCGACACGTTCGGCATCACCGGGCTCCGTTCCCTGAAAGGCTCCGAGCTCGGTCTCGCCTTCGCCAGCGTGATAGACGGCGCCTGGCTCCAAGAACGTCACACCTTGATTGATCACGGCGCCGAGAACGTTCTCAGCCCGTTCCGCGAGAATCTCTTCGTTCCCGAGACCGTTTTGGAGCGACACGAATATCGACTGTTTCGAGAACCGTGCGAGAGCTTCGACCGCTCCGGCCGTCCCATAGGATTTTGTGGTGACGAGCACGACGTCGGGTGGTGTCTCGGTCGGTTCCGTGACAGCCTCGATCGTCGTCGCGACGCACTCCGTGCGCCCCGTTACACGCAGGCCGGATGCACGGATGGCGAGAACGTGCTCGCGACGACCGACGAGAGTGACCTCGTGAACGGAAGATAGGCGTGCGGCTACGAGGCTTCCCAAAGCGCCGGCGCCAAAGACCATGAATCGCATGAGCGTTTGTGATAGAAGCATGCCGCAGGGCTAGTTGCAACTGGAGACAAGAAAAAAATGCGAAGCGATGCGATCAAGAAAGGCATGTCTCGAGCGCCCGCGCGGGCCATGTTCAAAGCAATGGGTCTCACCGACGAGGACCTCGAACGTCCTCTCATCGGTGTGGCCAACACTTGGACAGAGCTCACGCCGTGCAACCTTCATCTGCGCGATCTCGCGGTGTACGTGAAAGACGGCATCCGCGCCGCGGGAGGAACGCCGCTCGAGTTCAACACGATCACCATCTCGGACGGGATTACGATGGGCTCGGAGGGCATGCGCGCCTCGCTCGTCTCGCGCGAAATCGTGGCGGATTCGATCGAGCTCGTCGTGAGCGGCCACATCCTCGACGGTGTCGTCGCCATCTCGGGTTGCGACAAGACCATACCTGGAACGGTCATGGCGCTCGCGCGGCTCGATCTCCCGTCGCTCATGCTTTACGGCGGCTCGATTCTGGCCGGTCGCTATCAAGGCAAAGACGTCACCATCCAGGATGTCTTCGAAGCCGTCGGGGCGTGCGCTGCCGGCACCATGACGGAAAAAGAGCTGCACGATCTCGAGGACGTTGCCTGTCCCGGCGCAGGTGCGTGTGGAGGCCAGTTCACGGCGAACACGATGTCCACCGCCATGACGCTTCTCGGCATCTCGCCCATGGGCGCGAACGATATCCCTGCGCTCGACGAGCGCAAAGGACCCGCCGCCTTCCGATGCGGCGAGCTCGTGATGAAGCTCGTCAACGAAGGCGTGAGCGCGCGGCAAATCATCACCCGCACGGCGCTCGAAAACGCGATCGTTTCCTTGGCAGCGACCGCTGGCTCGACGAACGCGGTGCTTCACTTGCTCGCGATTGCGCGGGAAGCGGGGGTGGAGCTCTCGATTGACGACTTCGACCGCATCTCGGCGGCTACGCCCGTTATCGCGGACTTGAAGCCCGGCGGCCGCTTCACCGCGCCGGATGTCGATCGGGCGGGCGGCTTGCGCCTACTCGCAAAACGCCTCTTCGATGGCGGTTTTCTGAAAGACGCAATCACTGTGACCGGCAAGACGCTTCGTGAAGAAGCGGCTTCGGCGGATGAGACCGAAGGCCAAGAAGTGATCAAAGCGCTCGACAATCCGATCAAGCCGCGAGGTGGCATTGCCATCCTTCGGGGCTCGCTCGCCCCGGAGGGCTCCGTGGTCAAGCTCGCGGGTCACGATCGCGTGAAGCACTCGGGCCCTGCCCGGGTCTTCGACAGTGAAGAAGACGCTTTCGCGGCGGTGCAGGACAAGAAGATCCAGGCGGGCGACGTCGTCGTCATTCGTTACGAAGGTCCCAAGGGAGGTCCCGGCATGCGAGAGATGCTCGGTGTCACCGCCGCTCTTGTCGGGCAAGGTCTCGGGGATTCGGTGGCGCTCATCACGGATGGCCGTTTTAGTGGAGCAACCCACGGCTTCATGGTGGGCCATATTGCTCCCGAGGCGGCCGATTCAGGACCGATAGCGCTCGTGCGCGAAGGCGACACGATCACACTCGATGTAGAGGCGCGCCGCCTCGATGTGGATGCCGATCTCGAAGCGCGCCGCTCCGAGCTGGCCGTTCCGAAGCCGCGCTACGAGACGGGGGTCTTCGCCAAATACGTGAAGCTCGTGGCCTCCGCTTCGGAAGGTGCGATCACGATTTGACGCAGACAGGGCACTTCAGCTGCGGCCCCGGGGGCGGCAGCGGATGGAGCTCGTTGTCGAGCTGACCTCGCTCGCCGCCCAGCCGATGGTACAGCTCGCATTCGCGCTCGAAACGCTCCTTGCGCGGAAAGACGACCTCGATGTGGAAATAGGCATATCGATCGCGAAACTCCAAGAGAGCGGCGCGTAGGTCCTTGTCCGCCCTTCCGACGCGCGCGTCCATCGTCCGGTCGTAAGACAGGATGAAGACTCCCGGCGTCGACGGAAAGACCCGCCGCTTTATGGAAGCCGCTTTCAGTGGATAGGGCGACCGCTCCTCTTCTGGTTCGAGCGCCGTCAGCGTTTGAGTCATCATCTCGCTGAGGGATCGACCGGTGTTGGTTTGCGCGCGGGTGGCCCGTTGCTCGGCGTGCTCCGTCGCCGCTTGTACGTCGGCCGGAGATAGCGCTTGGGTCGTCGACAGGTCTTTCGCCAATCGCTCTCGCTCGTTCTTGCTCAGTAACCACCGGATCGCTTCGCGGGAGGGCCGGGGAATGCTGATGAACCGCATCCCGTAGCCTTCCGGTTGCATCGAGGGCCGTTCTTCGCCGCGGTTCTCCCAGGCCACGATGGCCTCCACCTCCACGGTTCGCCTGAGCTCCGGAATCTGGATGCCCAGGCGAAGCTGGGCGTGATGGAGCAAGGCCAGGGGCGTTGCCACGTAAGCGCCACCTTCAGAAAGGGTTATCAGCCGGCCCGAACCGCCATGCAGAGCGGCCTGGAGCCGTACGGGGTAGCCGTCGGCAAAATCGACTCGTCTCGCGGTAACAGACACCAGTTCCAACCCGCCCATAGAGGTATCACTGAAGTCTCCACGAGCGCAACCGAGGACTAGGGCTCCGTGATCTCGTGGATGCGCCTCGACTCCGGCGCGTCGATGGTTTGCGTGGCGCCCGACGGCCAGGAGATCTCGACCTTGTCGGCCTTTTCGGCGGCGCCGAGCCCGACGATGACGGCAAGCTGGCTCTGGGAGCAATAGCCAGAAGCGCTCTTGACCATCCGCGTCTCGGTGCGCCCTGCCGCTGTGACCCGCACGAACGCGCCGATGGCTTCCGGGTTGGACGTCGTGCCTCGAAGCCGGAATCCGATCCAGTTGTTCGAGCTCCCTCCGTCGTTTCGGAATAGCCGCGGTGGCCCTCCGCTCGTCGTGACCACGAGGTCTAGATCGCCGTCGCCATCGATATCGCCATAGGCTGCGCCGCGCCCGACAATCGGGAGGGCGAAGCGCTCGCCCATCTCCTCGGTGACTTCGCGAAAACGGCCATCGCCCACGTTCTTGAACAGATGCGGCGGCTGCGCGTAGCTCACGCGCTGCTGAACGTTGTGAATGTCGCTCTCGACGTGCCCGTTCGCAACGAAGATGTCCTCGCGCCCGTCGAGGTCGTAGTCGAAGAAAAACGAGGCGAAAGACAGGGTCAAGAGACTCGCGCGGCCGATTTCGGAGACAGGCGCCTGGTCGATGAAAAAGCCGCGCCCTTCGTTGTGGTAGAGCGATAGCATCTCGTTCGAAAAATTGCCGATGACGAGGCTCTGTCGGCCGCTCGCGTCGTAGTCGGAGGCGTCGATCCCCATCGCGCCACGCGCGGCGCCATTTTCGGCGAACGCAATCCCGGAGAGCACGCCGATATCTTCGAAGGTTCCGTTGCCCTTGTTCTGATAGAGATAGTTGGGCTGGGTGTCGTTGGCGACCGCGATATCGAGCCAGCCATCGAGATCGAAATCGAACACCGCCACGCCGAGTCCCTTGCCGCGTGGATTTTCGAGCCCTGAAGCTTTGGTCACATCGGTGAACTTTCCTCCGCCGTCATTGCGATAGAGAACCGCGCTCGCGCCTTCGTAAGATTCGGGGGTGCAATAGCTCTTGTTCTTGCCGTCGAGCGCACAGAAGAGATCCTCTTCGATGGACCACTGAACATAGTTGAGCACGAAGAGATCGAGGTCGCCGTCTTTGTCGTAGTCGAGCCAGGTCGCACTCGAGCCAAACCCGTCGTGGTCGACGCCGGCATCTTTTCCGATTTCGGTGAACTTGGCGTCGCCGTCGTTACGGAACAAGAGGTTGTTACCGAGCACGGTGATATAGACGTCCCGGTCGCCGTCACCGTCATAATCGCCGACCGCGACGCCCATCCCGTAGACCGCGCGATCGAAGCCGGAGCCCGCGGTCACGTCTTCGAACGAGCCGTCACCCCGGTTGCGGTAGAGAGCGGATGTCGTCGGCCCTTGGGGCCAGCTCATGCTGTTCACGAAGAGCAAGTCCTGGTCGCCGTCGCCATCGAAATCGAAAAAGGCGACGCCGCTTCCCATGGTCTCGGGCAAGTATTTCTTGCCGGTGGCGCCGTTCTCGTGAACGAAGGTGATGCCCGCTTCCTCGGTGATGTCGGTGAAGTGAACTTCGGCGCCGACGCTCGCTCGGGGTAGAAGCAAGAGTGAGAAAAAAAGAACGTGCGATTTCAAGGCCAGGAGCTCCTGTGCTCGTGGATGGGTAGACGTTCGTTGTTGTCCTCGGGGTGGTCTCGGCGGTAGTCACCCGTGATGAACTGCGCTGCTTCGTCGGCTTTGAAACGGAGATAGAGCTCTCGATGCAGCTCGGCCTTTTCCGTATTGCCGATTCCCTGATAGGAAAGCATGAGGTTGTAATGCGCTTCGAGGTCTTCGGGGTCGATGCGAAGGGTCTGCTGAAGCTCTTCCACCGCTAGCTCGAACTCCCGTTTCAAAAAATGGAGACGCCCGATCTGGTTCCGCACGACGCGGTCCTTCGGATAAGACTGGGCGGCTCGCCGAAAATGGGTGAGGGCTTCGTCGTAGAGCCCTTGGGTTTTCAGCGTCAATCCATAGAAGTAGTGAGCTTTGGCCAAGTTGGGTGCGCGCGCCAAAGCTTCGTCGAGCATGACTTGCGCGCCGTCGGGGTCACCCTCCTGGACACGAACGCGCGCCACGTTGACCCATCCATCGGCGTAGTCGGGATCGAGCTCGGTTACGGTGATGAAAGCTTTCTCGGCCGCTTTGAGATCGCCTTGAAGCAGCAAGCCAATCCCATAATCGTTGAAACGCAAGGCATCATCATGAACGGGGGCTCTATAGACAGGCGCCGAAGCGCCGCTCGCCGAGACGGAGAGCGTGACCGAGGCGCTCGCCATCGTGACGATGGGCACGTCCGGGATCGCTTTGAGGGGGCCGGACACGTTGTCGAGCGGGCCGGTAAAGCTCCACTCCGCGGTGTCGTAGTCGGGTGCGAGCGTAACGCCTGCTTCACGCACCCCGGCATAGGCCCACTGCGTATTCCACCACGCGAACTTGCGATAGTTCAGCTTCGCTTCGAGCCGAATCTCCGAGCCCACCTCTTCGGGCACTTGGAGTCGAAAGCGGACGGTGTTGGCGGAGCCAGGTGCTATGAGCTGGACGTAGAGGACCGAGCGCGCCGCCCACGCATTCCGTTTGTTGATGGGCTGGCCTTTGGCGTCGAGCAGTAGCGATCGATAGAAATGCGCGCCGGGCTCGACCGGGCCTTTTCCGTCATCGTCGACGTAGCCGCTCCAGAAGATGGTACGGCCTTCGTTATCCACGGCCTTCAGCTCGACCCATACGTCGAACGCGTCGACGGTGCCGCCGGGGAAGAAATGCCCGACGTTGCGGGTGCGTACCACGGCGTCGATGCGCACCGACTCGCCCGGCATCACCGACGGCTGCGCTCGATCGAGAGGGGCGATCACTTCTTCGGTGACGCCTAGCGGCACCAGGCGGCCGGGGATGGCCATCGCGGCTTCCTCACCGACGGCGAAGGTGCTCGCGAGCTGGCGCTGGGCTCGAGAGCCGAGCTCTTGCTCGGCCTCGGGCTCGTCTGAGCGCACGAGCGCGAAAAGGTCGACGGTCACTTGCCCTGCTTGAAGAAAGTCTCGGGTGGCTTCGAGCTGCGCGTCGTCCCCATAGGCGGTCGGAATCGCGGTGTTGGCCGCGGCAAAGCGGTGCGATCGCAGGAGACCTGACGGCGCGGCCGGATCGTAGCCCGGGACGAACGGCATGTGGCAATCGGTGCAAGTTTTCGGCGTGTCGGGGTAGTAGAACGATCGCGCACCTTCGCCGGAGACGCCACTCGCTTGCCAATTGTCATAGCTATTGAAGCCGCGAATCCAGCGATAGTGGTTGACCGGCGCGTCGAGGTGGACTTTGTGACAGGTCGAGCAAAAGGCCGAGCTATCGCCCGTGTGAAGAGGCTTCAGAAACGTTTCCCGGTGGGGTTCGGGGTCGAGATGCAAGAGCACGTCGTGGAGCGCTCGGATGACGGGATTCTCGCTCGTCGCGAGATCGTGGAGTGGTGGATATTCGATGACGAAGCCAGCATTTCCCATCGTGTTCTTTACGCGCACGATGGAGTGGCACGACGTGCACGAGAGGCCGGCATGCGCCTCGGGCCGGTCGATGATTTCCTCGATGGGCGTGTCCATCATGCCGGAGAACAAGAGCGCGTGATCGTGGCAGCCGCCGCACCACTTGGACGGTTCCGTTCCGACGGCGCTTTGCATGTACTCGATGGACTTTCGGTACCACTGGTTATTGAACGAGGCTTTGCGGTGGGCGGAGCTTTCCCAGTGATCGTAAATGTCGGTGTGGCAGCGCCCGCATTCTTCACTTCCCATGAAGAACTCGGCCGGGATGGTCGCACCGTCGAGTGTCTCGGCCGAAGACGGAAAAAAAAGGCCCGCTCGCGCCGCCCATGGCTTCACCCTCCATCGAGATCGGCGCAAGCGCAGCATTGAGTGTGGGCGGAGGCGTCAGTCTGTTCCGCAGGATCGTGGCAAGAGGCAGGAGCGCGGCGAGTCCGAGAACGATGACGGCAAGCTTGCTCGAGAGCGCGACGACGACGGCGGCGGCGGCGAGCGAGGCGACGGCTATGTGCGCGAGAAGAAGGGGGCGCGTCGCCGTGCCCGCTCCGAGAACCACGAGCGCTACACCCGTGAGCGCGCTCGCACCGAGGACGATGTGGATCAAGGTGCTCTTCGGAAGACGCCGGTAGACGTAGATGGCGAGCCCGGTGAGGCCGAGGGCGAGAAAGACGTGAAACAGCACATTGGCCGCGTAGAATATGGACGCCTCGTTTCTGGAGAGTAGATAGCCGCTGTTGAGGATCAACAGCAGAAACCCGACGCGGAGGTAGCTCGATATTCTTCCCATGGGAATTGCGTTGCGTATTAGTTAACAGCCCGGCGAGCGGTGCCGCGCTAGTCTGAGACTATCTCTATATCGGGCGACCGGCGCCAGGGGAGGGTTTTAATGTAGATTTCATCTCTTTTGATTAAGGAAAGCGTAACGCAAAGTCGCAAAGTTGCAAGTCGCAAAGAAAAGAAAAAACAAGAAAAGGAGATGAGAGGAAACGTTTGTCGCTGGATTTCCCAGGCTCCTATCTCAATATTGTTCTTGCTCCAAAAGCGTATCCGGGAGGCTCGCGTTAGCCTCTAACCCGTCAGAATCGAGGATTTTAAAAAATCCCGGATTTTCCTCTGCGTCCTCTGCGCCTCTGCGGTTCAAACGCTTTCAGGTTTACCTGGCTAGCGTTAGAGACTATTTGCGCTTTAGCGGAGACCAGCTTGGGGTGGTGTTTGCGCCTTTGAAGGTGAGTTGCCGCTGGTTGGCTCCGTCTCGATTCATGATGAAGACCTGCGGTTCGCCGGTGCGGGTGGATGTGAAGACGAGATGGCGTCCGTCGGGAGACCAGCTCGCGCCCTCGTTCATCCCGGACTGAGACGTTAGTTGGCGCAATTGTCGGTTTGCGAGGTCGTAGACAACGATGTCGAACCGGCGTCCTTCGACGCGCGACGCATAGGCGATCTCTTGGTGAATCTTGGACGGGGACCAGAAGGGCTCGGCGTTATACGATCCCCCACGCGAGAGTCGGCGCAGGTTCAAGCCTTCGGCGTCCATCACAAAGATCTGCGGCGACCCGGTCCTTTCGGACGTGAAGACGAGCTCTCTTCCAGTCGGGGACCAGCTCGGCGAGACGTCGATGCCGGGGTGATGGGTCAATCGACGAATAGCCGTCCCATCACGACTCATAACGTAGATCTCGGCGTTACCCGCTTCGTCGCGCGTCGACGAAAAGGCGATGCGTTTTCCGTCGGGGGACCAAGAGGCCGAGAACAGCATGCCCGGACCTTCGAGAAGGGGCCCCTCGCCGTGGATCGCGAGCACGGGAGGTGCGTTTTTCTTCGGGTAGGACAAGAAGCTCAGCTTCGCTCCGTCCGGGCTGAAGCGGGGCTGAAAATCGAGGTAGCGGTTGCGCGTGATCGCATGTTGGCCGAAGCCGTCGTAATCCATCATCCACAGGTTCTTGCTACCGGTCTTCGAGTCCCGATTGCTCGCGAAGACGATGTCGGTCGTCGCGATCCCGACGAGACCGAACTGGGCCAAAATGCGATTGGCAACGTTGTGCGCGAGGTTGCGCGTCGAGCCTCGATACTCCGTGTAAACGGTCGAGAAGGCGGTCTTCTCGTTTTTCACGGCGTGAACGTGGATGGCAGCGCGAAGCGTTTGGTTTTCCCGCGACACCGTTCCGGTAATCACGATGTCACTGCCAATGGATTCCCAGCCGTGATAGTCGAAGCCGGCGGAGAGCGTTTTCACGAGCTTGTACCGCTTCGGGTCCACGATCCGAAAAACCGCCGCAAAAGAGATATCATCGAACATTATGCGAGATACCTCTGCCGTGTCGGCGCGCACATCTGGGCTCGCTGCCGAGAGCTCGGGAATCGCGACTCGGAGCGCGTGCATATTTTGTTTGAGCTCGACCCAGATGTCCGGAGCCTCGCTTTGAGGCTGCGCACCGGCGGAGCTCGCGATAAGCATGGGAACGAGCAAAGTGAGGCGCCACATCATAGGGTCGAGCTCTAGTCTAGCCCGCGGCGGTGAAGACCTCCATGCCTTCCACGCTTTGACCGAGGTCATCGCGCGCGCCGAGCGGCTCGTGGCGCTCACGGGTGCTGGCTGTAGCACCGCGTCCGGGATTCCCGATTATCGCGACGATGATGGCGAGTGGAAGCGGAATCCGCCGATGCGCTACCAAACCTTTCTCGGAAGCGAGAAGGCTCGGCGGCGCTATTGGGCACGTAGCATGGTGGGGTGGAGCCTCGTCGATAAAGCTCGCCCGAACGCCGCTCATCGAGCTCTCGCGCATTTCGAAGGGTACGGCGCACTTCGCTATCTCATCACGCAAAACGTGGATGGCCTTCACCAGAAGGCGGGAAGCCGCAACGTCAACGATCTTCATGGACGGATCGACCGCGTTCGTTGCGTCGATTGTGACGACGTGCGCCCCCGGATCGAGTTTCAGGACCGGCTTTTCGAGGCGAACCCCGCCTTTCGAGCGCAAGCAGCTGCCTTCGCGCCTGACGGAGACGCCGATCTCGAGACTGATACTGCCGCTCTGGAGCTGGAGCGTTTTCGTACGCTCGATTGCGCGCGTTGCGGCGGGGTCTTGAAGCCCGACGTCGTCTTCTTCGGGGAATCGGTGCCTCGCGATCTCGTGACCGAAGCAATGACCTGTGTTGATGAGGCTGACGCGCTTTTGGTTGTCGGGTCTTCGCTGATGGTCTGGTCGGGCTACCGATTCGTGAAACGCGCGGCGCAAAACCAGATTCCCGTCGTGATGGTGAATCTCGGAAAAACCCGCGCGGATGGCGAGCTTGATGTGAAGGTCCAGGCCGATTGCGGTGAGACGCTCACCGCGGTCGTGGAGGCGCTTTCCCCGGGCCGCTTGAACCCGAGCTACGTTTCGAGTTAGTCTCAGCTCGGGTCTCGAGGCTATTGGCCCCCCACCGGACAGTTTCTTGAACCCATTTATAATCATCAACTTGGAGTCATGCTCATGTTCGGTTCTTGTCGATTCTGCTCGAGCCCCACGGACAAGTGGCAGGATTTCTGCGACGCGTGCGCGCCGCGCGCGTCCCCGCCACGCTTCCGCTTGATCCACGGCGGCAAGAAAGGGTTGGAAAGGCCCGGTAGCGAAAAGCCTCGCAAAAAGCGCTGGCTGAGCGCCGTGCCGCGTCCGCCGACGCTACCGCCCGAGGCGTGACTACTGGGTCAGTTGCGCATCGCGTGTCAGGATCGTGAAGCCTTCCGAACTTGTATTCGCGATTGCCGTCCGTGAGCACGAACGGCGCCTCGTCGTGGACGATGGACTCGAACGCGTCCCGCATCTTCTCTAAGTAGTCGCTCGAGACCCACGCCGACGACTAACTACTAAGCGCTAGGGGCGCGGTACTCGGTGAGCGAGAACTGATTGCCTTCGGTGTCGACGACCTCGGCAAGGATGATCGGCTCGCCCGGTCGCTCCATCGGCGGCGAGGCGATTTTCCCGCCTCCGGCTTCCACCTCGCGGCAGGCGGCGCGGATATCTTTCACTTGGAAGCCCAATCCGGTGGTGCGCAACTCTCCTTTGCCACCTCCGTGAAGGGCGACGATGGCGTCTCCGTAGGCGAGCTCGGTCCACTCGGGCGATTCGAACTTCACTTCGAGTCCGATGACAGCGTGATAAAAACGGATCGCGCGCGCCATGTCCTGGGCCATGAGCATGAATTTGACCGACGTGATCTCCACTGGCACACCTCCTCGAACGGGTCGGCCAAATGGTAGCAGACGGGGAAGGTGTGTAGAATCCGAAAAAGTAACTCTAAGATGAATCGTCCTCGCTCCCGTCAAAAGCCGCTCTTCGATGCCTTCGAGCTCCGGCTACCTCGCGTCGAGAAATCGCGTCGGCCACCGTCACCTCTTGAGAAAGATTTCTCACAACAAATGTTCCTGTTCGAAGACCGAGTCCTCATGATCGGCGAGCTCGAACAAGCCCTCCACGGCGCGGATTACCGCAAGGCGCTCGAGGTCAAAGACAGGCTCCAGCAGCTCTACGGAGACGGCGCTGTGCCGCCTGGGCTCGGCTATCTGAAAAGGCTCGGCGCCGATTTTTGGGAGCGCCCATTCGAGCCCGGCGAGAGACTCTCAGGCTGGGAAAACATCGCCCGGGAGCTCGATGGTGGTGGCCAGCGCTTCATGAAGGCGCGCCACGCTTTCTTTCAGCGGCTCTTCTTGCTCGAGAGCCCTGCCGAGCTCATTCGATGGCATCCAGAATACGTCGTGTGGATTGCCAACACTCTCTACGAGCTCGACGACGCCACGGAAGGTCGAAACGTGGTTCGGGACGCGTTGCTCCTTGGACACGACATTCGTCCATCGGACTTGGAGGACGAGGCGGTGTCGGACCTACTCTCCGAAGATCTGGCTCCCCGGTGGCTCGCGTGCCTCGGTGCGATACGCCGACTCTGGCCGCTGCCCCGGCTGGGGCCCCAGGAGATCGAGGCTTTCGAGCGGGAAACGAGGGCCGCTGACCCGGTCGAGCCAGTAAAGGACGACGAACGCGCCCTGACGTTCTGGAAATACCTGTGTGTGGCGCTCGGAAGATCCGTGAACGAGCGTCTGCTTCGCGAGGCCCGTAAGCGCATGAAGAGGCTGAATTCCGAGCTCCATGCCGAGCATATGGGCGCGTCGGCGGGCTAAACGCCGGCTTCGTTCAGCGCTCTTTTCGCCGTGCGCGTAATGAGCACCGTCACCGCGAGGGTCGCGAGAAGGCCGACGATCTGCAGTGCGAGCTTCAGCGTTTGCTCGCTCGCTGTGCCCGACGCGGCTTCGAGCCCGCTTCGCCCGAGGGTTCCGAAATAAACATAGAGAAACGAGCCGGGGATCATGCCCGTCCACGAGGCGAGCACGTAGTGCCAGAAGGGCACGCTCGTCAGACCGTAAGCGTAGTTCTGAAAGTTGAACGGGAAGACCGGCGATAGCCGTGTGAGAAAGACGATCTTCCAGCCTTCTTTGGCGACGGCTTTGTCGATGACGCGGAACGACGGCTTCTCTTGAATCCACGCCTCGACCCGTTTGCGTGCGAGAAAGCGCGAGACGAGAAAGGCGAGCGCGGCGCCAAGGGTCGCGCCATTCCAGACCGTGACGAAACCGGGAACGAGTCCGAACACCGCGCCGCCGGCGAGGGTGAGAAGCGAGCCCGGGACCATCAGCACGGTCGCTGCCGCATAGACGAGCGCGAAGATGACCATGCCGAAAACACCTAGATCCGCGACCGAGGCATTGAGAGATTCGAGCCAATTCTCGATCGGCAGCTGTCGCGCGGCGAGAACGAACGCGGCGACCGCCAACACGACGATCGCGACCTTCAGATATTTCCTGACCGCCATCAGGCGCGCCTCCGTTTGTAAAGCCATTTGAAGATGTTCGCAACCGTGGGCGTGAGCTTCGTTTTCTGGTACGCATCGGCGACGCGCTGCACGCAAGCCGATAGTGTCGGATAGGCGTGGATCGTTCCGGAAAGCTTCGAGAGCCCGATGCCGTGTTTGCCCGCGACGAGGAGCTCGTGCATGACGTCGCCACCATGAACGCCGACAACGGTGGCTCCGAGGATTCGGTCCGTACCTTTCTTGGTGAGCACTTTGACGAAGCCCGTCGTTTCGCTGTCGGTGATGGCGCGGTCCAAATCCTCCCAGTCGAAGCGGAAGACGTCGTAGGCGACGTTTTTCTTCTTGGCTTCGTCCTCCGTGAGGCCGCACTGCGCGACTTCGGGGTCGGTATAGGTCACCCAAGGCACCCAGGTGTAGTCGGCTTTCGACTTGAACCAGGGCCAGGGGATGAGAATGTTCCGTACGACGACGCGCGCCTGGTAGTCCGCTGTGTGCGTGAACTGGTAGGGCCCAGCGACGTCCCCACAGGCGAAGATGTGAGACTGCGACGTGGTGAGCGTCTCGTCGACGGTGACGCCGCGGCGATCGTAGGCGACGCCTGCCTCCTCGAGACCGAGGTTCTCGACATTGGCCTTCCGGCCCGTGGCGACGAGCAAAGCTTCGGCTTGTAGCTCGTGCTCTCCGCTCGCGTTCTCGACGGTCGCGAGGGTGACGCCGTCTTTGTGCTCGAAGCGCGTGGCTTTCGTGCCCGTCAAGACTTCGATGCCTTCGTCGGCGAAACGCCTTGTTATGAGTCCGCTCGCATCGGCGTCGTCTCGAGGAAGAAGCCGGGGGAGAAGCTCCACGAGCTTGACGCGAACGCCGAGCCGACTCATGACTTGTGCGAACTCGCACCCGATCGGCCCTCCACCGAGAATGATCATCGAGGCAGGCGCCGTCGGCATCTCGTCGAAGATCGTCTCATTCGTATAATAGGGCACGGTGTCGAGCCCCCGGATGGGGAGCACGAGGGCCGTTGTCCCGGTCGCGACAACGAAATTTCGGGCTTTCAGCCGCGTGCCGTCATCGAGCTCCACTTCATGAGGTGAGACGAACTTCGCGCGCGCTTGGAAGACGTCGACCCCTAGGCCTTCGAACCGCTCGACGGAGTCGTTCGGCTCGATCTTGGCGCGCCGCTCGCGCATGCGCGCAAAGACGTCTTCGAACCGGAAGGAGGGCTCCATCTCCCCGAGACCCATCTTCTTGGCGTGGCGGATGCGCGCGAGGAGCTTCGCGGAGGCGATCAGCGCCTTGGACGGAACGCATCCGTAGTTCAGGCAATCGCCTCCCATCTTCTTGGCCTCGATGAGCGCGGCGCGTCCACCGAGCCCGACCGTCCCCGCCGCCGTGACGAGACCCGCTGTGCCAGCACCAATGACCACCACGTTGTAGACGCCCTGTCCTTTTGTCTCCGACCGACTCATATTCGAGAGTCTCCTTCGATTCTCGTTGGAACCCTTGTGAGTTGGCTCATACTTTTAGCCGGTTACGTTTATCGTTGCAAGCGGTGCCCCTGATGAGAAAGCATAGGGCCGTGATTCTCGGCATCGACGAGGCAGGGCGCGGACCGGTTCTCGGTCCAATGGTGGTGGCGGGTGTTGTTCTCAAACCTCAAGCCGCTTCAGCGCTGACCCGGCGCGGGGTCGTGGACTCGAAGGCGTTCGGGGCGGGGGAGGAAGCGCGCGCGCGGCGTGCCGAGCTCGCGGAGCATATCCGCCGCCTTGCGGAAGACGTGCAGGTGGAGGTATGCGACCACGAGGAGGTGGACCGCTATTGCAACCATGGGCTTCTCAACGAGCTCGAGCGCATCGCGGCCACGCACATCATCGACCGAACCGTCGCCGTCAAACGGATCATTGCCGATGGCGAGAAAGTCTTCGGGCGCCTGCGACAGCGCTATGCCCATCTGCGGGCCTTCAATTTCGGCGAACGACACCACGTCGCTGTCGCCGCCGCGTCCATCATCGCGAAAGTGCGGCGGGACGCCCTTTTTGGAGAGATTGCCGCGCGCTACGACGTGGAGTTCGGACCCATCCGCGGTGGCGGCTACGTCAATGCCGCGACGGCGGCATTCCTGCGGCGCTATCACGAGCGATATCAGCGTTTACCGGACGAGACGCGCCGTAGCTGGGGTTGGAAAGTGCTGGAGGAGCTCGAGCCGAGGCCGCTTCCGCTCTTTCCGGACGGTCAAGGATCGACATGAATTGCTTTTGGATGTACGGCGGCGTCGGCCTATACTGGTCGATGGGAGCCGGAGTTCACATCTAGAGATCATCGAGCGTCGCTGCCCTTCGACGAGGCGCTCGGCTGCAGGTTCACTCTAAATAATGACGACCGTCGCAAGACGAGCTCTCGAAGTGACCGCTGTCGGCGGGCTGGCACTCACTATTGCCGCCTCATTGCACGCGGTTGAGAAACCCAAGATTGAACGTAGGGCTCTCGAAAAGCACATCCAATATCTCGCCTCGGACGAGCTCGCCGGCCGGGGAAATGGCGACGAAGGCCTTCGCTTAGCGGCGGCCTATCTCGCGCAGCAATTCGAAGAGCTCGGACTCGAGCCCGCGGGCGAGCGGGACGGTTTTTACCAGACGTTTCGTATCGAGCTCGACAAAGAGATCGGGCGTCACACTGAAGTCGCGCTTCAATATTCGGAGCGCGAGCGACCCCTTAAATATCCGTCCGATTTCATCCCGATGACGTTCAGCTCCGCCGGTGAGGTCTCGGCCTCCGTCGTGTTCGTCGGCTACGGCGTGACCGCACCCGAGCACGATTACGACGATTACAGCGGGATCGATGTCGAGGGAAAGATCGTGATGGTGCTCCGCTACGTTCCGGGGCAGGCGCTCGAGAGAGGACCTTTCGACAAGAACGGCTGGCACGCCACTTTCGTTCGTAAGGCCGAGAACGCCATCAACCACGGCGCCGCAGCGATCATGATCGTGAACGGTCCGCTGCATCATCGTGAGGATCCCCTCGTGCCTTTCGGAGCAAACGTCGGCGCCGAGGGAGTACCGGTGCCCATCATGCATCTCGGCCGGGCGCATGCCGAGGAGATCCTCGCGGCGCAAGGCTTGAACCTGCGCGACCTCCAGCAACGTATCGATGAGCGACTTGCCCCGAGATCCGTCGAGCTCGAAGGTGTCTCGATCCGGCTTTCGATCGACGTCCGGCGCACGATTGTGGAAGTGTCCAACGTGCTCGCCTACTTGCCGCCCACCGACGGAAGGACGCGCGAGCACATCGTCATCGGGGCGCATTACGATCATCTGGGGCTCGGTAAGAAGGGGAGTCGCGAGCGGACGGCGACGGGCCAGATCCACAACGGCGCCGACGACAACGCGTCCGGCGTCGCCGGCATGCTCGAGCTCGCCCGCATCTTTTCCGACATTGAGCATCGTCCCCGCGGCATTCTCTTCGCGGCGTTCGCGGGTGAAGAGCTCGGCCTTCGCGGCTCCTATCACTACACGGAGAACCCGACGCGCCGTCTCGAAGACGCTATTGCGATGGTGAACCTCGACATGATTGGCCGGCTTCGCCACAACCGCATCTTCATCGGAGGCGTCGAGCTCGTTCCGAGCCTCGTAGAAGCTGTGGCAAAGCTAGCCGAGGACGAAGGGTTGACCTATTCAGGCCGCTTCTCGGGCGTAGGCGGGAGCGACCACACGTCGTTCATCCGCGCCGGTGTGCCGGCACTATTCCTGTTTACGGGACTTCACGGCGACTACCACAAACCCACCGACGATGCCCAATTCGTCAACTACGAGGGAGTGGAGCGTGTTCTCCGTTTCAGCTACAACGTCTCCGACTTTTTGCTGCGTAGCGACGAGCGACCCGTGCTCCGTGTGTCGCTCGGCGGCGACATCGTTTCCCGGCGTCGGGCCGCGCGCGAGACCGCCTACTTCGGTATCGGCGTCGACAACAACTTCACCGGCGAGGGCGTGCGCTTCTCTTACGTGGAGGATGGCGGGCCGGCCGCGCGCGCCGGGCTGCAAGCGGGCGACGTGTTGCTCGAGCTCGACGGCCGCGTCGTGTCGACCGGTCGGCGGGCGACGGCGCTCCTCCGGCAAAAACGGCCGGGAGAGACCATCAAGGCGAAAATCCGCCGCAACAACCGCATCTTGGAAGTCAAGGTTCAGCTTTCCCGCTGGCCTTAGGCAGACGTTTCAGCGTTCCGCAACTGGCCCGAGGCAATCGGGGAAAACGACGTTGGTGCGCGCCGCGTTCCCCGACAAGCCCTAGTAGAGGTCTCACTCGAGGATCTAGATACTCGCGAGCTCGCGAGCGAGGACCCCCCGCCGTTTCCTGCGGCGCTATCCGGACGGGGCCATTCTCGATGAAGTGCAGCGTGTACCGTCCCTGTTCTCCTACCTACAAACGCATGTTGACGAGGACGGCCGAGTGGGGCTGTTCGTTCTCACCGGTTCGAGTCAATTCTATGTTCTAGCCTAGCCTAGTCGCGCGGTGTTACGTCACGCGGTTCGCGTCGCCCCGGTGGGCCATTGCATAATGTGATGTGACCCCATTGTCTTAGCTTAGCGGCACGCCACGAGACCGCATGGAATCCGAGCAGCCGATTGCCCGCGTCGCTCGCTCTCCGGCGTGCCGACAGCATGCTAATCGAACGACGAAGAATGGAGTGACCCGTTGCCCCAGTTAGAACACATCGAAGCGATCGAGAAGCGCCTCTGGGGCGCGGCGGACACGCTCCGAGCCAACTCGAACTACGCGAGTAACGAGTACTTTTTGCCCGTGATGGGCCTCGTCTTTCTGCGCCATGGCTACAGTCGGTACCTCGCGGTCAAAGACAACATCGAAGCCAACTTGCCGACGCGCGGGGGCAAGACGCGGGAGATGACCAAGGAGGACTTTTCCCAGAAGAGCGCCGATCTTCGTGGCTGCGGCCTCAAGGCTGAGCGAGATCGAGCCTGACAACCGATACCTCCACCCGGCTTGCGCTTGAAGTTGAGAACGCGCAATGAGATGATCGAGCACCTTGTAACATCAGCCTGGAGAGGAAAGCCCTCGTCCACGCGTAAGAATGGCGTTCCTCGATGAGATATTTTTTAGCACTCTTAACCCTCGCAATGCTGGCGGCGTCGCTCGCCTCCGCCGACGAGCGCATCGACAAGCTGCCCCCCGAGCACAAGCTCTGGATCGAGCGCGAGGTCATCTACATCATCACCGATACAGAACGAGACCTGTTCTTGTCGCTATTGTCGCTCGAAGAAAGAAACTTTTTCATAGAGGCCTTTTGGAAAAAGCGAGATCCCAACCTGGCCACGCCTGATAACGAGTTCAGAGTGGAGCATTATCGCCGCCTCGAATATGCCGATGAATTTCTCGGTAGAGACACGTTTCGGGAAGGATGGCGGACAGACCGAGGGCGCTACTACATCATTCTCGGTGAGCCTCAAAACATTCAGCGCTACGACGGTTATGCCGAGATCGTATCGACGCATCACTGGTTCTATCAGGGCGAGTCTGGAACGGGCGTCCCGGCTTTTTTTTCTTTGCTGTTTTTTAAACGGAACGATTTCGGAGAATTCCGACTATACAACCCCGTCGGGGACGGCCCGCAAGCCCTTCTGAACGCTTCGGCGAACCTCTCCGGAGCGGGAGCCCAGGTTGCTGCATTACAGAGTCTTCGCAAGATCTCGCTAGAGCTGGCCCAAGCGTCTCTATCGTACGATCCGAGCGAGCCTGGCGACATCCTCACCGGGAGCCCTTCTATGGGAAGCCAGATAGTGATCGCGCGCATCGAAGAGTCTCCGAGGCGCAGGATCCGGACCGATTACGCCGAAGCGTGGATGAAATATGGCAACCGCGTCTCTGCCGAATATTCGTTCAACTATGTACCGTCGCGGAGCGTTTTCTCCGTGCTCGCGGATCCTTCAGGGACAGCGCTCGTCCATTTTAGCCTGGAGATCGACCCTCAGAACTTTACTCTCGAAACGGACGAGCAAAATTCCAAGTTCTATACGACTCTGGATGTTACGACCGAAGTCAGGAGCCGGGAGGGCACGCTCGTGCTCGCGAACGACAAAGAGGCATTTATCGAGCTCACGCCGAGCCAGATGCGGGAGCTCGGTTCGAGCCCCTTTGCCTATCGAGACGATTTTCCACTAGTTCCCGGTGATTTCACCGTCACGGTCATCCTGAAAAACCGTGTAGCGACCCAATACACGGTGGCGGAGTCGGATATTCATATTCCGCGATTCACGAAACAGGCGCCGGCGCTGACAGACGTTATCCTCGCTTTCGAGAGCAGGTCCGTTGACGAGGTCTTGAATGATACAGAGATTCGAACCTACCAAATCGGCAAGCTTCATTTCCAGCCGGCCGCGGACAACCTATTTGTCATTGGAGACACCGTCCATTTGGTGACGCAGGCATTCGGGGCGTCGCCGGATCACAAAGTCGTGTTCGAGCTCTCGGATGGCAACAGGGTGTTGAGGTCGCTCGAGAGCGCGATACCCTCGAATGGCGTCGTCGTGGATTACGTCGTGCTCGACGACATGGTGGGGGGTAGATTGCAGGTCACGGCCCGTCTCGTCTCACCATCGGGCGAGACCCTGTCGACGAAGACAGCCGAGCTCACTGTTTCTCCGCGCTCGGTAGCCTCTCGTCCAGGCTTCATTTATCGCCGAGGCGTAAACACCCTTATTCCGGGCGTTCTAAGCTTCATGCGCGGCGAACAGCTCTGGAATCTTGGGGACATGGCAGGTGCGAAAGCTGCGCTCGAAGATTCTCTGGCATCCGGCAATGACCGCATCCTGCCGGCTCGATGGATGCTCGCGAACGTCTATCTGAAGGAAAACCGTCCCGACGACGCGCTCGCTCTGTTGAGCCCTCTCGAGGAGCCGTTCCCGAATCGATATGAGATTGTGGCCGGACTCGGCTTTGCTCACCATCAGAAACGTGACTACGAGGCCGCTGCAACCTATCTTGTTCGCGCGCGCGCTATTCGTCCGCCCGATGTCATGTTGTTGAACGCTCTGGGGGACTGTCACGAGCACCTCGGCGATAGAGATAAGGCGCGTGAAGCTTTCGAGCGTTCGCTCCAACTCGACGGTGAGCAACCCACCGTGCGCGAGCGGCTTTCTTCTCTTATTTCCTCTCCGTAACACTTGGCTGAGGAGAAATGTGAGCTCGGCAGCGCAGTCTATGATCCCTTGAGGCGGCACGGCGGTGCTCGGCGCACGGCCCGCTTTGCGCGATGATTCAGGACGACGGCCGCCCCGGAGGCAGTTCCGGGCCGGCGCCGGGCGTTGTTGCACGGCCCGGGCAAATCGCTGACCTCCCTGTGCCGGTCGCTGAGTCACCCGGCGCAGTACGTATCGGGCATCCCGAGCGCGGTCATCTTGTTGAGTATCTCGCATCCAATTCGGTGTTCAACTCGTTGCCT
>SMYC01000094.1 GCA_004356105.1 Acidobacteriota bacterium | reverse complement strand
TTTAGCGCGAATCAGAGTTGACGCCACCTAACAAAGCGATCGAGCGGACGGCACCGAGGCTTCGGAAACGATGAGACAATTGGTCGATGGGTCGTCGCTTCGGCAACGCTTTTGCCGTGCCGCCGCTCATCGCAGCTGTTAGGCCGACAAGGAGGTGAGGCTGGGATGAAACGCTTCTCTTATGTTGCTATGGCTCTTATGGCATCGGCGATCGCTTCGTTTGTAACGATCCGAGCGGCGGGCGGTTCGGGGGAGGCTCAGAAGCGGGGTTACGTTATCGAGACGGATTCGCTTGTTGCGACGCCCCAGTCAGGCCCGCACGAAGGCGGAGGCGAGACGACGGGGTACTCCTTCTTTTCCGGCGTTCCCGATTTGGAGTTCGTGTTCCGCAAGCGCGCCCCTTCATCCCGGTGCGGCTATTGGTTACCACGAGCAGGACAGAGACGAGGTCTACTATGTTCTCAGCGGAACCGGTGAGCTGACGATGAACGGCACCAAGTCGGTCGTCGGTCCGGGTACGTCGATCCTCACGCGCACGGGAAGTTCTCACGGACTGCGGCAAACTGGGGCAGACGACCTTGTGATAGTCATCGTGTACAGCAAAAGCTCGAGCGTGAGTTCACACTGAGAACAGACTTTGCCATCTTGGAAGACGGCCGAACAGGCGGTCCAGCCGACGAGCCGCGCGAGATAAAAGGGTGTCCAGTCGATCAAGATGGCGACGTCATCGACATCCTCGTGCAGCCGCGTCGCGACCGCCGGGCCGCCGAACGCTTTTTTCGCAAGCTGTTGAAGGGGCAAGGTCGCGTGCCCGGCCGGCTGGTGACGGACAAGCTGAGAAGCTACGGCGCTGGACAGCTCACGGCGAGGTCATGCCATCCGTTATTCACAGCACCGACCAGTACGAAAACAACAGGGCCGAGGTCTCACATGAGCCGACGCGGCAACGAGAGCGGCAGATGCGGAAGTTCAAGTCTCCTGGTCAAGCACAAAGATTCTTGAGCGTGCATGGGCTTGTTCAAAACCTCTTCCGCGTCGGCGCCAACTGTTGCAAGCTCGCCATCACCGAGAGCTACGGGGTCGCGCGTTCCTCGCTTGGGACGCCTTCACGTGCGCCGCGTGATTCGAACGGAGACGTCATTCCGGCGGCGCCGGCGTGCTCGCGCAACGTCAACTTGACAGTCGTCAAATTGGATCCGGGTACACGAATTACGACGTAGAGACCGCAAGTGTTATCGAAATCCGAGTGTGGAGTCCCGGAGCTCGACCGCGAATTGGCAGCCTATTTGGGTCCGTGCTAGCATTTCACCATGGCTACGCAGGTAACGACCTCGGTCGGGGAGCACGTACCTACCGCGGACCAACGCGTCGTCACCTATGGTGTGTCGTGGAGCCATTATGAGACTCAGCTCGCCCTACGCGGCGAACGATCCATTCCCCGCGTCGCTTACTTGGAAGGAGTGCTAGAGCTGATGAGCCCCTCGAGAGATCACGAGCGGATCAAGTCCTACATAGGTCGCCTCATCGAGGCCTACGCGCTCGAGCGAAACATCGACCTGTCGCCCTATGGCGCCTGGACGCTGAAGAGCGAGCCCACACAAAGCGGGCTGGAGCCCGACGAGTGCTACCTCATCGGCGATCAAAACAAAGATATTCCCGACTTGGCGATCGAAGTCGTGTGGACGAGCGGTGGAATCGGCAAGCTCGAGATCTATCGCCGCCTCGGCCTCGGCGAAGTCTGGATCTGGAAGAACGCACACATCGACGTTCACGTCCTGCGCGAGCAGCAGTATCACCGGGCGGAGACGAGCCACTTGTTCCCGGACCTCGACTTGGAACTGCTGTGCTCGATGCTCGACCGCCCCACCGCGCTTCAAGCAGTGAAGGCGTTCCGCAACGCGCTTCGCGAGTGAGGCGCGCTCACCTGCTCCGAAGCCTTTTCGTTTGAATCGCGCGTTCAGATTCTGGCTTCACAAAGCGTGTGGAGTGCGAGAGAACCCAAGCTAACGAGCGCCGAAGATGGAGGGGTCAGCAGACTCTACATCACCTACTATCACGAGGACCGCTGCCATTTTGGGCTCGACAAAGACACTCCGAACGAGAGACCGATCACGCCGCGACCGTCACCCACGGCGAGGGTCGTCGCGCTGCCGAGGGTGGGTGGACTGCACCATCGATACGAATGGCGCGAGGCTGCCTAAGACGGTTTTCGTCGCCGCGCGTCGCTTGGCAGCGGCCCTCGGCAATTGCGTTCTCACACCCGCCGCGCGTGTGATTCAGCCCACTGCTCGTGCGCATCGACCCCGTTTTTTCGTCGTTCGTTGTCGATCCGCGTGGGCCTACAGTCCCTTCCAGATCAATGATGATGAGTGACAGGTTCACGAGACTCTCTATCGGCTAGAGCCCGTATCGCCGCCAGCCGAGGTGCGCGTCTACACTCATTGCGCTCATTGCGAGCCGGTCCTGGTTCGGGTGGATCGAGCAACCGCCTGGGGAGACATCGTTCAGGAACACCGCCTCTTCGTCGAATTCTCGCTTCAGTTCTCGGATGGTGAGCCGATGAGGGTGAAGCGCGTCACCGTTGGTCGGGACGAGTTCATGGAGGATTTACGCCGCACCGGGCTGCGCGTGTTGGGGGACGACGAACCTCTCGCGGTGGCGCATCGCGAGATTCAGCGCGCCCGGCAGGAGTCGGCACGCGGCTCGTGAAGGACAGGACACGCGGGTTATCGGATCGGCTCCGCAAAAACTCGATCCGCGTTTGAGTCCACAGTTTTGGCCTGGCTTCGACTTCCCTCTCGCGGGTCGCTTGTGTTACGAATCGTTCTCATGAGCGAACGTCCGGCCCTGTTGCTTCTCCTCGCCACGTTTACCGGTTCCTGGATCAGCCCTTCGTCGGCTGCCCAATCGAGCCCTGCGCCACGAGAGCACGAGTGGCGCAGCTACGGCGCCGATCTCGCGTCCACCCGCTACGCGCCGCTCGAACAGATCACCGCCTCGAACTTCGAGGAGCTCGAGATCGCCTGGCGCTTGAAAACGGACTTTCTGGGTCCCCGGCCGGAGTACATGTTTCAGTCGACGCCTTTGATGGTGGGGGGCGTTGTCTACTCGACCGCCGGTACGCGCCGCGCCGTGGTCGCCCTCGACGCGCGAACGGGTGAGATGATCTGGATGCACCGCGAGGAAGAGGGCGCGCGGGGTGAGGCCGCGCCGCGCCGGTACTCGGGCCGCGGCCTTTCCTACTGGAGCGACGGCACCGAAGGGCGCATCCTATACGTTACGCCCGGGTATCAGCTCGTGTCGCTCGACGTGAAGACCGGACGTCGCACACCCGAGTTTGGAATCGACGGCCTGGTCGATCTCAAGAGAGACTTCGATCAGGAAGTCGATCCTCTGAGCGGTGCCGTCGGGCTCCATGCTTCGCCCCTGGTGGCCGGTAATGTCGTGATCGTAGGCGCCGCGCACGAGACGGGCGCGAACCCAAGGAGCCGTAAGAACGTGAAGGGCTATGTACGCGCTTACGACGTTCGGACGGGACGGCGCCGATGGATCTTTCATACGATTCCGCGGCCGGGTGAGATTGGATACGACACCTGGGAGAACGGCTCCGCCGAATACACCGGAAACACCGGCGTGTGGGCGCAGATGTCCGCCGACGAATCACTCGGGCTCGCCTATCTCCCGGTCGAGCTTCCCACCGGCGATTACTATGGTGGCGACCGGCCTGGCAAAAACCTCTTCAGTGAGAGCATTGTCGCCGTCGACCTCGAAAGCGGCGAGCGTCGCTGGCATTTCCAACTCGTGCATCACGGCATCTGGGACATGGATATTCCCTGCGCGCCGATCCTCGCCGACATCGTAGTCGACGGTCGCGCGATCAAAGCGCTAGCACAGCCGACCAAGCAAGGCTTTCTCTACGTCCTCGACCGCGAGACCGGTGAGCCGGTGTGGCCCATCGAGGAGCGCCCGGTACCGCGAGGAGACGTCCCCGGCGAATGGTACTCCCCTACCCAACCGCATCCGACACGTCCTCCCGCCTACGAACGCCAAGGGCTCGCGATCGACGACCTCATCGACTTCACCTCCGAGCTAAGGGCCGAAGCCGAAGCGCTCGTTTCGAAGTATCGTATCGGCCCCATCTTTACACCACCCGTGCTCAGCAACGCGGAGGGCCCGATCGCAACGCTCGCCCTCGCGGCCCAGCGCGCGGCCACCAACTGGCAAGGCGGCTCGTATGATCCCGAAACGCATGTCTTGTATGTCTCGTCGCAGAGAGAGCTCTCGATGCTCGGCCTCATGTCGCCGCCCAAAGAGGTTACCGAGTTCCGCTACCATCAAGGCACGGTTCTCACCGGCGTGCGGCGCTCCGGAGGCGCCGGCTCGGAAGGCAGCGGAGTCGGGACCCGCGCGAACCTCGACGTGCGGGGGCTCCCGCTCGTCAAGCCGCCATATGGACAAATCACAGCCATCGACTTGGACCGAGGTGAGATCCTCTGGCAGGTGGCGCACGGAGACACTCCAGACTTCATTCGTCGTCACCCTGCGCTCGAAGGCGTGACGATTCCGCGCACCGGACGACGCGGAAGCGTCGGAACGCTTGTCACCAAAACCTTGCTCATCGCGGGCGAAGGCAGCTTCGGCCCGACGCCTTCGGGCGTCCGCGGCGCGATGCTGCGCGCTTATGACAAATCCACTGGACAGGAAGTCGGTGCCGTTTATCTGCCCGCGCCCCAAACTGGCTCGCCGATGACGTACATGGTGGAGGGCCAGCAATATCTCGTTGTCGCGGTCAGCGGTGTCGGCTATTCCGGCGAGCTACTAGCGTTCCGCCTTCCGCGCGAAATGACGTTAGCCCAACCGGGGTCAATCGGATGAAACGATATGCGTTCGTCGTTTATACCCTTTTGGCGGCTTCGGTTTCGGGCTCAGGCCCGAGGGCCCACGCTCAGTCGCCGTCGATCCGCGTATTGAGCTCGAACGGCGTAAAGGCGGTCGTTCTAGAGCTGCAATCCGACATCGAACGCACCATCGGACGATCGCTCTCGATCGAGTTCAGCACGGCGTCATCCCTCGCGCGCAACATTGGGGACGGCGAGTCGTTCGACGTCGCGATCTTGCCCCCCGCGCTGATTGAGGACCTGATCGCAGAAAACAAGATCGTCGCCGAATCGCGCGTGGATTTCGCGCGCACGGGTGTAGGCGTTGGGGCGCGTCCCGATTCGGGCACGAGGGATGTCAGCACACCGGCCACGCTCAAAGCTACGCTGCTCGCGGCCGAGTCCGTCGCGTTCACTGCGGACGGTCAAAGCCGCGCAACAATCGATGCAGTCTTCGCGGAACTGGAAATCACCCAGATGATGCAATCGAAGGCCCTCCTGCTCGGACCGGAGGAAGCCCCCCATGCCGTCGCGGCCGGAGAAGCCGAGATCGCGCTGACTCTCGTCAGCGAGATTCTGCCTGTGCCCGGTCTCGAGCTCGTCGGCCCGCTACCTGCCGAGTTGCAGAACTACGTGTCGTTCACGGCCGCGCGCGGGGTTGCGACAGGAGACGCCCGAGGGGCTGACGCGCTGCTCGAATATCTTGCCGGACCCGCGTTCGCGGCCGTGCTCAGAAAGTACGGCATGGAACCGATCGGCCGATAGCTACGCTCCCTGCGTCACCGGCAAGGCGTGCGGAAGCCCGAGGGATGACCGAGTCAACGGATGAGGATGAAATGCGAGATCGATACGACCAGTCTTTCAGTCGAAGAAGCTTGCTACAGCGGTGCACGTTCGTCGCCGGGGCGACCCTGTCGGCTTGTGGCGTTGGCGTCGATAGTGGCTCAGACCGAGCGGTGGAAGCGCCGGACAACAGCTACGTCACTGCACCGCCGCTGCCGCCGTTCACGCCGCCCCCCGAGCTCGATCTCATCGGTGCGGGCCGCGTGGAGCTTCCGATGGCCGCCGGCGCGACGCTCTACTACTGGGACACGGGCGGCGATGGTGACGCGATTGTAATGGTACATGCGGGCACGGGCAGCGCATATGTGTGGGCCTATCAGCAGCAGACATTCGCGGAGGCGGGGTACCGGGTGGTCGCCTATTCCCGCCGAGGCTACCGTGGATCCGCCCCCGGCCCGGTGGACGACTCCAACCGTGCGCTCGACGGCAGCGGCCGGCCGCTGGACGACATCGAAGCGCTGGTCACGCAGCTGGGTCTCGAAAGGTTCCACCTCTTGGGTCACGCCGCAGGGGGAGGTATCGCCAACGGATACATCAAGGAGCACGCGGATCGTATTCTCACTTCGGTAAGCGTCGCGGCACTTCAGAACATTGCCGACGAGGACTGGACGATTCCGATGAATAGCATCCGCGTGCCCGGCAGTGCGGCCGACGTGGGAACCTTCAACGCAAACCCTGCCGAGCTGCGGGAGCTCGGGCCGTCCTATCGCTGGGCAAACCCTGACGGACTGGCGGCATGGGTCGAGCTCGAGCACGGGAATCGCCCGGTGAGCGTTGCCCACCCGCCTGGTGTCGAGGTGAGCTGGGCCGACATTGAATCGCGGATGTTCCCGACTCTTCTGATCGCCGGCGACGCGGACCTCTACGCGCCGCCGTCGATGTACCGGTATCTGCATTCCAGAGTGCCCGGAAGCGAGCTCCACGTTATTCCGGAGGCGGGCCACTCGGTTTACTGGGAGCGTCCGGAGACGTTCAACCATCTCGTCCTGGACTTCCTCGATCGGCACTCAGTATAAAATCCTGTCGCCCACGGCTGGTTCCGTCAGACCTTCGAGTCCTCGGCTGCTAGCTCTCATTGCTTGTCGAATTTTTGAACGGTGACGCTGCCATCCTGCTCGATGACAAACGACATCAGATCCTCTCCCAGTTGGAGCGGTCCTTCATAGGTCTCCCGTGTGTAATTGACCAAATCGTCGAGCGTGGGCTCCGGGTGGTCGGCATTGCTCAGCAGAACGATGTGGGTGTAGGCAGCAAGCTTCGGAGCGACGACCGAAAAGACGTGGCCGGCCTCCTGTGGGGATGTGTGATGGCCGATAATTCGCTTCACTGCGGGTGAGGTCTCAATCAATTTCGGCCGAGCCGCCGCGACCTCGTAGATCAACAGCTGCGTGCCCTTGGCATGCTTGATCAGATTTTCGTCATAGCGGGTATCGCCGGAGATCACCACGGAGCGATCCTGATAATCGATGCGGAACCCCACCGCTGGTTTGATGGCTGCGCCATGATCTACCGTGAACGCTGTGACTTTCACGCCGTTCTTGTCATACACGACACTTCCCTGTTCAGGCGCCACGCCCTCCTGGAACTCCTCGGCAACGATCGCAATACCCTCGGGCGGGTTCTTCTCGTCTACCAAGCGAATCCGGATATCCGCTTGGTAGGCCTTCTCCAGGTGGGCCATCATGTCCGTGGTGCCGACCGGTCCCCAGATCCTGAAAGGCGTCGTGCGGCTGCCGTAGGGCGTCTGGAGCCAACCGGTGAGCCATAGGTCGGGAATACCCGAAGTGTGGTCGGAATGAAGATGCGTCAGGAAAACGCCGGTAATCTTGCCCAGCGGGATTCGAAGTTGCCAAAGGCGTATCGGCACGCCGCGCCCCACATCGAACAAAAACTTCTCGGGTCCTACCTCCACCAGCGTGCTCGGTCCGAAACGGTCAGGCCGAGGTGCGGGCGAGGCGGTGCCAAGCAAGGTCACCTTGAAATCCTGCGCCTGAGTCAGCGCCGCGTTCACGAGGACTATCAACACGAGGAGCTTCCATGCGTTGAGCCGCGGACTGGTAGGCGTTTTGGTCAGACGGTACGGACCGTTTTTTTCGACGAGTTGGCGCGTGTATGCGTTCCTTCCGTATCGGTTCTCGACGCCCAAAGGTTCGACCTCGTTATCGGCTCGTGTGGAGGTTATGATGCGCTCGATGGCCGGCGCGCAGACCGCCGAGGGCCGTACAGCCCCTTGGCTCGGTAGCCAGCCTCCTCGAACGCCCCGATGGGCCCGCAACGCCTCCTCTTCCAGGAAGCCGCTCGTGGCGTCTTTGACTTTGTTGACAATAGGCTTCCACCTTCATATTTCCCTCCTTTCACGCAATCGACGCTCACCGCAGCGAGACGCTAGAGACGATCTTACTGCATCGCTTCCACCGGACGCTGGTCTCTGTGGCAGACACGCGCGGTTGCAGTACGCCCTTACTCGGCGCTTCGGCGCCGGCGAGAAGATCTCTCCGACACTGATCGGTCGCGGATTGGACAGGCGGTTAGAACGTGGTCGAAGTTCGCACCTGTTTCAGTCGCGCGCCAGGTATTCAACGACTCGGTAGCCGCGGCTCAGACATATCTGCTTGATTTGTCGAACCGGCGCCGATCCGGTACAGTCATTGCGCGTTGGCGTGATCGTTACTAGCCAGCCGCCCACTTTAGGCGATACGATTCGATGAACTTCGACGAGCGCTCGGACAGACCGGCAACAGAATCGTACCCGCTTTGACCGATCCAAACCGATGTCTAAGGAGTATGGACGATGAGCAACGTGACATTGAATGTGAACGGCACGACACATACCGTGGATATCGACCCTTCGACGCGACTGCTCTACGTCCTGCGAAACGATCTCGGCTTGCGGGGCCCGCGGTTTGGTTGCGGACTCGGCCAGTGCGGAGCGTGCACGGTGATCATCGACGGTGTGGCAACTCGGTCGTGCGTCACGCCGACGTCGCGAGTCAAAGGGGAGATAACCACGCTCGAAGGACTCGCCAAAGACGGCACGCTGCACCCGGTGCAGCAGGCCTGGATTGACGAGCAGGTTCCACAATGCGGCTTCTGCCAGAACGGGCAGATCATGACGGCCAAGGCGCTTCTGGACCGAAATCCGAATCCGACCGACGCCGAAATCCGTGAGGGTATGGCCAGAGCGTTGTGCCGGTGTATGACCTATTATCGGATCCAGGCGGCGGTCAAACGTGCCGCGGGAGGATCGTCGGCGGCTGATGCCAAGTCCGGCGGGAAGGTGGTGGGCTCATGACAACCTTCACGAATATCCCCAAGAGGATCGAGGACGCGCTGGAGCAGCGGAGCGCCGGGACCTCCCGGAGGGATTTCCTCAAGACCTCGGGTGTCTTCGTGGTGAGCTTCGGCGCGGCGGCCGTCTCCCCTGCTCTCCCGTTCGGTGTCGTGGCGCAAGGTGAAGCGACAGCCGGCCCCTATCCCGAGCCCGACTTCAGGGAGCTCGATACGTGGATCGCGATTCATGAGAACAACACGGCGACCTTTTTCGTCGGTAAGACAGATTGCGGCCAAGGGACGGGAACGGCGTTTCGTCAGATGATGTCCGACGAGCTGGATATCGCCTACGACGACACCAGCGTCATCATGGGCAGCACCGACGTCACCCCGGACCAGGGGGGATCCGGCGGTTCCGATGCGATACAGAGAGATGGTTGGCCGATGCGAAGGGTGGCCGCCGAGGCCAGGCGCGTCTTGCTGGAGCTGGCCTGCAAGCGGTTCGGGCTGCCTGTTGAGGATGTCGAGCAGCTAAACGTCAGCGACGCGGTGATCACGCTGAAGTCGGACCCCTCCAAGAAACTCACCTACGCGGAGCTGATCGATGGGAAGCAGTTCCATGTCACGCTGACGGGGGATAACGTCAACGAGACTACCGGCACAGCCGCGGTCAAGCCGGTGCAAGAGCTCCGGAACGTCGGCCAATCTCTAGAGCGCTACGACATTCCACCCAAGGTGGACGGGTCCCTGACATGGGCGGTGGATGTCAAGCTTCCCGGAATGGTCCATGCGCGCAACGTCCGGCCGCCGGTTGTCGGCGCGAAGCTCATCGGCATCGACGAGTCTTCCGTCAAGGATCTGCCAGGGTTCATCCGAGTGGTCAGCAAAGGCAATTATGTGGCAGTGGTCTGCGAGCGAGAAGAGCAGGCGATTGACGCCTCCAGAAAACTCAAAGTCGATTGGCAGAAGCCGGCGGCTGCGCCGTTCCCGACATCCGACGAGCTGTACGCGTATATGCGCAGCGCAACGCCCATGTCGAGCTGGGATCCGGATGTGGTGGGCGATCCGGAGGCGGCGCTCGAGAGCGCAGCGACGGTTGTCGAGGCCGAGTACGACTTCCCTTTCCAAGGGCACACGGCCTTCGGTCCAGCGCATGCCCTGGCCGACCCGTCTGACGGTCAGATGACGATCTATTCGAACGACATGAAATCCTACGGCATGCGGCGGGGGGTCGCCGAGTTTCTCGGGATGCCAAACGATCAAGTGCGCGTGGTATGGATGGAAGGCCCTCAGGCCTACGGACGCTCGGCGGCAGACGATGCCGGATTCGAGGCAGCGTTTCTGGCGAAAGAGATCGGCAGGCCGGTTCGCGTGCAGTGGATGCGGGACGAAGAGACCGCCTGGGACACGAAGGGTCCTCCCTATACGTTCACGTTACGTGGTGGGTTGGACGGCGAGGGAAATGTCGTTGCGTTCGATTACAAGGCTCAGAGCGTCGACTACAACCACGTCGGGTACAACGAGGCCGAGACGGTTTTGATTGCGCAACTCATTGGGACGAGGAAAGAGACACCGAGTGCCGGCCGGGCGACCACACCCACGGACCTGTACGCGATCCCGAACCGGCGCGTGACGGGAAAGGTCGTGCGCCTTCCCGCGATCTGGGAAACACCGCTTCGAACCGGGAACCTTCGGGATCCGAACGGACCTCAGGTGACCTTCGCGTCCGAATCGTTCATCGACGAGCTTGCGGCGGCGGCCCACGCCGATCCGATCGCCTTTCGACTAAAGTTGCTCACCGCCAGCACCGACGACGATAGCGGGTTCAAACGAGCGCGCTCGATCGCGGTCATTCGCGCGGCCGCGGATGCTTACGGCTGGGACACGCGCGTCTCGCCGAAACCACGCGACGCTGAAACCATCTTGACGGGGCGTGGAATGGCGTACGCGTACCGCAGCCAGACAGTGGTCGCGGAGATTGCGGAGGTGGAGGTGAATCGCGAAACTGGTCACGTCTGGGTCAAGCGGCTCGTCTGCGCGCACGACTGCGGCCTGGTCATCAACCCCGAAGCGTTGCGCGGCACGATCGAGGGCGGGATGCTCCACTCTCTGAGCCGCGCGCTCCACGAGGAGGTGCGCTTCGACACCGAAAGGGTCACGAGTGTGGATTGGCGTTCTCATCCGAGCCTCACTCATGCCGACACGCCGGCCGCGATCGACGTCGTCCTGGTCAACGGAGATCCCAATCCGGATCGGCCCGATCTGCCGCCCTACGGAGCGGGCGAAGCGGTATGCAAACCGCTGATTGCGGCCGTCGCCAACGCCATCTACGATGCGACGGGTGTTCGTCTTCGCCGGGTTCCCTTCCGAGACGAGCGCGTGCTCGCGCAGCTCAAGGCCGCAGGCGTGTAGGCAAAGCGCGAAAGCACTCGCGCTTTCGTCGTCGAAGCGAGCGGCGAAGTTGATGGGCTAGCTGACGACGGGTCCGAAGTGGCCGTTGGGACCGCGTCTCGGTTGCGCTCGTGTTGACACGGCACTCGCGATAGTTATGTGCGTGGAATCAGGTGAAGGTAATGCTGGCGGCTTCTGGTCCGAAACGCGCCTGCGCTGCCTCAATTTGCGACTTGAGGATTGACCAATCAACACCCATCATCTTGCCGTGGCGCTTTCGAGCCTCGCCGCCGATCCAAACACTGTCGACATCCTCCCGCGATGCAAAGTTGACCACGCGGTCGGCGAGGGTGCCCTGCATGGCGAAACCGATGCGGTTCGTGTCGAGCAACACCAGGTCGGCCCGTTTTCCCACGGTGATGCTTCCGGCCACATCACCGAGACGCAAGCTCCTTGCACCTAAAGCCGTGGCAAAATCGAGCGTATCCTCGGACGTGTACTTCTCAGCAAGCTCGACACCTGCGGGCTCCAGATAATGACTCCAGAATGCGGCCCGTATGTGCTCGAAATAGTCCTGCGTCAATACGAGGTTTACGTCGATACCGATGCCGGTGGCCACGCCGGCGGCCCGCGCCCGAGCGTGAACGGACGGACCGCGGCGAGCGGATGCCATATAGGGAAACTCTCCCATGGCGGTCGCGCAAACCATACCGCCGCTATCCCGCAGCATGCCGAGCTCTTCGGCTGTGAGCCGGTTACCGTGTGCGACGTGGTAGTCCGGCCCCAGGAGTCCGGCTTCATGGAGATCGGGAATCCCGGAATCCCGGTGTCCCATGAAGCCCTTTGCCTCGGGCCGTTCCGGTTTGTGCAGATGGGCTGCGAGCAGACTTACCTCCATCGCCCTGACCCGGGTCCATTCCGCTTTGATTTCCTCT
This sequence comes from Acidobacteriota bacterium, assembly GCA_004356105.1. Taxonomy (GTDB): domain Bacteria; phylum Acidobacteriota; class Vicinamibacteria; order Marinacidobacterales; family SMYC01; genus SMYC01. The sequence continues at coordinate 38,350 of SMYC01000094.1, read as the reverse complement.
AGCGAGCTTCCGTTCCCGGCAGCTGGCGCGAGCCCCAATTGCATGGCCCCGGAACTCTCAGAGAATACTTCTTTCTGAAGCCTTTCCGCGGTCGCCCAATGCGTCTCTGTGGTCTTGGCGATCCGTTGGGAAGTGGCCACGGCGATAGGGACGGTATCCCCGGGTTTGTACGATGAAGAGACACCCAGCTGAAATGCAAACCATCCGCCGATCCCCGAATCTTTGACGCCCTGGCCGGCAGCCAGCGCGTTGTCCGCGTTGATCTGCCCGTGCGCATAATCGATGATTGAAGTGACGCCCGAATCAATCGCCAGCAGGCCGCCCACCAGACCGGCAAGGTAATGATCTTCAGGTGTCAGCGACACGATGATACGCATCTTCCAATTCTGGTAGGTTGCGTAATGTGCGGGACGAGTTTTTGCCAACCGTCCTGCATCGATGATCTGCCACACATGACGATGACCGTCGCACATGCCCGGCATGAGGATCATGCCTCTAGCGTCGATCACTTCAGCTCCGTCCAGTGCCAGTCCTTTGCCAATGGCCGCTATCTTGCCGTTTTCAACCAGGACATCGCCGCCTTCAATTTCCTGTAGCGCCGGATCCATGGTCAGCAGGTCCGCACCGCTTATCAATAGAGGGCTTCTTGATCCGCTCAAACGGGGCGCCATGACGGAAGGAGACTGGGCTGACGCCTGCCTGCCGAAAGCAGCCGAGGTAGTCGCCGCCACCGCAAGGCGAAGAAAGGATTTTCGAGTCATTTCTGCCATAACGATTCTCCAGAATTGAGGATCCATGTGCTTTGGGCCTGCGCCGGTAACACGACACCGGCTGTTTGTCCTCACGCCATCACCATGATCCGCACGGTTTCGCCAGTCTATAGTAGAAGCGTAAGATTTTTGACCTCATATGGAACCTCCCTCGCGGGTCCGACGACATTGAGTTTTCCTATCGATACTCGCGGGCCAAGCTTACAATTGTGCCCGTTGGCCAAGAGACTGTCAGAGAGGTAGTCGTTATGTCATATTCAAGCCGATTCGGATCAACACTCGTCGCGAGTTTCGCCGCGCTGGCCGTGATGGTGGCCGCGGAGTCAGGCGCCCAACACAGCAATCCGTATCGCGCCTTCTACGGCTGGGCAAAACTCCCGGAGGGGAGGAATCTGGGGGTGGTGGCCGGGATATACCAGGATCCCGATGGTCAGCACATGTGGCTGATGGACAGGTGTGGCGGGAACAACTGCGCTGGGGTTGACGTAGACCCGATCCTCAAATTGGACCTGCACGGCAACCTGGTAAAAAGCTTTGGCAAAGGGCTCTTCGGGTGGCCCCACGGTTTCTTCGTGGACCACGAAGGAAACCTCTGGGTGACCGAGGGATCGCCTACAGGAGAACGCCGGGGGGAAGCGGGATTCAAACTCGGCAGGGGGCACCAGGTCTTCAAGTTGAGCTCGGAGGGAGAGGTGTTGATGACCCTGGGCGAAGCGGCCGTCCCTGGGGACGACGAGACGCACTTCAACGGGCCCTCCCATGTGCTGGTCGCCCCCAATGGCGAGATTTGGGTCACGGATGGGCATCGCGGTGGCAATAATCGCCTGGTCAAATTTTCGGAGGATGGTGCGTTCATCATGCAGATCGGAGGTGGCGTGGACGCGGCGACTGCTGAGCGCGGTCTGTTCAACGATCCTCATCACCTCGCAATGGATTCCCGAGGCCGGCTCTTCGTCTCCGACCGGGGCAACAATCGGATCCAGATCTTCGACCAGGAAGGGACTTTCATCGGGCTGTGGACACATTTCGGAAGACCGAGCTCGATCGCCTTTGATGACCAGGACAGGATTTATGTGGTCGATGGCACGACATCGTTGACCGGTGTGCTGGACACGGAGTTCTCGGGCGGCGGGAGCTATGGGTACGACAGGGGCATCTGGATCGGCAGTGCCACGACCGGTGCCATCGAGACCTTCATTCCCGAGCTTCAGCTCTCCGGATTCACCGAGCAAGGCCAACCTCTCGGCGTCGATCAGGAGTTCATTGGGTTGCATCCCGATGGCAGCATCCTCGTGGGGGAAGTTGCGGGCCGGCGCCTGGTGCAGTGGGTCCGGGTCAGGAAGTAGCAGCGCGTGGGATGAGCTACCGCTCGGCGTGGCCGGCCCTACGGAACAGTAGCTTGTCCGCCCTTTCTTCCGAAGTGCACACGCTGGCAGTGCTGAACGCGTTCTGATGCGGTCGTTGACTCCGCCGTCTTGTCGGGTGAAGATTAGCGTTTGCTCTCGTCTCATCGAGCGTATCTTCATACACAAACAATGACGGTCCGTATTCTCAAACTATTCGTGCTGGCAGGCCTGGTTCTCGTAGGCGCCCACAACGGAAACGCTCAGATCCCAAGTACTGAGTCGAAGCCCAACATCCTATTTATCGCAGTGGACGACTTGAACGACTGGGTTGGGTTCATGAACGGTCATCCGGGAATGACGATCCATACCCCCAACCTGGATCGCCTTGCAGCGTCCTCCATGTTCTTCACCAACGCTCACACCCCGGCCCCGGCCTGTGCCCCCGCCAGGGCTGCCATTCTCAGCGGAGTCCATCACGCCAGGTCAGGGGCGGAGAACGTCTTCTGGGGAGACGGACCCAGGTGGCGGGAATTCGAGGCTCTGAGGGACGTGGAAACCCTCGAGCAGTTTTTCAAAAACCGTGGTTACAAGACCTTGGGGGCGGGAAAGATCTATCACAGCCAGGCCCCACCATGGGCACCCACCAGCCAGGTCGAGCCGGCCAACTGGGACTTCTATTACCCGAGCTCCTACATCTCCCACCCCTTCCAGATCCGGGCTCCGAGCGAAGTGATTTACCCGCCCGAGGTGGACAACACGACCCGGCCGGGTGGAGAAAACGGCTGGTGGACCTGGGGTCCGGTGCCGGTCCAGGACGAAAAAATGGCTGACTATCATGTCGTCGACTGGGCCCGCTACCAACTCAGCCAAGAACACGACCAACCCTTTTTCCTTGCGGTGGGGCTATGGAAACCGCATGACCCCTGGGAGGTGCCGCAGAAGTACTTCGACATGTATCCCTTGAAAGACATCGTACTGCCTGAGATCAAGAAGGATGATCTCGAGGATGCCTTTGACCATGGTCGCCGATGGATCCATCAGTGGGTGGTGGACAACCAGCAATGGGAGAAAGTGGTCCAATCCTACGCCGCGTCGATAACGTTTACCGACGCCATGCTGGGTCGTTTGTTGGATGCCTTTGAGAGCTCGGACTATACGCACAACACCATCCTGGTTCTGTGGTCCGATCACGGCATGCATATGGGTGAAAAGGAAAACATCGAGAAGTTTACGCTCTGGGAGAGATCGACGCGAGTACCGCTGATCATTTCAGCTCCCGGGAGGACCCGCGCTGGAGCGAAAAGCGACCAGCCGGTGAGCTTGATGGATCTCTATCCAACCCTCGTTGACCTGGCTGGATATGATCTGCCTTCACACCTGGATGGCAGAAGCCTGGTACCTCAATTCGAGGATCCGAACAGAACAACTCCGCCAGTAGTGACAAGCTATCAGTTCAGTTGGACCGATGAACCGGTCATCGGGCATAGCGTGAGAAGTAAGCGGTACCGGTACATCTATTATCCTGATATCAACCTGGAGGAGCTCTACGATCACGATAACGATCCAAACGAGTGGGACAACGTGGCATACAAGAAGGCGAACAAGAAGATCATCCAGGATCACCGACAAGTGCTGGAGGGTTTGTTGCCCGATCTGACCTGGGAGGATGGTGAGCCCGATGGATATTCGGTTGATACGGACGGGAATGTGCGGAAGGTTGGATTCCGTTCCTATTGAGCGGTGAGCAGGTCACCACGATCTGATTCTTTGCCCACACGTTCTGCGGACAGGTAGCTACTACCGTCTGCAGTCGACGAGCTAACTTCTATACGGTCGTCGCTCTCAGAGTCGAGGGTGACACACGCCACGCCCTCAATCTTCACTCGCGGATCGGTTGACGTCGATGATCTTGTACGGCGTTGCGAAGGACCGACGCGTCTTGCGCGCAGCTCCTCAGACCCCGCCGACCAGGATCAAGAGAGCGGCTTTCTTGACTGCAACGCGCGCGTCAACTATGTTCCTTACATTATGTCAGACTCCCTTATTCGTGGCTCGTCGTCCCCCCCGCATTCCCCTCGCGGCTCGGTTAACCTCACCCGGCGCCAGCTGCTCGCTGGCGCCGGCGCCGCAGCTCTTCTTCTCGAGCAACGAGGCCTGCATGCTCAGGCGACGGCGAGCGCAGCCGTCGTCTTCTCTCATACAACCGTCGTGAACGCCGATGCCGTTCAACACGACGTGGCGCTCGCGGTCGAAGGCGACAAGATCGTGGCGATCGGCCCTACCGACGCCATCCTTGAAACCTATCCCCAGGCTGAGGTCTACGACGGACGGGGGAAGGCCCTCCTCCCTGGCCTCATCAACTGTCATGCCCATCTCGCGGCGACCCTCGCGCGTGGTTTCAACGAGGACTTCGGATTCCCCAACAGCTATCGCCTGGCCATCCGACCTAGAAGTCTCCTTTCCGAGGAGGAGTCGACGCTGATGGCAGTCATGGGTGCTCTGGAATCCATACGGGGCGGGGTCACCACGGTCGTGGAGTACACCGGAGGCATCGGCAGCTCGGCCGCGGCTTTGGCGGACACAGGCCTGCGCTGGGTGTTCGCGGAGTCCGTGCGCGACATCGAGAACGGTGCCGGTCCTTTGTCCGCGGAGAGCCTCGCCCGCAGTGAAGCGCCCAGGTTCTCGGCCAGGCTGCGAGACGAGGGCTTGCAGAGCGCCCATGACTTGTTCGAGTCTTGGCATGGCGCGAGGCAGGGACGCATCAGCGTGTTCCCGACCACCGCGCTCGCTGAGGACTCATCGCCCGAGCTCCTGCACGCCGTCCGCGACTTCGCGGAGAAGAACGATCTCGGATACACGATCCACCTGGCCCAGAGTACCTGGGAGGTGGAATACATGCTGCGACACCATGGCCTTCGCCCTTCGGAGTATCTCGCCAAGCACGACTTCCTCGGCCCGCGGCTGTTCGCGGCGCACTGCCGCTACGTCGACGATTCCGAGATCGCGTTGCTTGGCCGCTCCGGCACGATCATTTCGCATCAGGCTCACATGGCAGCGAACCGAGGGGTCATCCCACCCATCTCCGCCTTGCGAGCGGCGGGCTGCCCCATCGCTCAAGGCACCGACAACAATACCAACGACATGCTGGAGACCATGCGGATTGCCCTGGTGACGGAACGCATCCAGCGCGACGATGTGACCCCCGGCAGCCAGCCTCAGCCAGAAGACATGCTCGCGGACGCCGTGCAAGGGGGCGCGCGAGCCGTGCGGCAGGAAGCGCTTCTCGGCTCGCTCGAAGTGGGCAAGAAGGCAGACCTCATTGTCCTGGACACCCAGCGGGCCCACCTCGTGCCGGCGGGGCGCATCCTCTCCGCGTGGATCAACAACGGTCAACCGTCGGACATCGAGTCCGTCCTGGTCGATGGTCAGTTCATCATGCGCGACCGTAAGATTCTCACGGTGGATGAGCCGAGCCTCATTGCCGAAGCCGACAAGGTTGGGCGGCGGATCTGGAGTCAGGTGGAGGCAGCCAGCCCCGTTACGGTGCCGCGCCTACCGCGATCGTAGCGTCCCAGAAAGGCGCCGATCTCCGCGGGCAGGCGTCGTGGAGTAAACTCACCGTCGAGGTCCGTGCACATGAAGCGCTCGTCGTTCTGCCTTGCCGCCCTGTGGCTTGCTGGCGTCAGCTCCGTGCCGGTCGCGGCACTCGAGCTTGCCAAGCTCTCCATCGCGGACATCATCCCGGACATCAACGCGGCCTTCGTCGATGTCGAAGTACCGGGGCGGGGTGGTTTCTCCGCGCGCGGGTGGACCTCTACTGGACGCTGCGGGCTCGCGAGTTCAAGGCGCGGATGAATCAGCCACCAGAACCGGAGGGCCGTGCTGCTCGAGGCTCGTGAAGTCCTGGCAGAGGTCTTTGGCTACTCCGATTTTCGGCCTGGGCAGGCGGACGCGGTTGCCGCGGTCCTTTCGGGACGCGATGCGGTCGTGCTGCTCCCTACCGGCTCCGGAAAGTCGATCTGCTACCAGGTCCCAGCGCTCGTCCTGAGTCGTCGTCAAGCCGGAACGACGCTGGTCATCTCCCCTCTGATAGCACTCATGAACGACCAGGTGGCAGCACTCGAGGGTCACGGCGTCCAGGCCGCCGCCCTTCATAGCCATCAACCATCGTCGCATCAACACGGTTCGATCGAAGCTTTTGAGCGCGGGGAGCTCGATCTATTATACGTCTCCCCTGAACGCAGCGCTTCCCAGAATTTTCGAAGGTCGCTGCAACGAGCTAGAGTGGCGCTTCTTGCCATCGACGAAGCGCACTGCGTGAGCCAATGGGGCCACGACTTCCGTCCGGATTACCTGCGACTCGCTGAGCTCCGCGAGCAGCTCGACTGTCCGGCGCTCGCGTTGACTGCGACCGCAACCCAAGCCGTGGTCACAGAGATCGAGACCCTGCTCGAGCTTCGTAACCCTGTTCCGGTTCGCTCGGGCTTCGCTCGGCCGAACTTGCAGTTTGCGGTCCTGCGAGCCAGGACGCAAAAGGTGCGTCTAGCAGAGCTTTCGAGAGAGCTCGACTCGAGCGGGCTGCGACCAAGCCGCGGCACCGGTCGTGGGATCGTCTATTGCAGTACGCGCAAGACTGTCGAGTCTGTAGCGAAGACGCTTCGATCGGAAGGCTTCGCGGTCGGCTACTACCACGCCGGCCGAACGAAGCTCGCACGCGAACGCGCGCAGCGTGCCTTCGACGTCCGCCGAACACGAGTACTGGTCGCGACGAACGCGTTCGGCATGGGGGTGGACCTACCTGACATTCGTCTGATCGTTCACTTCCAGACACCCGGCAGTGTCGAGGCGTACTACCAAGAAGCAGGGCGCGCCGGACGGGACGGAGAGCCGGCCCGCTGCGTGCTCTATTTTGGGGCCGGCGACCTGATGACCCAACGTCGCCTGTTTCAGAGCAGCTCGCGAAACGCGGTGCTCGAGGCGCGCAGAGAAAGCGCTCTCGAAGCAATGGAGCGCTACGCGACGTCCATTCGGTGCAGGCACCAGGCTCTCGTCGCTCACTTCACCGCGCGCCCTCTGAGCGAAGAGCCGGTTTGCGGCCGGTGCGATGTGTGCATGGATGCCGACGCCGTCCGAGAGGAGCAAAGAGCGGCCGAAACGAATCCCGACCCAGTGCGAACGCTCGCACCTGAAGCGAAAAAGGTCATCCTCGCATCGGTCGGACGGCTTCGGCGGCCGGTTGGCAAGACCAACCTCGCGAGGGCCCTCCGAGGAAGTCGCGCGAAATCGCTCGCTCGCGGCGGCCTTTTGACACTCCCGGAATACGGCTCCCTCGCTCAGTACAGCGAAGCCGATATCGTGGCAGCGGTCGGCGAGTTGCTCGACGACGGGAGTTTGAAGCGCACCGGGCGTAAATACCCGACGGTGTGGATTCCGGGCAAATCGATTCGCAGCGCAGGCCGGGAGACGAGCGCGGCGTCTCCGCGGCGCCGAAGTTCACGCTACGGCGGCTCGATCGCGCGCGCTCTCGACAACTACCGCCGCCGCAAGGCCAGAGCGCTCAAGTGGAAAATCTACATGGTGTTCCAGCGCAAAGTGATGCTCGCGATCGATAGAACGGAGCCCCAGAGCCTCGCGGAGCTAGAGCGTATCCCCGGGCTCGGGCCGGCGAAGGTGGCGCGATTCGGAGACGACATCCTCGAACTGGTACGAGCTCACGGAAGGAGCGAGCGAGGCTGAGGTCCCCCTCTCGTCCCGTCCGGCGCTCCGACCTCGATTCACGTAACAGTTTCGAAACACGGAATGGAGTAAAACATCCACCGTTCGCGCCTGGCGCTATCGCTCGCAATTAAGATTCTAATCGTCATGGTTCCGGTCGCGTCACTAGCAACTAGCGCGATGGGCTGAGCCGGTTGAAGGGCTATTGTGACGACTTGAATTTCCTATCCGTTACTGGGGGTTTTGCGCCGGGCCCGGCTTCGAACGGCTAGCTGCTCCCGGGCCGCTCGATGCGCCTCGTCGATGGCTGAGTCCGTGTGCGTCGAGGCAGCGGCATCGGAGTTGGCGATGGAAATCCGACCGAATCGCCGCCGCCCGATCACGCATGGCCGGTCGTCGGGGGCGAACAGCGCCCACTCGATCGGATCGTTCAAGGTGTCGTAGCTATAGGCGTAGCCGTGCGGCCAGCGATTCACCGTGATCGCTTCGATGTCCCGGGCCGGGTCGAAACCCCCACCCTCTAGGATTCGACCGAGTTGGTCCCGGATATTGCGCTCGAAGGTCTCGAAGGTCGTGGCCAACAGATCCGCACGCCCGATGCGATGCTGCTCCTTCTTCGGGCGTCCAGGAGCGCATGGCACCCTGGACATGTGCAGAATCATCGGGTCGTCAGGCGATGTGGAGGGTTGGTAATCACCGAACTGCACGGATCGGCCCAGTCTGACCCCGGTGTGGTACATCCCCGGAGCGCTCGCCCCTGAGATGCCCAGGTTCGTGAAGGCCGTCCAATTACGGATGAGGACGTTGGTGTAGACGTTGGCCATCTTGACGCCGTACGCGAGCGCCGCTTTCTGCTCGTCGGACATCTCGGGGACGAGGTGCGGGATGACCCCGTTGTAGCACGCCATCACACAGTGATCCGCCCGCACTTTCGCGGCCTTGCCTTCGCGCACATACGTGATCTCGACCTCGCGGGCCGCCTCGGGATCGCCCAGGTGATGGACAGATATGACCGTGCTGTTGAGACGTATCCGGGCGTCAGAACCCTTGCGGTCGATCCGGTCATACGCGAGGCGCGCAACCATCGAGTCCGCAAGCGTTGTCCCCGGAAGTGCTTCGGGAATCATGGCCCGAACCAGGAGTCGAGCTACCGTCGCGTTCCCGTCGGGAAAGTAGATGTTCGGTCCTTTGTTCCACTCGCTCTCACGACCGTGTTGTCCGCCTCCGATGTGGGCGAGGGGGCCGACACGGGAGAGGGGCTCGAGGTTCATCCCCTGGAAACCGGGATAGCCCTGGGCCCATCCATAGAGCGCCGGATAGGCGTCGATGCCCACGCAGAAGCTGCCCTTCGGGCGGTCATTAAAGAACGGGATCACATCGGGGTGAACCTTGGCAAGATCGAGGAGGAAGTCCAGATAACTGATCCGGGCCAGGCGCTCCTTCTTGTCCACATCCGACAGTCCGGGCATATAGTCCGGGTTCGCACCGTCATCGTAGAGCCGCGCGATGTCCCTCCGCGCGTCCGGAGAGAGCGGGGTCTCGGCGAGCCAATCGGCCCATCCGCGACTTCCGGATCCTTCTCCCCCTCCTCGTCCCTTCACGAGCCGATCCTCACCGAACACCTCTTTCGCGAAGAACGTGGCGTTACCGAGGCCCAGCGATCGGTAGAATTTACTACCCGCGGCGCTGGTGGCATCCGCGCTTTCCACGTCGATACCGATCGCAGCGAGGAGCGTTCGGGCAACGGTGCTGAATTGGCCTACGGACTCGAGGTACGACGTGCCGCCGTTCAGCATCAGCGTACGGCCTCGATAGGTCATCTCGTTCCGCTTGGCGTGGCCGCCGAAGTCATCGTGGTTGTCGAGGACCAGCACACGTGCGCCGGGGCCAGCCGAGGTCAGGAAGAAATAGGCTGCGGAGAGCCCGCTCAGCCCCCCTCCGACCACCACGAGATCGTAGCTCTCACCCGTGTTGGCGACATCGGTCCAGGTGTTCCCATCGCGGAGCGCATGGGCGACCTCGAACGAACCGGCGTGACTTCCGCGCATTCCGGTCCGGGCTGGCGGATAGTTATCCTGCGCGCCGGACGCTTGGGGCGTGCCCTCGCGCGCCGAGAGCCAGCCAGGTGTGATGAGCGACCCCCCGATGGCAACCGCCACGCCATTGACGAAGTCGCGCCGGGTAATATTCCGGTGCATCCCGAGATCACGATCCTCACTCCTAGGCATAGCCCCTCCGCTTCTCCTAACGCGAGAAGTGCGCAAAACGCCGGCTTTCTCTAGCCCGACCCATGTGTAGATGGCACCCAAACTCTGCCAGTCCAGAACCCTGTCAAACTAGCCTCAGCGCCAATGAGCACTTCTGATCCTGGCCCTCACAGCCACGCCGACCCTACTAGTACAGGGCGCACGTGTCAATCCATCAATCCATCAATCCTTCAGCGATGGTTATTGACGGTGTCATCGAGGGCCGGTCGTGTGTTTTCGCGTCTAGGACCTGGGTGACGATGTGCTACGCTTGACAACCTGGTTTTTTCTTTCCGTCTAGAGACGTCCGACACGTGACGTCCTCTTTTACCTTCTGAGGAGCTCCAATCGTCATGCCGGAGATGATCGGGAACGCGATGAAGACGCCTGCCGTCGACTTCGCCGATACAGAGCCAAGCGAGCGAATTCTTCTCGAGAACCTGCCAGCTTACGTTCTCATCTTGTCGTCCGACGCGCGCGTCGAGTACATCAACCGCGCCGGGTCGGGTTGCCATGTGCGGGACGTCATCGGGCGATTACTCAACGACTTCCTGTCAAAGAAGTCCCGGGAGACGGCGGCCAAGTGCATCCAATCCGCGCTTCGAGATGGCGCCACGAGTGAATGCGAGGTCGTCGACGTCAACGGCCTTGTCTATCTCGCCCGCTGTTCGCCAATGGTGAATGGTGAGGCTCGGTCGTCGGTCCTCGTGGTTGCTACAGATATCACCACCCACAAGCGTGCCGAGGCGGAGATTCGGCAGTCGGAGCAGAAATACCGGGAGCTCGTCGAGAACATCCACGACGTGATTTTCTCCGTCGATCGCGAAGGAGTACTCACCTTCATCAGTCATGCTATTGCTGCGATCTCGGGCTATCAACCCTCGGAGCTCGTGGGACGACCCTATCGGGAGCTCATCCATCCGGACGATTACGCCGAAGTGCGCGCGGGTTTTGGCGCCATGCTCGAAGGGAAGGGCGAGCCCAGCGAATACCGCCTGATGAGCAAAGATGGCCAGTACCGGTGGGTCCGGAGCCACAGCCGCCCCATCAGCGTCGATAATGTAGTCGTAGGCGTGCAAGGCGTTCTTTCCGACGTGACGGAGCGTCGACGGACCGAAGGGGCCCTCCGAGAAGCCGAAGGCCGATATCGCTCCATGTTCGAGAACGCGGTTCTCGGCATTTACCACTCGACGCCCGATGGTCGTTTCTTGGACGTGAACCACTCGCTCGTCTCGATGCTCGGATACGACTCCGCGGAGGAGCTGACGGCGATGGATATTGCGGATGCGCTCTACGTCGATCCCAATGAGCGCGAGAAACTCGTGGCGCGGATCCGTGGCGACGAGACTTTCGACGGCATCGACGTCGAATGGAAAACGAAACAAGGAGACGCCATCACGGCGCGACTCAGTGGAAGGGTGCTGCGAAACGAAGCAGGAGGGCTCGACGGTTTCGAAGTCATCGCCGAAGACATCACCGAGAAACAGGCGATGGAGGAGCAGTATCGTCAATCGCAAAAAATGGAAGCGATTGGGCGGCTCGCGGGAGGCGTGGCGCACGATTTCAACAACTTACTGACGGTCATCAACGGAAATGCAGAGCTAGCTTTGTCGACGCTCGACGCCTCTGACGCCTCTTACGATGACCTGATTGAGATCAAGAAAGCGGGCGAGCGCGCGGCAGATCTGACGACGCAACTGCTTGCATTCAGTCGCCGACAGATCGTTCAGCCGGCGGTGGTGGGGCTCAACGAAGTCATAAGCGAGAGTGCCGAGATGCTTCGCCGCATCATCGGCGAGGATATTGTGCTCGAAACGCGCCTCGGTGAAGAGCTCGGAAACGTGCTCGTCGATCGCAGTCAAGTCGGGCAGGTCATCATGAACCTGGCGGTCAATGCTCGCGACGCGATGCCGCGAGGGGGGCGGGTAATTCTCGCTACCCGGAATGTGACGCTCGAGGTCGCGACACCTCTAGAACAAGCGACGATGCCTCCCGGACGCTATGTCGCCATGTCGTGCGAGGATACCGGCTGTGGGATAGAGGAGAATATCCGCCAACACATATTCGAGCCGTTTTTTACCACCAAGGAAGAATCCCGGGGAACGGGGTTGGGGTTATCGACTGTTTACGGCAGTGTCCAACAAGCCGGTGGCTTCATCGAGGTCGCGTCTGAGCTCGGGGAGGGCTCGTGCTTCACCGTGTACTTCCCGGAAGTCTCGTCCTTGCCGGAGGTAGCGAGTCCAGTGGACGGCATTGCGCCCGAGCTCCCGGTCGTTGGAAACGTCCTCATCGTCGAAGACGACGCCGCGGTGCGCCTCACCGCGGTCCAAATGCTCGCGAAGTGTGGATACACTGTATTCGAAGCGAGGAACGCGGAAGAGGCGATGCGGTTATTCGAGGCTCGGCGCGAGCCTTTCAGCCTGCTCATCACCGACGTCGTGATGCCCGGCATGAGTGGGCCTGAGTTGGCCGATACCATCAAGAATGCCAATCCTGAGACGCGCGTTCTCTACATGACGGGCTATGCGGACGAAGAGGTTTTGTCCGAATCGTTTCGGAATCGGAAAGTCGTTCTTCTGAAAAAGCCGTTCTCTCTCGGGTCCATCATCGAGAAAATCGGCGAAGCTCTCAAGGTCGAGGACTGAGCTCCGGTTCTACTCACTTCTTGACGAGGCGCTCGCCCTCATGGTTGTTCCCCTGTACGCGATTGAAGAGCGGGGCGGCGTCGGCTCGCGAGATTTCTAGAAACGAATCGCCATTTTCGTCATAGACGAATAGGTGTCGCGCCTTTTGATCGCTCGGCGCATCTGAGGTGTAGCCGGCCCAGCGAAATCCGCATCGATACGTAGTTCGTCCTATTGTTTTTTCAAATGGAAACGGGTAGAGTGGCCAACTATGGCCCATGCGTTGCTAGTGGTGTTACTACCGAACGCCACGGGGACGCCATGAGCCCTCATTCGACGACAATAGTGGATGTCGTCATCCGGAAAATCAGGCCACTCCTGGAAGAGATCCTCGGCGAAAATATCGAGCTCGAGATCCGAGCGACGTCCACGTCGGACGCCGTGCATGCGGCACCGGTGGACTTGGAGCAAATTGTGACAGCCCTCGCCATTTGTGGTCGGGACGGGCTGAGCGATGGCGGTATCCTCACGCTCGAAACGCGATTGGCGGAGCTCGCGCCGTCGCGGCACAGAACCGCGACGCCTATTCCTCCCGGGCGATACGTCGTATTGTCGCTGTCATGTTCGGCGATCCCCGACGCGGACCTTTCGACGGTCCGCGAGATCGTGAACGAATGCGGTGCCCACCTGATCGTCAAGACGGAAGAAGGATCCGATTCGAACGTCGAGGTCTATTTTCGCAGGCTCGACCCAGCCTCGTCGGGGAATAGGATGCAGCCCAAGCAAGGCGGTGCTGAAACGATACTTCTCGCGGAAGACGAGGACTCCGTGCGCCATCTCGCCAGGATGATCTTGGAGCGGCAGGGCTATCGCGTGCTCGAGGCGAGAAACGGGGCCGAGGCGGTGCGCATCTCTCAGGCTCACGAGGGGCCCATACATTTGATACTCGCTGATGTCGTCATGCCGCAGCTTGGAGGGCCCGAGGCGGTGGAGCGCCTGCATCATCTCCGTCCCGAGATGCGGGTACTCTTCTTGTCTGGCTACTCCGCTCGAGTCGTCGCGACGAAAGACGATACGGCCTATGGACGCGCCTATCTTCGGAAACCGTTCACTTTCGACGAACTGGCGCAAAAGGTGCGCGAGGTGCTCGACGCCACTGAGCCTGAGATTGAGAATAACGAGCCGCCCGCCGCATAGGCTTTACGGCGAAGTTTTCGAAGCGCGAGAGGGCGAAGTCTTAGGCTCAAAGCTTGGCTCGTGCGACTTTGAGATCAAAGTAGACGATATCCTCCCCTGAGTGAGGCGAGCGCTTCCATCAGTCTCCTTTAGCGAGGTGCTTTTCGTACGCCGCGAGCGATGCGCCAAAGCTTTCGCGGCCAAAACCAAAGCGCACATGCGCGTCGTCATATCCGAGAAATGAGCTCGGTAGCAGGACGATCCCGGCCTCTTTGGCAAGCGTGTGGCAATATTCTTTAGCGGACGGCACGTCCACGCCGACGAGGGCGACCGAGGCCGCTTGCGGCCTTCGCCAGTCGAAAAAGTCCTCACGCTGCGCGAAGAAAGTATCGGCGAGCGCGACATTAGCGTGAATTCTCCTCAGGTTGCGTTCGACGAGCTTGTCGCGCGCCTCGAAAGCCGCCATCGCGAGCGTCTCCGAGGGAGCCGGCGGACAAATGCTCGTGTAGTATTTTCGGTTCAGAAGGCTTCCGTACAGCTCCTGGTCGCGCGCGACCAGCCAGCCGAATCGCAGACCGGGCAATCCGTACGTCTTCGATAGGCCCGACAAGACGATGGCGCGCTCGTAGTGATCCGCCGCTGACGGCAGCATAGAAGCGCCGTCGAGCTCGAGCCCGCGATACATCTCGTCGCTGAAAAGCCAAAGGCCCTTTTCACGCACGCGCTCGAGGATGTGGAAGAACTGCGCCTCGGTCGGCAGAAAGCCCGTCGGGTTTTGCGGGAAGTTGACGACGAGGAGCTTCGTGGGTGGTCTCAGTAGAGCGTCCAGCTTGTCGAAGTCCAGCGCCCACGCGCCTTCCACCGGCTCGAGCATCCAGTACTCGACGTTGCCGGAAACGTGCTCGGGAATGTTGTGCAACGCGTCGTAGCACGGTCCCAGAACGATGGCGCGGTCGCCAGGCTCCAGGAGCTCCTCCATCACGATATAGATGCCTTCGATGGGCGCGTTGAGCTCCAGGATGGCTTCCGCGTCGACGTGCTCATAGCAAGCGGAGATCGCGGCTCGGAGCTCCGGGTGGCCCCGCGACTCGGTGTAGCTCAAACGGGTTCGGCCGAGATCCGCCATCGATCGCCCAGCGAGCTCCAAAAGCTCCGCGATGCTGACGGTCTCGCAGTCGGAGACGGACAGGATGTGGGGCGACGTAAATTCGTAGCGCGCGTAGAAGTCTTCGGTCTCGAAAGGTGCAATTCTCATGCGTGTAAGTCTATCTCGCTCGACTTGAGGAGTCCTCGATTTTCGTCAACGCTCGCGCCGAAGCGCGGAAACGGACCAAGTCGACGTAAAAACCCCGTCTCTAAAGGTTTCTCGGGCGTCGCCGATGAAGCATGAGAGGTGGCATGCTGTAACTGCGGCAGTCATGGCTAACATCATCAATTATCGACGGTTCTCGCTACATGCTAGATATCCTCGGGAAATACTCGAGAAACAAGGGCCTTCCGTCCAAGAGGCCGCCAATGGGAGGCTCGGGTTGGAGCTCGTGACGAAAGTGCGTCCCGACTGCATCACGCTCGACCTAAGCATGCCCGGGATCGAAGGACAAGGCGTTCTCGAGGCGATTCAGGAGTGTGGTATCGATGTGCGCAAGATCGTTGGTTCCGCGGATGTCACGAAGAGCACACGAGAATCCTGTACCGGTTTCGGAGCCGATGCGTTCCTCAACAAGCCGCCTCGGGAAGAAGAGCTGATCGAGACCGTCGCGCGACTTGTCGGGGAGAGGGCCGACGCCGTTTCATGAAAGCGTCACCAAAGCAGCTCGACGCGCTCCGCGAGTTGCTCAATATTGGGATAGGCAGGGCTGCCGGCATACTCAACGAGGTATTGAGTGCGCACATTAAGCTGCGCATGCCAGAAGTCGAGATCCTTTCGGCCGAGGAGTTCGAGAGTAAGATCGACCAGATCGGAGACGGCGTCACGGCCGCGGTCCGACTCGGTTTCCACGGTCCGTTCAAAGGAACGGCTTCGCTGGTCTTCTCTCAGGACAGCGCCAACAAGCTGGTCAACATTCTCACGGGCAAGCGCGCCGACGACAAGGACTTCGACGATGTGAAAAGGAGCGCTCTTTCCGAGATCGGCAACATGGTGATCAACGGAGTGATGGGATCGATCAGCAACATGCTCGACGCCCAACTGAACTACTCGATCCCGAGCTATGTCGAGCAAGAGCAGGCGATCCGCTCGGTTCTGCGGGAGAGCGCGACTGGCCAGGTCATCTTACTCGGGCACGCGCAGTTCTATGTGACCGAGCACCTGATCCGTGGAGAGGTGCTGCTCGTCTTCGAGATCGGATCCTTTCAGGGTTTCATCGATGCGTTGGATGCCACCATCCCCGAAACGCGACCGGTCGTCGGATGATCGATGAGTTGGTCGCGGGCGGCGAGCCGAAGACTCACCCCCCACAGCACGACTTCCATCTGTTGGACCACGTGCCCCTCGGTATTGTCGTCGTTCGACAGGATATGGTCGTGCTTTTCTGGAACCGTTGCCTCGAGGAATGGACACGCGTCTCGAGCGAATCGATTGTCGGCCGGAGCATCGTAGACCGGTTCCCGCATCTGGGGCACGACCGCTATGCGCTCCGTTTCACGCAAGTCTTCGAGACCGGTGTTCCAACCGTCTTCTCCTCGCGGCTCCATGGCCAGATCGTTCCCGCGACGACGAGCGGCGCCCGTGAACGGATTCAACACACTACCGTCACTCGCGTCGTGAACTTGCACGAGGGCCAACGCTGCGCAATGCTGTCCATTCAGGACGTGACGGATCTGACGCATCGCGTCAGGGAGTCGCGGGTCATGCTTCTCGAGCTCAGCCAGAAGCAGGAGGCGTTGACGTCGGCCCTGAGCGAGCTCGAGCAGTCCGAAGTCGAGCTCGAGCGCAGCAACAAGACCTTGCATGATTTCGCGCACGCAGCGGCACATGATCTCAAGGCGCCCGTGCGGCACATCAGAGCCTGGGCATCAATGATTCTCGAGGACGATGGTGACGACCTGAGCGACAGCGCAACGGGCAAACTCAAGGATATCGACAAGTTCGCCGCGCGTATGCACAACCTAATCAGCAGCCTTCTGAGCTACGCGCAGGTCGATGCCTCCCCGCCGGTTAAGAGCGCGGTGGCATTGAACGAAGTATTCGACGACGCACGCTCGGAGTTTGAAGATGTTATCGCCGAGACTGGAGCTTCTGTAGTTCTCGGTGATGCGCCTGAGGTCAGGGGCAACTCAGTACTTTTGCACCAGTTGTTTCAGAATCTGATTGGCAACGCACTGAAGTATCGCAAGCCGGACGTGCCCCCGAAGGTCGAGCTTCGATGTGAGCAGGATGAGCAACAAGGCTGGTGCAGCATTTCGGTCGTCGACAACGGAATAGGCTTTGATTCCTCGCGCGCCGACAGGATCTTTGAGCCGTTCCGCCGGCTCGTGACAGCGCGTGAGATCGAAGGCTCCGGTATCGGGATGGCCATGGCCAAGAAGATCGTCGAGCTACACGGAGGCGCGATAGCCGCTTCCAGCAAGGAAGGCCATGGCGCGACCTTCACGGTGACGCTTCCCCTAGCGGTCAAGCACATCCGCTTACTCATCGTCGACGACGACGTAGCCGACCTCCAGCTTACGGCACACGAGCTAGCATCTTCCGGCCTAGTGATCTCGACGGCAGGCTCTTCGAAAGAAGCGTTCGAGATTGTGGAGACCGGCACGGTGGACGTCGTTCTCAGCGACTACGAAATGCCTGTAGAGGACGGCCTCCGGCTTCTCAAGCGCATCGCCCAAAAGTATCCCGACATTCAGCGGCTCCTGACGTCATCCGTTTCGCCGCCGGGGCTGGCAGAAAGCACGGAATCGGGCGTCGTCCAAGGCTTCTGGCCCAAAACCATGACCGCCGAGCAGTTGCAGGAATTCTTAGCGACCACGACCGCCGCTTAGGCCGAGTGTGTCCTCAACAAATCGTTTCCGGAGGCGTGACTTCAGGGCTTCGTGCTCGGCGTTCAACTGCTGGAGCGTTTCAGACGGCGGCAAAGTCAAGGAAGCGATTTCCAGGGACGTCTTCCAGATAATAAAAAGGTGTCCCCGCCTCACACTCTCACGAAGGAGCTCGATGGCGGCTTCTGTATCACCAAGCTGCACCATTGGCGCAATCAAGTTCTCAATCTCCCAGCCGTAATAACCGGCGGCCCGCCACGTCCGATCCGCCTCGTGTAGCGGAGCGAGGCTACCGGTCAAGAGAGCTCGAAACCCCGCGAGGTAGGATCGCATGCCAGAATGGTCCGGGTAGGTTGAGAGATTCGCCTCGATCGCTGTCACTGCCCTATTCCACAGCTCCTCGGCTTTGTCGCGCTCGCTCAGTGTTGCCCAGCAGGTAATGGGCGGTACCTAGATGAGCGTGGATGTCCGGATCGCCCCCGAATCGTTGGACGAAGACACCTCCGACCTCAACGGCTTCTGCGAACGCACCGGACCAGGTGGCAGCTAACACGAACTGATAGTGGGCTCCCGCATTGCCCGGGTCAATCTGAATTCTGAATGACGCGGCGATAGGGCTCCAAAGAGAGCTCGGTGAATCCGCCGTAATGCAGGGACTGAGCACGCGTCAACAACGTCTCTACGTCATCGGCTCGACCTGACTGTGCAGCCAGCCGTCCCTGTTCGAGAACGGCTTCACTTTCCCCTTTGAAGAAGCTCAGTAACAGCAATCCTCTTCGTGCGCTCATGGAGCCTGGGTCCAGCGCTAACGCCCGTCGGTAGCTGGAGGCTGCCCGCTCCAGGCTCGAGGGGCCACTCCCCCACCCGAAATGGTAACGTGTGCCGTATACCGCTCCGATCCCCACATGAGCCTCCACGAGCTCGGGATCGAGCTCGACGGCGCGTGTGAAGTAGTCGAGCGACACGGCGGTTGACTCTCGACCTTCCTGGTGCAACAGATACGAGCCCTGCATGTAGAGGTCGTAAGCCTCGACGCTAGTCGACTCCGGCGTTGCCAGCGCCTTTTCCTCTTCACCGCTGAGTGAGCGCTTCAAGCTCGTCGCTGCGCCTTCGGCGATACGCCGCTGCATCCGGAACAGATCTTGATAGGACTCTTCAAACTCTTCCGCCCAGACGATGATCCCGCTATCTGCCTCGACGAGGGTGAGCCGGGTGAGAATGCGCTCTTCCGCAATTTGGAAGGTCCCCAACAAAACAGCGTCCACGTTGAGCTCGCGGGCCACGTCCCGAGGCTCGACTTTGCTGCCCTTGAATCGGCGAACAGACTCCCATGGCGTCAGACGTAAACCCACCTGAGCCAGCCGCATGATCACCGACTGAGTGATGCCGTCGGCTAGGTAATCGCTGTCGCTCGGATCGGAGCTGGCGTTCTCGAGTGGAAGGACGGCGATAGAGCTCAACTCATCGTTGTCTGCGCGACAAGAGGCAAGCAAACACGCGGACAAGACGACAAGAATGAACGCACGAGTTCCGCGGGCCAGGTTACAAGAAAACATCGGCCCCGCCTGTTCACCGACCATGGGTCGGAGGGTAGCACAAAGGCTGAAGATGGATTCGACCAGTATGGGCTCAAGCACCAGCAACCAACTGCGTCCGGGACGGAGCTTTTCTTGTCATACTTGCGTTGTCGACAACCCGGCTATAGGGTGCCGATGTCGGCGGGGAGTACTCGATGCTTTCAATCGAGCCGATCCTCGCGTAGGAGAGTATGCAAAACTGGAAGCTCTTTCCGCTGCTTGTTTGTGCCGGTTGCTACGGACAAACGATGACTCCCGGCCCTGCGACCGTGATTCGCGACGATCGCGTGGTCGCGCTCGAGCGGGCGCTGACGCACGAATCCGACCTTTGGGTCGTTCCGGCCGACCTGCCTCGGGTCACCGGGTTCGAGCTCAAGCCCGAGGGCGCGTGCCTAGAAGCTCTATGCGTACCGGCCTCGGAGGAGGGACCGGATCCTCTTCTCTTGTCGCGAGACGGCTCTCAGTGGTTTGCCGTAACCGGTCTGGCACGCCGCTTGGCTCAAGCGGTTGTGGCTGTGCCGGAGCGCCGCGTTTGGAGCCTTGGTCCGCTGGCACTCGCCCGACGGGCTTACTTCGATTCTGCTATTGCCCCGGACTTCGAGCTTCCGAATCGCGACGGGGAGCTCGTTCGCCTATCTGACTTCCGAGGCAAGAAGGTCCTCCTCATCACGTGGGCGTCCTGGTGAGGGTGCCGCCTCGACCTGCCAGGTTGGCAGGCCGTCTACGAGAAGCTCGGTGACCAGAACTTCGAGATCGTTTCCGTCGCGCAAGACACCGGTGGTTTAGAGGCAGCCGGTGAGTTCTACGACGCGGCGGCAGCGACTTACACGACGCTCATCGACGTCGGCCACACCGTGAGCTCGCTCTACAACATGACCAACGTCCCCACCGGTCTGTGGATCGACGAGGAAGGTGTCATCGTTCGACCGAACGAGGTGGCCTACTCGAAGAACGTAGATTTTGGTAACGGCGCTATCGCGGTGAACGGAGATGACTATGTCGCCGCGCTGGCCGATTGGGTCGAGCACGGCTCCGAGAGCCGTCATGCCATGACCCCGGAAGAAATCGTCGGGCGCTTGCGCTCACCGGATGACGATGAGGCGATGGCGGATGCGAGCTTCAAGCTCGCCGTCTACCTTTACCAGAACGGCGATCCAGAAAGAGCGAACGCGTTGTGGGACAAGGCCCAGACGCTTCGCCCCGAGAGTTGGAACTACCACCGGCAGGACTGGTCGTTTCTCTCGACAGAGGAAGCGGGTCAGAACTGGCGCCAGAAATTCGAGGCACTCGAAGGCGAGCCCTACTACGCGCCACTCATTCTAGAGGAGGACAAGGCGCGCCGCTATCACGAGAGGTCGAGATGAGCTCGATGGATTGGCTGTTGCCGTTTCTGGTCTTCGTCATCGCTCTGCTCGTGCTGCTGCTCCTGCAAACTCGAGTCGATGTCAGGAACCGTGCCGAGCGCCGCGCCTCCGAGCTTCTCGATCATTGGAAGCTCGAAGCAGAGTCCGAGATCCGGCGCGACGCGGTCGAGCGCAGCCGCGCCGTCATTGCCGGCAAAGTGAGCGAGCATCTCGCGCCATGGCTCGGAGATTTCCCATACAACCCGAAAGACGTACGCTTCCTCGGAACCCCAGTGGACCTCATCGTGTTCGATGGGCTGGACGAGGATGCGCTCGAAGAAATCATCTTCGTGGAAGTCAAGACCGGGCCGTCCGCCAATCTGACGAAGCGCGAGCGGCGATTGCGGGATGCCGTGAAGGACGGCCGGGTGCGATGGGAAGAGTTGAGGCTCGACTAGATTTCACCCCGGCGAGGTTCGGCGCAACTGCTGCATTCAGGAACTTTGCGTCGCTTTCGTCGTATGTATTAGTGCAATCTTTCCGCGTGGTATCATGACGACGCCCTGGCAGCTTGGATTTTCTGTAGGAGGAGGTTGAATCAGATGGCGAACGATTCGGAGGTCGCTAACAAGAAGGACAGCATTCCGGGGATTGACTACGACCCTGGCAACAAGAAGGGCCCGGCCTCTTACTCGATGATCGAGCCGCGCTTGAAGAACATCTACGCGCAGTTCTACAAAGAGACCTACTACACTGACAAGAAGGTCTTGGATGCAAAGACCCAGGAGCTCATCGCGTTGGGGTGCTCGTTGATCGCGAAATGCGATGGTTGCATCGAGGGGCATATCACGAAGGCGCTCAAGGAAGGCGCGACCAAGGAAGAGATCAGCGAGTGCATCGTGATCGCGGTCGGGATCAACGCGGCGGCGATCGTGGACATGACCGACAAAGCGGCGGCGAAGCTGAAATTGAACCACTTCCCTGCCGGGTTGAGCCGCAAGACCTAGGGCCAAGCTCTCCGTTTCCTATTGGCGTGGCGAGTCCCGCGGTCACTTATGCCGGCCATTGTAGAGGCGGTCCATCAAGTCGCTGAACTGAGGAAAGAGTAGTGCTTGGGGACCGTCGCTCAGCGCTTTCTCGGGCTCGGGGTGGATCTCGACCATGACGCCGTGCGCGCCGACGGCCTTGCTCGCGAGCGCAAGCGGAACGACGAGCTCGCGCTTGCCGGCAGCATGAGACGGGTCGACGATGATCGGCAAATGAGTGCGGCTCCGGAGGACTGGGACGGCGCTCAAGTCGAGAGTGTTGCGCGTCGCGGTCTCGAACGTGCGAATGCCGCGCTCGCACAGAAACACTTGCTGGTTGCCTCCCGCGAGAATGTATTCCGCGGCTTGTAGGAGCTCATCGAGCGAGCTGCTCATGCCGCGCTTCAACATAACAGGGCGCCGCACTCTACCGACTTCCGAGAGCAGCGTGAAGTTTTGCATATTCCGAGCGCCAATTTGGAGGATGTCAGCCATCTCTGCCACCCGGGCGACATCATCCGGTGACAGAACTTCCGTGACGACGGGCAGCCCGTATTTCTGTCCCGCCTCGACGAGCATCTCGAGCCCCTCGTAGCCAAGCCCTTGAAAGCTGTAAGGAGAGGTCCGCGGTTTGAAACATCCGCCCCGCAAAATGTGTCCTCCCTGTTCTTTGACCTCGCGAGCGCAGGTCATGATCTGATCGCGCGTTTCGACTGCACACGGACCCGCGATCGTGACCAAGCTGTCGCCCCCTAGCCGGACACCTTTGACTTCGATGACGGTGTCGTCGGCTTTGTACTCACGGCTGGCTAGTCGGTAGCCACTCGCCTTCCGCACGTCCGGTGGCGGTGGCGCTATCGGTGCGATGACGGTTTCCGTGCTCGCCTCGTCTTCGGCGGAAAGCGGCGAGCGAGCGGCTGGCGCGGGTAAGTCCTTCGACGGATAGCAACCGAGCACCTTGATGAAACGAGCGCGTCTCGTAACTTCGTCGAGTCCATTCTGAATCTTTTCGGAGGCCAGATTGCCTTGAAAGTCTAGATAGAACATCTCCTCCCATGGGTTCTCGAGGATCGGTCGAGACTCGATCTTGGTGAGGTTGATGCCGTGCTCCCGGAACACTGAAAGCGCTTCTAGGAGCGAGCCCGGCTCATTCCCCGTCATCATCACGATCGATGTTTTGCACGGGATCCGGGGATCCACGTGGAGGGCTTTGCGCGCGCTCACGAGAAAGCGCGTGTAGTTCTCGCGTTGATTCGAGATGCTACGCTCGATGACGCTGAGCTCGAAGATCCGCGCGGCCTCTTCACTGGCGATCGCCGCTTGGGAAACGAGACCGTCCTCGCGGATCTTCTTTCCCGAGAGCGCCGTGTCGCTGAAATACTCGATCTTGCAATGGGACAGCCGCGTCAGAAAATCGCTGCACTGCAGCACGGTTTGGGGATGGCAATAAATGGTGCGGATATCAGAAAGCTTTGCGTCGGGAAGCGCCAGAAGGCAGTGGTCCACCTTGAGCTTTACTTCTCCCACGATCGATAGCTGCGCGTGGAGCAAAAGATCGTAAACCTCGGTGATGCCGCCCGACGTGGTGTTCTCGATCGGCAAGATTGCAAGATCCGCGTGGCCTTTCTCGACGGCCTCGACGACGTCTTTGAACTGGGCGCAACCGAGATAAGACGCGGTGGCGCCCTTGCGCGAGAAATATTCCTGCGCCGCGAGGTGGCTATAGGCACCTGCGATACCTTGGAAGGCGACGCGGAGTGACCCGGGCCCTTCATTGGCACGGTCTTGGTAGTACTCTTCTTGGATACGGATCGAGTCTTCTAGAACGTCGTGAAAGACACTCGTCACGTAGTGGGAGTCGAGACCGTGACTCGCACCCACCTCGACACGGTCGGCGATGAGCTCCTCCTCCCGCGTCTTGTCCCGGAACCAATCGGCCTCGACTTCTTTGACCTTCGCCGCTTCGATACTGCGTTTGCGACGCTCCGCCAGCAATCGGAGCAACTCTCGATCGATGCTGTCGATGGCGTCTCGGATCGGTTTGATGTCGCGTTTGTCTTTTGTCATTTCTTGTCTTCCTCGAGGATAGGAGCCATACAGATCTGTCGGCGAAAAATGGGGGCGTGGGTGGTGTAATCGTCGGCGCGTTAAGCGCCAAAAAAGAAGAAGAAGGTGCCGCAGAAGGTGGGTCGAGACGTTTTAGCGGCCACTTGCATCACTCCGACTTTGCGCATTGTGACCGAAACGCGACCGCCCGTCAAGCCAACAGCTACAGCATGCTAGCTGTGATGCGGTGGGATACAGAGCCGAAATTGCAGAAGGTTAGCTGTATGTGTTAGTTAGCGCTGTTGTTTCTCTGGCACGTTCTCTGCAGTAGGAGTATAGCAACCCAAGGAGAGTTGCCGTGAGAACAAACAAAACAAAGAGCTACCTGATAGTCTTCCTGTTCGCCTCCGTCGTAAGCACACCTTTGGCGGCTAAATCGAAGAAACTGCTCAACCGAAGCATCTACATGCCTATCGACTTCGAGCTCTGCGAGCACCTTGCGGACGGGATCCTCTACGAGAACGACCGCCTGATCTCCATGATGCCCGCGGGGCGCTTGTTCCAGTTCACATACTACGCCGACCGGAAGGTCCTCTTGCCCGAGCAAGTGCGTGTGCGTGTCGGAGGTACCTATCTCGATGACGACGAGCCCTTCACCGCCGAGCTCTCCGTCACGGTCCAGGGCATCCACACGGCGCATCGGTTCCGCTCGGCCGACACGCAAGTTCAGTTGCTGAAACAGCGCAAGAAAATTGACACGAGACTGAAGAAACGCACGGTCCGCCTGGCGTGCAAGAGGTATTGCAAACGAGAGCGCCACGTTGCCACGCCGTGACAGGACCGGCGCCACACATAGCCGCCGGATTGCCTAATAAAGCAGGCGTCTGAGCTTCGTGCGATAGTTGTCGGCCAGCTCGCTTCGGACGCCGACGATGTGAAAGAGTTCGACCATCCGCTTCTTGGCCTCACCGTTCGCGAGCGCGCGGTCGCCCTCGGCCGCTTGAAAGAATAAATCGAGTGCCTCCGGATAGCGGCGGTTGGCCGCGAGCACTTGGCCGAGCTCCATCAAAACACTACTGTCCTGTGGATTTGCCGCGAGTCGTTCGCGAAGCTCCTCTTCGCTCGACTCCGACACGACGTCTCCGAGCGCGAGCTCCGACTGCAATTGAGTAATCCGCTCCGCGTGCGCACCGGCTGCTGGCAGGAGTTTGTCCACAATCGCTCGCGCCTCGTCACGCTCGCCGCGCCCGGCCAGTATCTCCGCGAGGCCTAGGCAGGCACCGACATGACCGTCGTCCATTTCGAGCGCGCGCAGATAGAGCGGCTCCGCCTGCTCCGGCGCTGACGCACGAAGCTTGTCCGCTTCCTCCACGATTTCGTCCGTGGGTGACGGCAACAAGCGCCCGAGAAACTCGCGTACGGCGTCTTCGGGAAGAGCGCCCGAGAACTTGGCTACCGGCTTGCCGTCGCGAAAAGCGATCACGGTTGGAATGCTCTGGATACCGAAACTCTGCGCCACCCGCTGCGCGCTGTCGGTGTCGACTTTAGCGAGCAAGAACTTCCCTTTTCCCTCGTAAGCGAGCTTCTCGAGCGTCGGGCCCAGCATGCGGCAGGGCCCGCACCACTCCGCCCAGAAATCGACGACGATCGGAAGATGGTGCGATCGCTCCAGCACATCCGATTCGAAAGTCTCGTCGGTGACGTCGATCACGTTCGTGGGTTGTTCGGTCATGAAACTCCCGCAAAAACACCGAGCTGTTGCTCGGCGGGATTCGGGATCGAGTGCTTGGCGCTTTCGAGAGCTTGCCGCGCCGCTTCCTCGACCTCCTCGTGAACCTCTTGCTCCGCCTGCTCGAGGATTTCGCGGTTCGTGAGATCGGTCGCGAGCTCGAGATTGGACTCGGCAAGAAAGGTCTCATACATGCCAATCGGATCCCGCTTGCCCCAATAAGTGAAAGCCTCTTCACGGAGAATCTTCCGGGACTCTCCCTCGTCATGGGTAGCGTGGCCGCCCATGCGGAAGGTTTTGGCGGTCACCACGATCGGACCCTTGCCGAGACGCGCGAGCTCCGCCGCGAGCGCGGTCGTCGCATAGACGTCGAGAACGTTGTTGCCGTTGCAAATGTATTTCGTCGCCGCATAAATCGTCGCCACCCGTCCCATGGGCGCCGCGCTATGGCTCTCGAGCGGCGTCCCGAGGGCTATCTGATTGTCCTGCACGAAGACGACGAGCGGTAGCGACAATGCTTTCGCGCACATCATTCCCTCGTGAAACGCCGTGGTGCGGGTGCTGCCGTCACCGACCCAGGTGAGCGCGATGTTCTCTTTTTTCTGAAGCTTGAACGACAGCGCTACGCCCGCGCAAACAGGGACGAGCGCGCCGACCATGCTGATAGGCGCGATGACGCCCTTCGCCAGGTCCCCGAAGTGAATATCACGGCCTCGCGAGGGCGAGTCTTCCGTTCCCAGATATGCGCGCAGCATGTCCGCAATCGACATGCCCATTTCATGACACGCACCGGCGTTCCGGATCATAGGACCCACCATGTCGCCTTTTTGGAGTGCATGGACCGCACCGATAGTCGTGGCCTCTTCCCCGGTTCCGAGCCAGGCTTTTGAGATGACACCCTGACGGACCCATCGCTTGAGCGTGATGTCGTGGAGTCGATTGCGCACGAGACCCTTGTAGAGCCGGAGGTGCCGCTGCGGCGTCAGTGCGGACACGACGCTCCGGCGCGTCGGGTCCTGCATTACGCGCGTCCGGAACTCTTCCATGACGGCGGGATCGGGACGCCAGTTCTGATATTCCGGAGGATCGTAGGCGGCGTAGCGTTTCATAGAGAGGCGATTTTCTTGACGGTATCGAGTAGATGGTCGATGTCGGACTTGTTATTGAAGAGCGCTGCCCCGGCGCGGATCATCCGACCATTCTCACGAAAGCTCACTTTGATGTTCTCTTTCGCGAACAGTGATTCTACAGCTTTCGGGTCTCCGCCGTGCTCGAAGGACACAATGCTCGACCCGTTCCCTTTGGGCGTATGCAAGGCAAGCCCCTGCTCGAGGAGTCCCCTCCACAAATGGTGCGCGAGGTCCACCGTGTGGGCCTCGATCTTGTCCAGTCCGACCTTCGCGAGATAGTCGAGTGAGGCGCCGAGCTGATAGAGCGGACCGAATGCGAGCGTCGCATATTCGTATTTGCGCGCGGTGTCGTAGAGGCGGAACTCGTAGTTCGGCAGCGTGTCGCGAATCGACAGCGAACCCAAACGGTCGGGAACGACCCAATCGAGATGTTCTTCGCGAATATAGAAGGGTGCGACGCCATAGCTCGCTAAAAGCCACTTGTAGGTACCGGAAGTCAAGAAGTCTACGCCTTCGTCGTGGAAGTTCGTTTCGAACATGCCGAGCGCTTGGACCGCGTCCGCATAGAGATAAGCGCCATGCGCGTGAGCAAGATCGGAGAGCCCTTTGAGATCGTGGCGGAAGCCATTTTGATGCGAGACCCAGGAAACGGAGACCACGCGGGTCTTGTCATCGACATAGGGCTCGAAATGTTCGGGGTCGGCCCGTCCGTCGACGGCATTGACGACGCGCACCTCTACGCCTTTGGTCTTCTCCAGCGTCTTGTACAAAACGTAGGTCGTCTCGTAGTGCAGATCGTCGATGACGACATTGTCCCCCGGCTTCAAGTCGAGCGCTTCCGCAATGATGTTCTCGCCTTCGCTCGTCGCGAAAAGAAACGAGACCTCCTCGGGCTTGGCTCCGAAAAGAGACGAGAAGCGCCGGCGCACTTCGTTCCCTTTCTCGAGCATAGCTCCGAGCAGGATGGGATCTTCGGACTTCGCGCGCACAAAGGCAATGCCCGCCTCTTCGACCGCGCGCGGCGGCGGGCCGATATAGGGTGTGTTGAGGTAGTTCGATTTCGTGGCCGCCGGAAAATCCGCGCGCAGGCCGAGATCAAGAGCGGGGCTTGCCGACGATTCAAAGCTGTTCGCGCTATTCGCGGCCGCGACGGTAGCCGCCGCGCTGGTCAAGAACTCTCTGCGATCTAGTTTCATGATGCCTCTCGTAAGAAGGGTTTTATCATTCGTAGCGCCCGTTGCCCGGCGGGATAGATTCCGAGACCCTCTCCGAGGCGGAAGCCAGCGCTTCGAAAAAGGCGTTGAGCGCGCCCGTTGTCCTCGGCGACGACGAGCCAGACTTCGCGGGGCTTGCTCCGCGAGCTTTCCGCGAATGCGAGGGCATGAGCGAGAAGCTGGCCCCCGATGCCGCGTGACTGGTGCGGCTTCGAGACCGCGATGGCGACGAGATCGGCGACGTTTTCTCGCGGACGATCCGGATCGGCATAGGCGGTGATCATGGAGAACCCCGCGGCTCGTCCGTTGAGCTCCGCTATGGAGGTCGTTACAGCGTCGTTGTCGAACCAGCCTTCGAGGTAGCGGTCGTAACTGCCATAGGCGAGAAAGGCGTTTACGGCCATGGAACGAATGAATGCCGCGTCCTGCGCAACAGCGGATCGAACGACGATGCCCATCTCGCGGGAGTTGGGCTTCGAGCTCGACAATTTCGACAATCTCAATATAGGCTCAAGATAGGCTCAAGGCGTACGAGTCTAGAACGGGCCAGGCAGCGCGTTGTCGAGCACTTCGAGCTCTTGCACCGGTGAAGTGACCACGCGCTGGCCTTCTGTCGAGAGCTCACAACAAAGCCCGACGCCGATCCCGGCCACTTTCAATAACGTGCCGCCATAGCCAGAGCCGCAAACAAACGCTATCCGTTCCGTGGGGGAAAACCGTCCGCCGCGTATGAGGACCTTCCACTCCTTGGGCTCGACGACGGTCATTTGGTACTCGGTGTTCCGTGTGAGGACCCGGAGACGCGTTACGGGCGCGAGAGAGCCGACATGGATCCCCTGCCGCCCCTTCGTGGCTTCGGTGAATCCCGAAAGGGTGCAATGGCGCGGCACGAGAACACCTTTGTCTTGGTCATTCTCAGTCCCGATAGACGTCGTCAAAGGGTCGGTCTTTGGCATGTCGCCCTGCGCTCAATATTCCAGGAGCGCCCGTGCCATCTCGTCTTCGACGTAGTCCGCGCGATACTGCTTTCCGATCCCGTTCGTGATAACGGAGAACACGAGCGGCCCGCGGCTTTCGGAGAACGCGAAGCCGGAGAGCGAGCTGACATTGGCCAAGCTCCCCGTCTTGGCCATGATACGGCCCATGTGTTTCTCGTTCAAGAAGCGCTTCCGGAGCGTGCCGTCGACTCCGCCGAGAGCTAGAGTGCAGATGAAGTCGGTACGCATCTCGGGCGCCTTGTAGAGCTCTTGCAGCACCCGTACGAGGATGCTCGCGGTGACGTTGTTCTCGTAGGAAAGGCCCGAGCCGTCATCGATGCGAAAGTCTTTCTGGCTGAAGCCGAGACCGACGAGATACTCGCCGACCGCGCGCGCGCCGGACTCGAAGCTCCCCGGAGCCCCCCAGCGATGCGCGCCGAGCGCTTTCAACATTTGCTCGGCCGAGAAGTTATTGCTGTATTTGCCAAGGGCTGCCAGCACTTCTACGAGGCGTGCCGAGCGGTGAATGTAGAGAGGCTTCACGTCCTTCAGCTCGGCATGGTCGACATGGCCCTTGATGATTTGGCCGGGAACGAGGATACCTTGCTCTCGGAGTTTGCCAACGAAAGCGGAGGCGAAATACCGCGTCGGGTCCGGTGCGATAAAGCTCCCGATGCTCTCTTCTTCGTCGCCTTGGATCACACGGCCGCGAACGATCACGCGATCGCGGCGAAGCTTCTGCACCCGCGTCCATGGGCGGCCGCGCGACACGGTGGTGACGCGGTTGAGGACGTCGAAATAGCCGTAGCCTTCGTCGTGAAGCTCTGCGCGCGAGCCCGCATGGCTCGGTGTCAAACGCAGCTCGACGAGATTGAAATTGTAAGAAAGTGCGCTTTGGATTGGAAGGCCCTTTTTCAAGATGTCGCCGTACGAAGCCGGGCCTCGAAGTTGATCGTCGAAGAAGCTGTCGTCGAGAACGATGTCTCCTCGGATTTCTTTGAGGCCGCCCGCGGCAAGCTGACGGGTGAGGTAGTCCATCTCGTAGCGCGTCAGCGAGGGATCGCCGCTTCCCTGGATATATAGATTTCCGTGGACGACGCCGTCCTCGAGGGGTCCGTCGACGAGAAACGTCGTTTCGAAGCGATAGTTCGGCCCGAGATAGTGAAGGCTCGCTCCCATGATGGCGAGCTTCATCCCAGAAGCGGGAATGAAGCGTTTCGTGGGGTTGTGAGCGTAGAGCGTCTCCCCCGTCGTCAGGTCGACAACCTTGACGCCAATCGCGCGCCGGAGACGAAAGCCTCGGCGCAGTTGATCGAGTCGCTTCGCCAGAGGATTGTCGAACTCGTTGGCGGGAACGAGAGCTGGGAGTGCGAGGAGCAGTGCAAGGCCGGCTAGAAATGCGCGCAATCGAACCAAATCAATCTTTCTCCGGTGTCTAGAACCCTGTCTGCCCAATGATACCTCGAATTATTGGCGCGGAACCAGAGTCAAGGCGGTTATGAACCGCTCCTCGGTCAATGAGCCCAGAAACTCCACGGAATCGTTGATCACCAATTTGGGAACACTGGTGACCCCGTGGCGCCGGGCGATATCCGGGAACTCGGTAATCTCCACGACTTCGGCGTCGACTTGGCGGCTTTCGACCGCCGCCTGGTGAGCCAACCGGCTCACTCCGGGGCAGAACGGTCACGTCGGGGTCGTGAAGACGCGGACTTGAACGCGGTGCGACAGGGCGTTCAGCTGGCCACGCGCCGTTTCACTCAATTCTGTCTGCCCTCGTGAAACGTCCACGAGCGCTTCGATCAAACTTGGAAGCTCGTACCCCGCTGGAACGCCCAGAAACCGAACCTGCCCCCGAGCCTTGCCGACGAGGCGGATCGCCGGAGCGAGCTCCGAAGTGGTGAGACGGGTGTGAAGCGTGAGCGTTGTCGACAGCGCCGTGATTTCCTGGAGCAGCTCCTCGCTTTGCTCGCAAGGCTTGCAGTTCTTGTCGCGCGCATGCCGCTCGAGCTCGACACGAACGGGGCTTTCAAGCTTGTTCGCGAGCTCCGTTCGGAGCCTTTCCTGGTCGGCTAGTGAAATGAGCGGCATCGTTCGACATCTTACAGTATCCCCGACACCGAAAAGTACTAACTAACTAACTAACTAGCCTCTTAACCGTCAGAACCGAGGATTCTGTTCCATGTTCTGGAGCAAGTTCTTTCTTATCCGCACATCCCCTCCTATCCCCACCTCTCCTTGCTTTTAGCGGCGTTTTTAAAGGCAAAGGAATGTGGGGATGAGAGTCAGCTCTGTGGTTTGGATTTAGAACGCTTTCAGGTTTACCTGGCTAGGATTAGGGTAGCGGCGGGATGCGGAAGTTCTGCTTTAGAACGTTGGTCCCCCAACGGATCGATAGCTGACCGATTTCTTTCGTCTGCGGTGTGAGCTCGATGGTGAGCTTTTCAGTGGACTCTTCCTGCGTCTCCCACTTCAAAGGGATCGCCATCAAGTCCTTGCTCGCGTCGTGCTCCGTTCCCCATTGTCCCGTTTGTCGG
Source organism: Acidobacteriota bacterium (assembly GCA_004356105.1). Taxonomy (GTDB): domain Bacteria; phylum Acidobacteriota; class Vicinamibacteria; order Marinacidobacterales; family SMYC01; genus SMYC01. The sequence continues at coordinate 6,920 of SMYC01000094.1, read as the reverse complement.
TTGAGGAGAAGCATCCATTGCTTGTCCTCGGTTCGCTGTAGGAACAGACTGAAGGAGCCCTCGCGAGCCACGATGTTCCCGAACACGGTAACGCCCGTGAGGGTCATCGTGGTGGCCTGATCCGCACCGAGACGCCAAACTGTCCCGACCGGCGCTTTCGCGAGCATGTCTCGCCCTTTGAGTGATGGACGCCCATAGTCGATGCTCACGCTGTGCGCGTTGAGCGTGATCGTGGCGGTGCCTCTTGGTACTTGGGCCGGCGCCGTCACAGCTATTACTACAAAGGCAGCAAGAAATCGTGTCATGAAAACCTCCCGTAGAAAAATGATACCTGATACGAGCAGTTGTTTAAAATGGGCCGTGCTCTTGTCTCAGACGTCGCCTGAATGGCTCGCCAAAGCACTCGCGGACATGGACGCGGTGCTGCTAGACCATGCGCATTGCGAGAAGAAAGCAGCCGCTTCGGCGATGTCTCTCGTCGCCGGCTATTCCTTTCATGAAGAGCTAGTGCGCAAGATGAGCGCACTCGCCATCGAAGAGCTTCAGCACTTCCGCGCCGTCTACGAGCGTCTCGTCGCACGCGGCCTGTCGCTAGGCCGTGACCCCGGCGACCCCTATGCACAAAAGCTCATCGCCCTCGCACGGCCGAGAGAGGGCCGCCTCACGGACCGCCTCTTGATCTTCGGCCTCATCGAAGCCCGCTCCCACGAACGCCTTGCGCTGCTGGCCCAGAATCTAAAGTCCCCGGAGCTCGCCCGCCTCTATACCGAGCTCGCCAACGCCGAATCCCGTCACGCAAAGCTCTTCGTGGACCTTGCCCACCGCTACGACGATGACGCTGCGGTCTCGCGCCGTGTCACCGAGCTGGCACAGGCCGAAGCCGCGATCGTCGCCAACCTGCCCGTGGAACCGCGAGTTCACTAGTCATTTGCTCCCGAAGACCTCCACCTCGTAATATAGTGCGTCTTCATCTGGAGGGTCTGGACGGAGACGCAACGGCATGGAGATTCCGTGGGTATCGAACAACGTTCACTCTTCAAATTCCTTGCGGCCTGGATCGTCGTTTCGTTTGTTGTCCAAGTTCCTTTTCTCGGGGCCCAAGACGAAGAGCCCCGACAGGACGATCCCGAGAACGTGTCGGGTTCCGTTCCCAGGCCCACCGTTACGGAATATGTTTTCGTCGAGGGCAGTCTCCCCTACGTACCCACGGCGAATACAATCGTTTCGAAACTGCCGCTCGCGCTCCGGTGGACGCCCAATAATATCGGGATCGTGACAGCACCGCTCTTCCGGGAGCAATACGATCGCGTCGTCAGCGAGTCGCTCGTCAACGTGAGCAACGTCAACATCCAGACGCAGAACGGCGTACACGACTTTTTCTACATCCGTGGCTTCGACTCACTGTCGAGCGGGCTCATGCTCACCGACGGGGCGGCAGAGCCGGAAGCGACCTTCTATCAGCTCTATAACGTCGAGCGCGTCGAGGTCCTCAAGGGGCCAGCCGGTTTCCTCTACGGGAGCAATCCGCTTGCGGGCGCCGTCAATCTGGTGCGCAAACAGCCGACACCGATAAACGGTCTCGACTTCGGCGCCACCTTCGGCTCCTACGACAACTATGAGGGGACCTTCGACTGGAACGTGAGTACAGCGGACGGTTCCAAGTCCTTCCGCTTGAACGGGCTCTTTCGCGATCAGGGTAGCTACCGCGACGGCAAACAAGGCCGCACAAAGGCGATCAATCCCGCCTTTTCGTGGCAGTTCGATGAGACGGGCCGGGTGAACGTAAACTTCGAATATCTCGGCGCCGACTTTACGCCGGATAGCGGCATTCCCGTGCTCGGCGACAACGTCGCCTCCGTCGACCGCCAGACGAGCTACCAATCACCGCTCGATAGCTCGGAGCAAGACGTCCTGCGTTTTCAGGTGGACTTCGAGAAAGTGCTCTCACCCTCGGTAACGATCCGCAACAAGTTCTACCGGCGCGATCTCGACTGGGTGAGCAACGGAACGCTCTTCAACGGGGTTGATCCCAGGGTGGGCCTCCTCGTGCGTACTTTCCTCGAGCTTGACGACCGCCAAGCGCTCACGGGGAATCAGCTAGAAGCGATCTTTTCTTTCGACACCGGGGGGCTACGGCACAGCCTGCTGACCGGCTTCGAGGTCACACATCTCACCGACCTGTTCACCCTCGACGTCAGCTTGCTCGCCTCCGTCAACCCGCTCGACCCGACCGAAGGCATCGACTCCACTCCATTTCCACTTCCGGGCGCTGGCTTCGCCGGGGATGCTCGCAGTCTCGTCGCGGCGCCTTACGTCATCGACCAGCTCCAATTCGGCGAGATGTTCCATGTCCTCATTGGCGGCCGCCTCGACAACATCGACTTCGAGGATCAAGCGAGCGGCCGCGAGACCAATGACAGCGAGTTCTCACCAATGGTCGGCCTGCTCGCATCGCCGCACCCGGAGCTCTCCATCTACGCCAACTACTCGCGATCCTTTGCGCCGCCGTCAGCCCGCGCCGTTGGCGAGCTCATGCCGGAGCGCAGCACACAATACGAGGCGGGCGTGAAGAAAGGATTTTCGAGCATTAGCGCCGAAGCGACTTTCGCCGTCTATCAACTCGAGCGCGACAATATTGCCATTCCTGACGACAATGGTTTCACTCAGCAAATAGGCAATCAGCGCTCGCGCGGCTTCGAGGTCGATTTCGCCGCCGAGCCTGTGCGTGGCGCACGCGCTTTTTTCTCCTACGCCTTCAACGACTCCGAGCTCACCAATTTCGCGGAGTCTTTTCTCGTCGCTGTGAACCCGCCGATCCTGTTCGTGGTCGACCGCACGGGCAATCGCGCCGCGTTCGCACCGAAACATATTTTGAACTTCTGGTTGAGCAAAGACCTCTCGGAAAATTGGGGAATCGGCGGCGGCGGCCGGTTCGTGAGCGATCAATTCATCGCCGAGGACAACGCGTTCGCCATCGACGCCGTGATGACGTTCGATGCGATGGCCTATTACGACTTCGGGACGGCGCGCTTGCGGCTGAACCTCAGGAATCTCACGAATCGCGAGTACTTTCTGCGCGGCTTCGGTGCCACCTCGGTTATCCCCGCGCCGCCTTTTACGGCTTATCTCGGCGTGGACTTCCGGCTCTGAGTTGGGCGCGCCTGATTGATGACGATGAGGGCTTGCTTCGACCGTAGTGCCCCACTATCATCCCCGCCAATGTCCAAAACAGTTTTTTCGTTACTCGCACTCGTCGCGCTGTCCGCTTGCGGTGGCGGAGGCGAAGATGCGGGCTCGGCTTCGAGCTTGCGTTTCATCAGCATCGGCACCGCGCCTCCCGGAGGCGCTTTCTTCGTTGTCGGAGGAGCGCTCGGTGAAGTGCTCAACCAACACGGACCGGGTTGGGAGGTCACCGCCGAAGCGACAAAGGGCTCGCAGGAGAACATCCGCCGTCTCGAATCGGGAGAGCTCGACATCGCGCTATCGAACGCGGCCATTACCTATTTCGCTGTGCGTGGCGAAGGGAGCTGGGAGAAGGCTTACGGTATACGTTCCGTAATGACGCTCGCGCCGAACGTCGCGATGTTCGTGGCGCCCCGCGACTCGGGCGTCGCGTCGATTGCGGATATCCGCGGCAAACGCGCGGTCGTGGGCCCGGCGGGCGCCGGGTGGGAATCCTTCGTGCGGCCGATCGTCGAAGCGCACGGCGTGACCTATGACGACTTCACGCCTCTCAACAACACGCAAGCGGGTGCGGTCGACAACTTGGCGGACGGTTCTGTGGCGGCGGCATTTCTGGGCGGAGCTGTTCCCACCGCGTCGATCGTGCAGGCATCCACGTCACAAGACATCTTGCTCGTGCCCTTCGACGAGACGGCACGCGCCGAGCTCGTCACCAACTATCCGTTCTTCTATGAACGCACCGTCCCCGCGGGCACCTATCGCGGCCAAGACGAGGACTATCACGGCCTCGATGTCGGCTCGATGCATCTCGTCGCCTCCGTAAAGGCGGACGAAGAGCTGATCTACCAGATCACCAAAACCATCTACCAAAATCGCGAGAGCGTCACCGAGATACATCCGGCCGGCAATTTCATCAACCCCGAAAACGTTGTCCGGGACACGGGCGTCGAGTTCCACTCGGGCGCGATCCGCTTCTATCGTGAGATTGGGATCTGGCCCGAAACGGACGACGAAAGTTAGCTCGCCCATGCCCAGCTCGATCCGCGGGCATCTCGTTCGAGTGCTCGCGATTGGTCTGTCCCTTTTCGTTCTCGCGGAAGTCAACTACGCCCAGCTCTCACCGCAATCGCAGCTGGCGATTTTCGGGCTCTTCGGCCTTTCTCTTTGCTTTCTCTTGTTTCCAATAGGCTTCGAGCATAAGGCGGCGTGGCTCGTCGACTTGGTCTCGGGCCTCGCCGCCGTGTTGGTCTGTCTCTACGTCGTGGTGCAAACGGAGCCGGCGTTCCGCTCGACCTGGACGGGAGGCTTGTCGCTCGGCGACCGCGCGGGCGCCGAGTCGGCGCTCGATTTCTTCGTCGGAGGCCTCGGTGTTCTCATCGTGCTGGAGGCGACCCGACGCTGCCTCGGATGGGCGATTCCTGTTCTCGCGTCCATCTTTCTTATCTACGCCCTCAGCGGCTCTTCGTTTCCCACTTGGCTCTTTCCCCATCGCGGCTACCCGATCGAGCGCATCGTGGCTCAGACCTTTCTTCATAGCCAAGGCGTGTTCGGCATCGCGCTCAAGGTGATGTTCTCCTACGTCTTCTTGTTCGTGCTCTTCGGGGCTTTTCTAGAAGCGACCGGAGCGACCGGCTTCATCGTGGATCTCGCGAAACGCTTGTTCCGAAAGAGCCCTGGGGGGGCGGCAAAAGTTGCGGTCTTGAGCAGCGGACTCATGGGCTCGCTTTCAGGAAGCGCGGTCGCGAACACAGCGACAACAGGAACGTTCACGATCCCGCTCATGCGCAGCATCGGCTTTCGCCCGCATATCGCAGCCGGCGTGACCGCGGCGGCGAGCTCGGGTGGTGCGCTCGTGCCCCCCGTCATGGGTGCGGGCGCCTATATGATGCTCGAGCTCGTGACACCGCCCGTGACTTATTTGCAGATCATCCGTGCGGCGCTCATCCCCGCGTTCATCTATTACCTTGCGCTCTTTCTGATCGTGCACTTCTATTCGCAGCGCATCGGCGCCGGCGACATCGAGCCGAAGGACAGTGCCCTGCCCGAGAGCTCGATCTTTCGCTATGAAGGGTTCCTTTTTGCACTGGCACTGTCTGCGCTCGTGGGCTTTCTCGTAGCCGGCTATACCGTGTTTCGATCGGTCAGCGTCGCGCTTCTGCTCGTAATCGTCCTCAGCTTTTTCAACGAGAGAACACGTCTCAGCTGGCGGTCGATCGAAAAAGCATTCGTGAAAACGGCGAGAGGCGGCGTCCCGCTGGTGGCCGCGGCGGCGTCAGTCGGCATCATTCTCGGCGTTGTCACTCTGACCGGAATCGGCACCAAGTTCCCGTCGACGATCCTGATGATTGCTGGCGATAACTTGCTCCTCGCGCTGATCCTCATCATGGTTGGATCGATCGTCCTCGGCATGGGCTTGCCGTCGGCGGTCTGCTATCTTTTGATGGCCACCCTCATCGGGCCTATTATCGGAAAGCTCGGGGTCGTGCCACTCGCCGCGCATTTTTTCATCTTCTATTTCGGGATGATGTCCATGGTGACTCCGCCGGTCGCACTCGCAGCCTATGCGGCGGCGTCTATAGCGGAGTGCCACATCATGAGCGCCGCGCTCGCCGCTTTTCGCTTCGCCCTCGTGGGGTTCACGCTCCCTTTCATGTTCGTCTTCCGCCCCGAGCTCTTATTGTTGAGCGCGGACGGATCAGAGGTCGGCTTCTTACGTCCCTTTCTCGCTTCGGCGATCGTCATCACCGGGATCGTGCCCCTTGCCGCCGCTATCGCGGGTTATTTCGGCGGAGCGCTCTCGGCGGCCATGCGCGCAGTACTCATCGTCGCGGCCGCGCTTCTGTTCTACCCCGGCAGTGACGTGAGCTTCGCGGGCGTAGGGTTGTCCGTGGCCAACGCAGCAGGATTCGTGCTGCTGGTTATCGTCATCGTCCGGCAGTACGGCAGAAAGAAGACCGAGCCGTGAACGGGCCGAGCTTACTAAATCTAGCCAGGTAAACCTGAAAGCGTTCTAAATCCAAACCACACAGCTGACTCTCATCCCCACATCCCCTTGCTTTTAAAAACGCCGCTAAAAGCAAGGAGAGGTGGGGATCAGAGGGGATGTGGGGACAAGAAAGAATTTGCTTCAGAACGTGGTACAAAATCCTCGGTTCTGACGGGTTAGAGCCGCCTAGGGACGTCTGTCGCCAATACAATAAAGAAAATCGGCGTTCCTCATAAACAGCTGCCCTTGGGAAACGGCGACGGAGCTCAACGTGTAGCTCTCGAGATCGTTCTCGGCGATCACGCCGAACTCGGCTCCCGCCTTCATGACCGTGGTCACCCCGTCTTCGTTCGTTATGTAGACCTTCCCGTCCGCGAGCACGGGCGACGAGCTGTAGGTTCCAGCCGCGATACGCTTCGGACCCCAAATGACCTCGCCGGTCTTCGCATCGAGATTGAACGTCACGCCGCGGTCGTTCACGACATAGAGATACTTGCCGTCCGTAACGGGTGTCGGAACGTCTGGACCATTGTTGAAGGTCCACAGCAGATGGCTCGTCGTGATGTCGCCGCGGCCTCCCGCTTTGAGGGCGAGCATGGGGCGCACGCGGGTCGGTGCGTAGATGATGCCGTCCATGACGACAGGAGAGGCGATGATGCGGTAATTACGATCGTTTCTCGGGTTGAGCCCATCGGCTCTCCAAAGCTCTCTGCCCGTCTCTAGGTCGTGGCCCGTCACGACGTCACCGCCC
>SMYC01000093.1 GCA_004356105.1 Acidobacteriota bacterium | reverse complement strand
CGGTTTGATGTCGCGGTGAATGATTCCTTTGTCGTGAGCTGCCGCCAACCCGTCGGCTGTCTGCAGCGTCAGCGCGATCGCCTTGTGTTGTGGAAGGGGACCGTTCTCGAGCGCGGATCTCAGGCTCTCACCTTCGAGAAGTTCCATGACGGCATAAGAGACGCCGTCCTCGCTGCCGAGGTCGTGGATGGCCAGAATGTTGGGATGCGAGAGAGCCGCCAGCGCTTGGGCCTCGCGTTCGAAGCGGGCCAGAAAATCTTCATTCTCCGAGAGGTGCTCGGGTAAGACCTTGACGGCCACGTCGCGCCTGAGCTTCGAATCGCGCGCCCGATAGACCTCTCCCATGCCTCCCGCTCCGATGGGCTCGAGGATCTCATACGGGCCGAGTTTCGTACCGGACGCAAACGACATGCGCAGCAATTCTAACGTAAGGGGCAGCGAGGTGTACAATGGCTGGACGGAAACGATATTTTGACGGCTGCCTTGCGGCGAGGTGGCCTCCGTGGCAATGACCCCGCAGGCACTCCAGCCGCTCGACTGGAGCAGGCCGAGCTGCGCCGCTGGTATGGGCGCATGCTCCTGGACCGCGACGGCTCGGGTGACCGCCAAAAAGCCGGGCGGCTTCTCGAGGAAGCTTTGGCGGCTTACCGGAAGCTCGGCTTGCCGCTATATGCGGAGATCGTGGAATCCCTGCTGAAGGAGGCGTCGAGGTGATCGGGTCGCACCCCTTCTCCACGACGAGTTCTCGAGAACTCGGCGCCGATGGGATGGGCGGCCTCTTCTGGCTCTAAGTTAGTTACCGGTGGCGGCTCGATCACGAAGTGGCCGCGCCCAAGGATCCGGTACACAGAGAAATCTCGATGATCCGTGGTGAAGACCCGATTCGTACCCAACTCCTCGGCGAGTACGACGAGAGTCGAGTCCGCGAAATCCATTGGGCGATCCGCGTATTTCTCGATGAGCTCTCGTGACCGTCGAAGCGAAGCGAGCGTCGAGGGCACAAGAACTGCGCCGCCAGCGAGAAAGAAGTCGGTACAGGTTTCTCGGCCGCTTGGGACGCGTCCAAGCAGATGCGTCGCTTCCGTCAATACGGCTTCAGTCGCGACCACGGATCCGGTCCAGCTATCAAAAAATCGAACGAAGTCCGAAGTTTGAGACGCGTCGCAACGGACGTTTCCTGTTGCCGCGGGAACGCCTAACCAAACTCTCTCAGCGGTTGTTCTCGCGACCCCGGATGCGCTCGAACATGACCTCGAGCTCTTCTCGATCGACATAGCCGTCGCCGTTTGCGTCCATCCGCTCGAAACGTTGTCTCATACGTTCCGGAAGCTCATCGCGGCTGAGGCGACCGTCACCGTCTTCATCGCGCTGCATGAACCGCTGCATCCGCGGTCCACTCGCCATCCCGTCGAGCTCGTCCTCGTCGATGAACCCGTCGCCGTTCGCATCGAGCCTCCCGAAGATCCTCCCCATCCGCTCGGGAACCTCATCCCGGCTGATGCGGCTGTCGCCGTTCGCATCGAGCTCTCGAATTCGCCCGGCCATGCCGCCCCCGCCTCTCCCCGGAAAAGTTCCCGCGCGTCGTCCCCCGTCCGGGTCTCTTTCCAGAGAAATCCGGAATTGCTGAGTGACGGGAATGCAGAACGTCTCGGCATCGTCGCAAGCAAAGTAGCGAATCGTCGCTTGAAGCGGCGTGTCCGAATCCCATGCGTTGACGTCGATGAGGAACTGGCGTGGATCGCTGTCCGATTCGACTTCGACCTCGGGACCGGTGCCGGAAAGGGGTGATGCTGTTCCTCGTGGAAGCTTCAGCTCGAAATGCAACGGATCGACGAGGTTGTTCCAGTGCACGGCGTAGATCGGATCGAGATGGAAACCGAGATAGAGTTTGCCAGCGCCCCGGCGTAGAAGGTCTCGATCCGCTTCAGCGCGCAGCTTCACATAGAACGGCACTTCCTCGTTCGCGACCGGTTCCACCTCGAGGGCTTGCATTCCTCGGGGTAGCTCGATGGACGGCACAACGCCCTTCGCCGCCTGCTCGCGCGGCGGGGGAATTTCCAGATCCAGATCGGCGATCCGGGTCGGATTCTCGACCGGTCCCACCAGCCTGGCCAAGTCGTCGCGTAGTCCCTCCGGGTTGCTCCACATCCTCTTGTTCACGAGCCTTCCGTCCGGATCGATGATGAACTCTGGGTTCGAGGCATCCCCCAATGCGTGCTTGAGGTCGTTCGACATCGTGTCGCTAATCCAGGGGATCCGCGACCCGAGCGTTCGCTTCGCCTCTTGAATCTGCATGAGCCGTTCTTCGAGCGTATAGGGCGTCACGTAGCCATGGAGCCCGGGATGGGCGAGGGCTTTGTAGATGTAGTAGAACTTCACGCCCTTCGGCGCGTAGTCTTCATAAACCGTCTCCAGACCGGGGACGTTTCGCAGGAACGGTGGTCACGTGAGGCAGCCGAAGACAAGAACCGTGTAGCTTCCCTTCAAGCTGCTGAGCTCGAACCTGGCGCCGTCCTCGTCGTATGCCGAGAGGTCGGGCATGGGATCGCCAATGGCCGGAGTCGTTGCCTCGAACCGACCTCTCCTCGCCTGCATGAAATCGTTTTCGGGCGCGGCGGGCTGAGCGAAGCCGAGCCCCGAGGCTCCCAAGTAGAAAGCCAGACCGAGAAAACTCGTTCGAAGCATGTTCCAACCTCCTCGCGATGCTCTTCGTAGCGATCGTAGCCTGTCAGGACGTCCAAGTCATTAAGCTTTCGAAAAATTCCGTAAGAAATGTAAAAGCGGAAACGCGTCGGAGAGAACAGTTCGGTCCTCGTCCCTCGAAGTCTGGCTGTCCTATATCCAAGTCGACGACGTGAAGAGCTCGACGGCGAAGGCCGAAGGGCTTGGTGGCCCAGTCGTCCTGTTCGGCCTCTGGCAGGCGAAGTCTTAGCGGTCATCGCGATACACTCTCGGCGATGCGTCGAGCTGCTGTTGTCTTCAGTCTGAGTTGGACTCTTACTGGCTGCGGCGGTATCACCCTCCAGGATATCGTCACGCCGCAACCCGTCCCGGAAGATGCCTGCCTCGTCGTCGGCTTTCTCGGTGGGCGGGACCACTGGGATGATGCCGATAAGGGTGTACGTAAACTCGCGCTCTCCCTCAGGAAACCCGATTACCGCGTCTTCGCCGAGACGTTCGAGAATCAGCGCCGGAAGGTTGCGGAGAGCTTCGTCGTTGCCGCGTCGCCTGCGCGGCTGGTGGTCTACGGACAGAGCTTCGGCGGGGCCGCCGTGCCCAAATTCGCGCGTACGCTCGATGCGCTTGGGGTGCCGATTCTACTGACCATCCAGATCGATAGCGTTGGAAGAGACGACGCCTTGGTCCCGCGCAACGTGGCTTACGCGGTCAACCTGTACCAAAGCGACGGCTGGTTCATCCGAGGCGAGCAACCGATCCGCGCCGTGGATCCCGACGCGACCACGATTCTGGGCAACTGGCGCTTCCGCTACAACGAGCCGCCAGGGTCCGAGATTTCGCTCGAAGATGTGCCCATTTGGAAACGCCTGTTTCGGATTCCACATGCGAGGATGGATCGCGACGCCGCCGTTTGGAGAACCGTAGAGCGACTCATCCGCGCCGCTTGCGGCCGCGAGAACCTGCGACGTGTTGCAGAGGTGCTGGGCTCATGAAGCGCGTCTGGCTTTGGTGGAGCAGCGGGAAGGACAGCACGTGGACGCTCCACGTGCTGCGCCAGCGAGACGACGTCGAGGTCAAAGCACTCGTCACGACGGTGAACGAGCGCTTCGATCGGGTCGCCATGCACGCCGTCCGCCGCGAGCTTCTCGAAGACCAGGCCCGTGCAGCCGGGATCGAGCTCCGCGTCGTCCTCATCCCGCATCCTTTCTCGCGGAGCTTCCGCTGGGCGTCGACCCATGCGGTGAGAGAGGCGAGTTTCACACGTTCGCGTGGGCCGGCCGTGTTTCTCTGAACCGGTGCTCTGCACCGTTGGCGAGACCGTCGAACGTGAGGGCTTCGTCTTTGCGGACCTTTTGCGCCGCGTCGACGCCCGGAGATAAACTGCATCATGCGTATTTGCTCGCTCCTTCCTTCAGGTACCGAAATCGTCGCCGCACTCGGTCTCGTCGATGCGCTCGTGGGCGTCTCCTACGAATGCGATTTCCCTCCGGCGGTCAAAGAGAAGCCCATCGTCGTGAACACCCGGCTTCCAGAGGCGGCGGCTCCCGGCGAGATCGACGCGCTCGTGCGCGAATATCTCTCGCGGGGCGAGAGTCTCTACAAAATCGAGGGCGACGTGCTTCGCAAAGGTGAGCCGGACTTAGTCGTGACGCAGGAGCTTTGCAACGTATGTGCAGCGACGCCTTATGATCTCGCGTCGGCGCTTAGCGGGCTCGCGGTGCAGCCTCGCGTGCTCTCGCTGCACCCGCATCGCATCGAGGAAGTGTGGAACGACATCCTCGCGGTGGGTGAGGCGACCGAGCGCCAGGACGCGGCCCGTGAGCTCGTCGACGGGTTGCGCGCCAGGATCGAAGCCGTCGAAGCGTTCGTCGCCAAAGCGGACGCGCGCCCGCGCGTTGTTTGCCTCGAGTGGACCGACCCGCCCATGGTGGCGGGCCACTGGGTGCCCGAGATGGTGGCGCTTGCCGGCGGCGTCGATGTTCTCGGGTCTCCGGAGAAGCCGTCCTTTCGGATCGATTGGGATAGTCTCCTCGATGCCAAGCCCGAGGTCGTCGTGGTGATGCCCTGTGGCTACGCGCTGGATCAGGCAGCCGCAGAGTGGCGGAAGACGTCGGTTCCGACAGGCTCGAGCTCCCGCGTCTTTGCGGTCGATGCGAATAGCTACTTCTCTCGACCCGGCCCGCGCTTGGCTAACGGGGTGGAGCTTCTTGCGCATCTACTGCACCCGGAGCTCGTCCGTGCGGTGGATGGTTCCGTGCCCTTGAGCTGAAGAACGTGCTACCGGCCTAACCTGAAGCGCTGGCGCACGCGCATCTTGACGCGCACCGGCTCGTTGTTCCTCATGGCCGGTTCGTAGCGCCATTTGGCGAGCGCGTCGAGCACCGCCTTGTCCAATATCGCGCCGGCGGATTCGACAACGACGAGCTCGGTCGGAACGCCCTCTTCGGTGAGGACGAACTCGATAGTCACGCGTCCTTGCTGCTTGAGCTTGCGTGCCATCGGCGGGTAGCGCGGCGCTTTGCCGGAGATGTGTTTCGCGGGCGTGTCATCCGGCCCGAGCTCGACGATCCTGGCTGGCCCTGCTGGCTCTGCCGGCGCCGCTGACTCTACCGACGCTGCTGGCGCGCTCGAGGCCGCACTTGCTTTTTTCGCGGTGCGCACGGCTCGCGCCCGCAAGCGAGCCACGAGGTTGACACTTTCTCCCGCTCGGGCGACGAGCACGCGGCGCCAGGAATTGTAGCCTCTGCGCGAGACTTGGATCTCGTGCTGTCCCGGCTCGAGCTCGACATCCTCGAGAGGCGTTTGGCCGGAGCTTTCCCCGTCAATCGTCACCGCGGCGCCCGCGGGCACCGATTCCAGGAACAGGCTGATACGTGCGCTTTGAAGCGCGAAGACCAGCGGCTCGATGGCGTTGCCTGCGATGAGCTCGAATCGTTCCTCGAAAGGAAGAAAGCCTTCTTTTTCGACGCGCACATCATGCTCGCCAAACGCCATCGGGGGCAGCTCAATGGGCGAAATCCCCAGGAGCTCCCCATCGAGGAAGACGTTGGCCTCGACAGGGTCCGTCTCGATCACGACGCCTTCCGCCAAAGGGTCTGGCGCGAAAAGAACAGAAAGACCGATGAAAGCCGCTAGGACCACCGCGGCGCCTGCCGCGATGAGCTTTTGCTGTTGGCTCATCATCATAAGTGCCCGGCGCTTTGGCTTCCGCTCGGTGACATTCGACCGCGACTCCGCCGCAGGAATTGGAAGCTCCACGGTCTCCTGGTCCTCATCGAGCTGCACCAAGGTCGGCTCGTCTTCTGTCACGCCAAGCTCCAGGCGGTCGAACTGCTCGAGGTTCAACGCCGAGACGAACTCCGAGAAATCCGAGAATCGTTGCTCGGGCTCTTTAGCGAGCGCTTTCGCGAAAATGTGCTCGTACTCCGAGGGGAGTCGGGCGTTTAGCTCGTGTGGCGGCACCGGCGGAATGTTTACTATTTTGTAAACGACGGTTGTGATGTTCGTTCCCGGAAACGGTTTGTCGCCGGTGAGCATTTCGTAGGTCACGACCGCGAGAGAATAGAGATCCGCGCGTGAGGTGAGCTCGTTGCCGATGACCTGTTCGGGCGACATGTAAGACGGCGAGCCCAGAAACTGACCGGCGGTCGTCATCACCGAGGATTCGAGATGCGCGAGCCCGAAATCAGTGATGATCGAACGGCCATCGGGAAAGACCATGATGTTCGCCGGCTTGATGTCACGATGGTACACACCCCGCTCATGCGCATAGGCGAGGGCGTCGGCGATGGGCGCCACGATCGATAGCGTTTCGTCGAGCATGAACGTGCCCTTTTCGTGCAGGAGCGTCAGAAGGTCTTTGCCCTCCAGGTATTCCATGACGTAGTAGTTTTCGCCTACGTCGTAGACCTTGATGATGTTGGGATGGGACAAGCCGCCCGCGGCCCGCGCCTCACGTTGAAAGCGCTTGACATATTCGCCGGTTTTGTCTTGCGCTACGATATCGTCTTTGAGCGTCTTGATCGCGACTTTGCGGTCGGTGAGCGGGTCGAGCGCCCGGTAGACCTTGCCCATAGCGCCCTGGCCAATCTCGGCCTCGACCTCGTAACGTCCGAATTTGAGCTCTGTCATCCAACGACCCACTAACGAGGGGGAAACTGCGGCCGGAGCGCTCTACCCAGAGTTCTAACCGGCCATATAAGATAGCCTCTGGCGGCGCCGATTGCAAAAGGGCTACCGGCCTTCGAGGAACCCCACGACGACCTTCACGAACTTCTCGCGCTCTTCGAGCGGCGCGAAGTGGCCGCTCGCGGCAAAGAGCGTAAAACGCGCATCGGCGATGCCGTCGGCGACTTCACGGCCTTTTTCCGGCGGCAACAGGTCATGAGCACCGCTGATGACGAGGCTTCGGGCTGTGATCTTGGTTAGGTCGTCGCGGGCGTCGAATGCGGGCCATTCCACGTTGGCGTATTGTGCGTGCGCCCAGCTGAACTCGGTATTGCGAAAGAGCTCCGCCAAAAGCTTCCGGTTCTTGTCGGGCTCGGCGAGCATGTAGGGAAACCAGATTTCGGTGTCGAACGTGCGCACACGCACCGCCCGCTCTTCCGCCGTGAGCTCGGCGGCGTCCATCTCTTCTTGAAAGCGCTTGAATTCTTGCATGAGCGTCGGGTAGCGCTCGCCCATGCTCTTAGCGTCCTCGGGTGTGAACGTGGCATTTCCATGCAGGAAAATCGCGGCGTCGATCGTCTCCGGATACTCCGCGGCGAGCAGCATGAGATTCGACGCGCCGTTCGACCAGCCGATGGCGTTGACCTTGGCAAGACCCAAGTGCTCGCGAAGCGCATGAAAATCCAGGCGCACGGCCGCGGCCCCCATGTCCTCACGCGTGCGTGCGTCGCCTGACCCGCCCATCCCGCGCGGGTCGAAATAGACCATCGTGAGGTGTCGCTCGAGCGGCCGATAGGTGGCGCGCAACCCGTCGAGCGACAGCCCCCACGAGTTCGGAACCGTCATGAGCACGGGCCCTTTTCCGTGCACTTCGTAGTGGATGTCGAAGCCGTTGAGCTCGGTGGTGAACGAGCCGTTTCGAAGCTCGGGCGCTGGGCGGAACACCTTGCCGTCTTTCATCACGAAGACGACGTTTCCGAGCGCCGAGATGTCTTCGAGCGGGTTGCCGGCCACGGCGATGATGTCCGCTTGCAGCCCCGCTTTGAGGTCGCCCACTAGGTCGGACAGCATGAGCGCTTCGGCGGCGCGCGACGTGGTGCTCACGATCGCATCTTTCTCCGACTGTCCCGCGGCCACGCGCCGCTCGAACTCTATCGCCGTCTCGCCCGACCACACCCATCCGGCATTGGCGTCGGTGCCGAAGATGATGGGGACGCCTTTTTCGACCGCGTGCGTAAAGACCTTGGTGCGCACGGGGAGAAACTTCGCCGTCCACTCGAGCGCTTCCTGGGAATAGCCGAACTTCTCGCCATGCAGGATGTAGTACTCGCCGAGATAGAGGTTGGGGGAGTAATAGACGTTGTGCTCCACCATGAGGTCGAGAACGTCGTCCGTCAGAAGCGCCCCGTGCTCGAGCGTGCGCGTGCCCGCGAGGATCGCGCGCCGCGCGCCTTCCGGCGCGTGCGCGTGGGTGGAGACAGGAATTCCGGCCTTTTTCGCTTCGTCCATCGCCCACTGGAGCTGCTCGAGCGAATGGGTTGCCGTCCCGCCTGCGCGGCTGCTGCGGGTTGCGAAGACTTTGAGCCAGTCGACGCGGGACTCGATGCGCTTTTGTACTTCCGCGCGCAAGAGGGCTTCGTTCGCAGGCTCGGCGCCATTTTGCACCGCGTCGCCCTCGGCTCCCGGGGCGTCCCCATCGGAGATCCACCGTCCCGAGACGAGAAGCCTCGGGCCTGGCACGAGCCCCTCGTTGATGGCGTCGCGAAGATCGACGTCCTCGTAGCGCGGGCTTCCCAGCGTTCGAACGGTGGTGAAGCCGTGCTCGAGCAACGTGCGCGCGCTGTAGGCCCCCCAAAGCGAGCTCTTAGAGGGCCGTGCCTCGTTCCGGCCAAAATGGGTGGTGATGTGAACGTGGCTGTCGATCAGGCCCGGAAGCACGGTGTATCCTCGGAGGTCGATGACCTCCGTCCCCTCGGGAGGCTCACCGGAGCCGAAGGACGTGATTTTGTCGCCCTCTATAATAATGATGGCGCCAGGGTGGGCATTTCCTTGACCGTCGATGGCGAGGTCGGTGCGGATGGCAATCGATACCAGGAGCAAAAGCTTAATCATGGCTTTACCTTTCTCGGACCACGTTAATATAGAATGTAGGCCGAAAGGTCAATCCTTGGAGGCTAGGGTTTTCAAATGTTCATCCGCCAACTTATTGGAATTCTAATCGTTATTCTGTCCGTCGCCGGCACGGCTTCGGCCCAATGGACCGCTGAAAAACCGGGAAGCGACAACATTGAAGTCTTGTCCCACCTTCCGCTCGGCCCGCGCCTCAGCGTCTCTGACGTCGACCTCGAACAGGAGATGGATCGTCCATACGCTTATGTCGGCCGGATGGTCTATGGCACCGAGGGCGACAAGGGCCTCGACATCATCGATATCAGCGATCCCCGGAAAGCGAAGCGCATCTATTCCTGGCGTATCGAGGACCAAGACCTGCATTTGGGGACAGGCGGTATGGACGTCAAGCACTTCAAGTACAAGGATCGCTACTACGTGGTGCAGTCGCTCCAGTTTCGCCAAGGCGGACCGGATAACGACCTCGGCGCCGTCGTGCTCGACGTGACGGGCCTGCCGGATCCCACCACGGTCAAAGAAGTTGCTCGCATCCGTGAACCGGACCACCCCGGCGGCTTCCACAATATTTTCATCTACAAGCACAGTAACGGAGCCGTCTTACTGTTCACGACGATTTCCGGGCCGTTCTCGCACGTATACGATCTCGGTCGTGTCGTCGAAGGTGACCTCGAGAATGCCCTCGTTGCCAAAGTCCCAGTGCCGAACTCCGAGAGCGAGCGTCGCGGCTATCATGACTTCTACGCTGGCTATCATCCGGATTCCGCCGAGGATCGTTTCTACGGCGGCGGCACCGGCGGCTATTACGTCTATAACGTTACCGATCTCGAAGAGCCCAAGCTTCTCGTCTCGCTCACCGGTATAAGGGGCGTCAAAAACGGCCACACGTTCACCCCCACGCCCGACGGCCGCTATGTCGTTGCCGAGACGGAGTACCAGTACGCGCCGCTTCGTATTTTCGACCTCAAGCCAGGCCTCGACAAGGAGGTCGAGACGATCTCGAAGCCGATTGGCGCCTGGACCGCTGATTGGAGGAACCTCGCCCACAACCACGAGATCCGTTGGCCCTACGTGTTCGTCTCCGCTTATCTCGATGGACTTCAGGTCTTCAGCTTGATGGACCCGAAAAACCCGACGACGGTGGCCTATTACGATACCTATACCGGCCCGCCCAACACGGAGCGCTACGCGATGTTCAACGGGGCGTTCGGTGTGGATGTGCGCAACGCAGATGGGCTCATCGTCGTGAGCGACATGACGACCGGCTTCTGGGTCTTCCGAATGGAAGGCTTCCAGGGCTGGAGGGGCGAGGACTGGGGTATGCCCAACATTTCTAGCGCCCAGGACTGGGAGACGGCTCCGGGCTCAGACGGCAATCAATAATAATGCAACTCTTTCTGGCGCTTTTCGTGATGGCGGCTTCGGTGAGCGCCGCGGAGCGCCCCTCGTCTCCGTGGAGCGTGCCTTTTGGCTTCGGCGGCGCCGTGTGCAGCGGGACGACGTCCACAGCACTTCCCGATCGTCCGTCGAGCTATTACGGGATCGAGATGGTGCCGACGAAGCGCGTTCAGGGGACCGGCAACGGCGTGGGGTTCGGGAAAGTAACGTTTTCGAGCTCGCCTTACGGCGTGGCCGTGTCACCATCCGGCACTTACATGGTCGACATTACGATGGCGCTCCGACGGATCAAGAAACCCAAGAAAGGTTTTCTGACGGCGTGGGTCACCAAGGATGACTTGTCGGAGACGACGCGGCTAGGCGTGCTCGATGACGACTTCCGCATCTCGGGTAAGGCGGCTTGGAACAAGTTTCTTCTCGTCGTCTCGCTCGAACCGACGGACGAGCCGACCGCGAAATGGAGCGGGCCGATCGTGATGCGCGGCATGTCACGAAGCGGCATGATGCACACCCTCGCTGGCCACGGCCCATACCAAGCGGAGCCCTGCGCGAAGTACGGTTTCTGATTGTGAAAATCGTGCTCAGCGTTGTCTCGCTGGCTTTGTGCGCGACCGTGTGGGCGCAGCACGAGGATCACAACATGCCAGGCGGCGATCCGAAGGCTTGGCGCATGCCTCCGCACGATTACCCCATGCCGCCCCTTCCGGGAATCGCGACCGCGGTACCGATTGTCGGCCCGTTCCTCGCGCGGATGGACGCCGACGATCTCTCGCAGTTTCCCGAAGCGAGGCCGGGCGAGATCGTGGAGATGGCGGACGGCGAAAAGCTCGTCATGCGCGCGAGCATCGTGCGCCGCACGATAAACGGCTCGACGTTTCTGATGTATGGCTATAACGGCCAATATCCCGGTCCGCTCATCAAAGTGGAGCGGGGTGCGACCATCATCGTCGAGCTCGTCAACGAGATCGAGATGCCGACGACAGTGCATTGGCACGGGCTCCGGCTCGATAACCGCTTCGACGGCGTCCCCGACGTGACGCAGCCGGCGGTGAAACCAGGTGAGCGCTTCACGTACGAAGTCCATTTTCCGGATACCGGAATTTATTGGTACCACCCGCATGTACGCGAGGACATCCAGCAAGACCTCGGCCTCTACGGGAACTTGCTCGTTACGCCCCCTGAAGCCGACTACTACAACCCCGTTAACAAAGAACGAGCGCTCATCCTCGACGACATCTTGATGGACGATCTCGGGCCCTTCCCGTGGGGGGACCGTGCGGCGACCCACGCGCTGATGGGGCGATTCGGAAACGTCATGCTCGTCAACGGGGCACCCGGATACGAGCTCTCGGTCGAGCGCGGAGAAGTCGTCCGATTCTACCTGACGAACGTCGCGAACTCACGCACGTTCAACGTCGTCTTCGGCGGCGCTCGGATCAAACTCATCGGCTCGGACGTTAGCAAGTACGAGCGTGAAGAGTGGGTGGAGAGCGTCGTTCTGGCGCCCGCCGAGCGCTACATCGTCGAAGTTCTCTTCGACGAGCCCGGCGATATCGAGATCGTCAACTCGATCCAGGCCATCGACGACTTCATGGGTGAGTTCCACCCGCATACAGACTTGCTTGGGACGGTGCACGTTGCCGAGACGCGGGTTGCCGAGAGCCACGCGGAAGTTTTTGGCGAGCTCCGCGAGCACGAAGACGTAAAGGCCGACATCGACGCTTTCCGGCAATATTTCGATAAGCCCGTCGACCACAGCCTCGAGCTCACGCTCGAGATTGAGAACTTGCCGATGCAACTCGTTCAGGCCCTGCAGTTCGAAGCGGGGCTCTACGCGCCGCCCATCGAATGGAACGACGCGATGCCGATGATGAACTGGCTATCGAGCTCCGAGCAGATCCACTGGAAGCTCCGCGACCCTGATACGGGCAAAGAGAACATGGACATCGAGTGGAGCTTCGAGGTCGGAGACGTCGTCAAGATCCGGATCTACAACAACCCGGAAACGATCCACCCGATGAATCATCCGTTCCACGTGCACGGCCAGCGCTTCCTCGTCATCGAACTCGACGGCGTGCCGAACGAGAATCTCGTTTGGAAAGATACCGCTATCGTTCCCGTCGGCACGACGATGGACATCCTCGTCGACATCACGAACCCTGGTGAATGGATGGCGCACTGCCACATTGCCGAGCACCTTCACGCGGGGATGATGATGACGTTCACCGTCACCGAGCCCTGAGGCGGAAGCGTTTAGTTGGGTCCATTGTTAGCGATAGACGTTTTTCCGATGCCCTATCATCAGGATGATGATGACGAGTTTGCCCGAAGAAACGCTATAGATTATGCGGTACCGCCCTACGCGAATACGGAAGACGTCATCGTAGCCGGCTAGCTTGCGTACGCCGCGCGGGAGCGGTTCGCCGGCGAGCTCGAGGATCGCTTTCACGACACGCTGCTGATCTTCGCGAGGGAGTTTCTTGAGCTGTTTCTTCGCGGAGCGAGAGATCTCGATTTTATATTTTGCCATCGAGCTTGAGCTCAGCGAGTACTTCGGCGAGAGGTTGCGTTGGTTCGTGCCGAATCTTCTTGAGCTCTTCGATGTCTTCGAGTTCTTCGAGCCGGTCAAGGAGCGCTTCTTCGATGAAATGATTCATCACAATCCCACGCGCCTTACAGTATTTCTCAATGGCCTCTTTGAGTGCTCCATCGATACGAGCGTTTATCTGAACTGTCCCCACAGTGTTTGCTCCTGCATAGATTATAGCAATTAATAGCAATTAATAGCATCTGCTTTTGAAACGGAGTTTCGTCCCCGAACCGCTGACCCTCGTGACGGTTCGGATCGGCTGTTGGAATCCCCAAAAGTGGGAACACTTCGGCCACCCACGCATTAGGATAGCGAGACGGTGTCTCAAGGAGGAATCTATGTCATCGAAGGGAATTTCGTGGTTGTGCTTGTCGTCTTTGTTGCTGGGCGTTGCCGTGATGTCCGCGGCACATCCGCAGGTCCGGCGGATGCCGGACTCACCCACCGGCCGAATGGCGGGAGCGCTCGTGGATCTCGCGGACGCGCCTGACGAATCGGCCGTGGAGACATTTCTCGACGTGCGGGTGACGCCGTCCGCCCGTGAGGCTATGGCCCCGATGCTCCGGGAATATCGGGACTTGCTGTCAGCCCCCGAGCTCGACGGCGCGAAGAAGACGGGCGCTTTTTCCGCCATCCTCACGCTGACGAGCGACGGCACGACTTATCGGGTGAGCTACGAAGTCGCGCCCGAAGAGCCGCATCAGCTCACCTCATTCAGCGTCGAGACGGATTCCGCTGGGATATCCGCCGCAACGCCCCCGGTGGAGGGGGAAACAGACCTGCCTTCGTCCGAGGTGACGAAGGGGTATCTCGAAAAGCTCGCCGCGGTGGATACATTCTCGGGAAGTGTGCTCGTGGCTCGGGGGGATACGCTTTTGTACGAGGCTGCCTTTGGCTTGGCCGAGCGTGCGTCGAAGACGCCCAATCAGACCGATACGCTGTTCGACATCGGCTCCATTACGAAAATGATGACCAAAGTGGCTATCGGTCAGCTCGCGCGCGACGGTAAACTTTCGCTCGACGACACCATTGCCGCTCATCTCCACGACTATCCGAGCTCGGAGGTTGCGTCGAGCGTTACCATCGACCAGTTGGTACATCATCGCTCCGGCCTTGGCGACATCTTCAACGAGAAGTTCCAGAGGATTTCTAAGGCGTCCTTGCTGACGCCAAGGGACTTCTTTCCGATTTTTGTCGACGACCCGCTCAACTTTGTGCCGGGGAGCTCGCAGCAATATTCGAATGCGGGTTACATCGTGCTCGGAGCCATCATCGAAGCTGCGTCGGGCCAAGACTATGTCAGCTATATCGAAGACAACATCTTTGCTCCCGCCGGTATGACGGAATCGGGCTTCATCATGCGGGACGGCTCACACCCGAATTTGGCGACAGGTTATACGCGTGGCCACGGAGGAGCTTCAAGCGAGCTCGAGAGCAATCGTGGGATGCTTCCCATTCGTGGATGCCCGGCGGGAAGCAGCTCCCACAGCGCGAAAGACTTGTGGCGTTTCGAGCGCGCGCTCCGCAACGGAAAACTCTTGGACGCGAAGTGGGCGACTTGGTTTTTCGGAGGCGACGGCGTCGTCCTCGGCTTCGGAGGCGGTGGACCGGGTGTGAACGCCATGCTCGAATTGGAACGCGACTTGACGATCGTGGTGCTCGCCAATCTCGATCCGCCTGCGGCGGAGCAGGTGGCAAAGAAGCTGCGGGAGATCTGGTCAGAGCGATGACGTAGCGTCTTATCGGGCACGGATCGCATTCAGAGTTCCCGTGAGCGTTTTTACGAGCTCTGGGCGATCCAAATAGAGATTGAGCTCTTCGCCTAAATCCTCGTCCAAGTTGTAGAGTTGTCCTTTGGGCTCACCCGGTTGGGGCTCGTAGTGCCGCGGCTCGGAGAACCCGCCGGAACCGCGGCCTTCTACGAGCTTCCACGGCCCTTGCCGAATAGCAAAGACACCGTCATAGCTGTGATGGATCACCGGGTCGTCTTCCACGGATGGCGGGCGCGTCTCGCCGAGTAGCTCGGGCAGAATGCTAAAGCTGTCTTCGCCGGCGCCGGCCTGAAGTGAAACACCGAGAACGTCGGCACTCGTAGCGATCCAGTTGGTCAGCGTCGTGGTTTTGTCGCTGCTCGACCCGGGAGCGATATGACCCGGCCAGCGAACGATGAACGGTACCCGGTGTCCACCTTCCCAGATGTCGGCTTTCATTCCGCGAAGGGGTCCGGCCGCGTGATGGTCAAGCCGTTCGATCCATTTTGGTGCCCAATAAGGACCGTTGTCGCTGGTAAAGACGACGACAGTATTCTCGCTCAATTGCAGACGGTCGAGCGCTTGGAGTACTTCGCCTACTGCATCATCGACCATGCTCACGAAATCGCCATATGTTCCCGCTTCCGAGCTGCCGTCGTACTCTTCGGTGGGTACCCAAGGCGTGTGCGGCGCAGCGAGCGGTAGATAGAGGAAGAAAGGCTCGCCACTCTCGGCTCGCGACTCGAGGTAGGCAATCGCCTTGTCCTTGAATGTCGGGAGCACTTGGTAGAAATCGAATCCTTCCATCATGGGGCCCGGGCGCCAGAACGCCCCGGTAAAATCCGTGTCCAAGTTGTTACCCTCGGTAAACTCGGACATCGGAGCCACGAGCGCGTTGTTCTCGAAGAATCCATACGGTGGAATGTCGAGCGATGACGGCAGGATGAACGAGAAATCAAACCCGGCCGTGACAGGTCCGCCCTCGACGGGTTGAGTGAAGTCGATCAAGTCATGCGCCATATCCATGACCAGCCCGTTCTCGTTCACGCGCACACGATCCGTGTCGATGAGGCTTTGAAGCGGTTCGTTGAGCTTCCAGTCGAGCCCCAGATGCCACTTGCCGATCACGGCCGTCGCGTAGCCTTGCTCCTTCAGCATCGAGGCCACCGTGGGCCTGTCGGGCTCGATCAATGAGCGTCCGTAGCCCCACAAAACGTCACTAGTCAAACGGCTGCGCCAGCTGTAACGACCGGTCAGAACCCCATAGCGCGTGGGCGTGCAAACGGACGAAGGCGAATGAGCATCGGTGAAGCGCATTCCCTCCGAGGCGAGCTGGTCGATATGCGGTGTCGGGATTTTGGATGCGGAGTTATAGGCACGCACGTCGCCAAACCCGAGATCGTCCGCCAATATGTAAACGAAGTTTGGTCGATTCGGTTCGAGTTTCTTCGGCTCGTCGTTAACACACGAGCACAACGCCCACGCCGCGATGAGAGCGCCCAACCTATGTCTGTGGCAGCATGTCTCCTCCACTATGTCTCTCAGACGAGCGTCGTGCAGTAGAGAACCAGCAGGGCCACAACCGAGAGGCCGCCCGCGGAGAACACCAGCCATGGGTTTTCCCGAAGCTGCCGCGGTGGCGGTGGCGCGTCGCCCGGTTGCAAAAGCGGCGTTGCGGAGGCGATGAGACGATAGCCTCGCCGTGGCAGCGTCTCGATGTAGCGCGGGGCCTTCGCCTCGTCACTCAAAGCGTCGCGGATCTTTCGGACAGCTGCGTTCAAATTGTTGTCGTAGTCAACGACGTCTTCGGGCCACAGGCGCTGCTGCAGCGCCGCCCGGGACACGAGCTCCCCGGGTCTTTCGAGCAACATCGCCAGAACCCGGAGCGGTTTTTCCTGCAGATCGATTCTGTCGCCATTTCGAAAGAGCTCGAACGTGTCGAGGTCGATCTCGAACTCGCCCAAGCGGTAACCCCTGAATCTCGTGTTCGTCATCGTTGGCTTCCTCTCCCAATCATCCTGTTCATAGCAAATTAACCCACAATTAAGCGGCTGTCCATGGCACCGTCTACGATTTCGTGGGAGCATGCAACGAAGTCGGAAAGGAGGGCCCGATGCAAGGCTTCGTCAAACGTGCGCTAGCAGTGGCGGCGGGGGTCGTGTTCGTAAGGTTGATTCTGGAAGAGACGGGTGCACCGTCGTGGTTGGTCAGCGTTTTCGGCGTGACGTGGCTGTACCTGCTGGTCCCGTTCTATTTTGCTATCAAGGTCGCTCGCTCCTCGGAGACGCGTCCCTATGTCACCCTCGCGAAGATGTCGGGCAGTTTTGTTCTCGTAGCGGCGTCCATGGTCGGAGTGACGTACAGCCTGTCGTCCCTGTTCGGGTTTTCGGCGTACCGTTTCACTGTCGAGGGCGGAGGCGTGATAGGAGAAGGGATAACACCCGTTCAGGGCTACATTGTGATGCCTCTAAGCAACTTTGGCCTGGTCGCCCTGATAGGTCTGGTGGCCGCAGCCGTGATCGGGCCGATCGTATTATGGATGTTTCGCCGCTACCGCGCTCTCAACTGAGCCAGCCCCTCCTCCACCTCTTCGCGGGGAAGCTTGCCGTGCTCGAGGGCTTCGTCGGGCTTCGTGAGCAACCGCTCGTAGAGCTCGATCCCCTCGGGGACCAGCTCGGCGTGTCCCGCGTCGATCAGCTCGAACAACGTGTCCTCGGCATCCGCAAAAGCGCCTTCGCGTTCGTAGTGCCAGATGAGCCGTTTTTGGATCTCCGGCTCTGGTGCATTGGAGGCTAGCTCGCCGAGCAACGTCTCGATCTTCTCTAGATAGCGGTCCGCATCAGGAATGCGCTCGAGGCTTTCCCGCCCGGAGACTTCGAGATAGAGCCCAAGCGCGCGCACCTTCGATTGGTATGCGTCGCCGTCCTCCCCTTTGAGCGTTTTGAGCTCGCCGTCTTCATAAAGAAGCTCGGCGACGACGAGACTCTTCCCGGGGTCGAGGATTCCCCCCGGGCTGAAGAGAAAGACGATCTGGTCGAGCGATAGAGTGTGCAACGTGCGGACGTCGAGCCCAACGAGGTTCTTGGCGGCCTCGGTGATAGCCTCTTCGGCCTCGTTGTACCGCTTGGCTTTTCGGAGGGTGAGGATGGCGCCGAGGGTTTTGGAGAGCTGTTCGACGAGCCTGAGTATGTAATCGCGTTGGAACATCCCGCTGCATTCCCTATAGCCCCATAGGCCCTATAGGCTCAATGGGTCAGTGCAAAGATGACGTAATTGACTCCGAACTTGTAACCTTCGTTCGTGAGCTCGATGGGGTAGTAGCCGTGCTCGGCCCACTCCCAGTACTCCCCGATATCATTGTTGAAATTGGCGACGAGCAATAGACGGCCGTCGTCGTCTCGAATTCCCCAGAACGAGGGCGCTTCATAGGCGCCATAGCCGGCCGGCATTTCGAGGGTCTTGATATGGAAGAAGCTCTGGAACAAAGGGTCCTCGAGCTCGAGCCTCTCGAAGTGACGTCCGGGCAAGACTCTTGCCATGCACGCTTCGAAGTTCTCCCAATCCCAAGGCCCGTCAAAGTCGTCGAAGATGGCAAATCCGCCTTTCGAGAGATAGTCGCGAAAGTTCGCGGTTTCCTCGGGCGTTATGGCCCAAGTGCCGGGCTCGCTGAAATAGGCCAGCGGATAGAGCATGAGATCCGGGCTGTCGAGCGAGACGATCGTGTGCGCCGCGGGCTCCGTATAAACCTCGGAGACCTCGGACAAAATACGCAGGAGGTTTCGCTCGGCGCGTGGGTAATCATGAGACCAGCCGGGCCGTCTCCCTTCACGATACGAATGAAACCTCACGCGCGCGAAGGCGTAATTCGGCACGATGGTAGGCGTGAGCTCGACCGGTGGCGGTTCGCGCCGGCGGCGGCGCTCCCATTGTGCTCCCTCGGCTACGAGCGAAATCAGCGCTATGATTGCGAGCGCTCTGACGAGCATCCCTGGCCTCCCTGGTCTTCGCATAGAATCATACGCTTAGCCGTGCCATTTGACAAAGGAGCTTTTGCCGATGAAACGTATTCCCGTGAACCCCTGGGAATGGTCCAAGCAGTATCAATTCAACCAGGGCGAAATTCTCGAAGGCGTGAGCCGCCAGCTCGTATGCTCGGGCCAGACCTCGATTGACGCCGAGGGCAAGGTCCAACATCCGGACGATTTGAGAGGCCAGATTGCAGCGGCCATGGATAATCTCGAGGCCGTTTTGAAGGCCGCGGCGATGGGTTTCGAGAACCTCACCCGGTTGACCGTGTATACAACCGACGTGGACAAGATGATCGAGAACTGGGACGCGTTCTCGGGGCCGCTCGCCGCCGCAAACGTCATGCCCGTAAACACGCTGATCGGCGTCGCCCGCCTAGCCTATCCCGAGCTAAAAGTGGAAATCCAAGCTGACGCCGCCGACTGATTTTCCGGGAACCATCCGCCCGGGAAATCCGTAAACCCTGACGAGGCGTCGAAATATGCCCAGAGTAGCAGTTAGCAAGTAGTCCCAACGAAACAGGGAGACAAAGTGCAAGATCTTGCAGGCGATATTCGATACGCTTTCCGGACGCTTTTCCGTCAACCCGGCTTCACCCTCGTGGCCGCGCTTTCGCTCGCCCTCGGGATCGGTCTGAATACGACTATCTTCAGCGTCGTGAACACGATCCTTCTCAAGAATCTTCCCATCGAGGACCCGGGCAGCCTCGTCGAGATCTACTCGAGCCCAGCCGAAGAATTCCCGCATTTCACGTCGTCCTATCCAGACTTTCTCGATATCCAAAAAGAGACCGAGGCCTTCGAAGGGCTCGCCGCGCATGCCATGGTCCGCGGCATCGTGACGACCGAAGGACAATCCGACGTCGTCACGGGCGAGGTTGTCACGGCGGGCTATTTCAAGTTGCTCGGGGTGAGGCCTATCCTCGGACGCGCCTTCCTTCTAGGGGAAGATACGACCGAAGGCGCGTATCCCGTGATGGTCTTGAGCCACGGTCTATGGCAGCGCCGCCTCGGCGGAGACCCCGATGTGGTCGGAAAGTCACTTCGGCTGAGCGGTGTCGATTACAACATCATCGGCGTCGCGCCCGAATCCTACACGGGCACCATTCCTGGAATCCGTCCGGAGTTTTGGGTGCCGACCGCGATGGTGGAGAGTCTCACCTTTGTCGGGATGCAGGCCAACAACGCGGACGAGCCGAACAAGACGCGCCGCGAGCGGCGTGGTACCCGTTGGCTCTTCGTCAAAGGGCGCCTCGCTCCGGGTGCGAGCGTCGAGGAAGCGCAAGCCCAAGTGAGCACCGTGTTCGCGCGCCTCGAGCAGGAATATCCGGACACGAACGAAGACATGAAAGCCGCGGTGCTCGGGCGCTCCTCGGTGCGCTTCCACCCGATGGTGGACAACATCTTGGCGACCGCGGGTGCGGTGTTGCTCGCCGCGGTCGGGATGATCTTGATGATCGCCTGCGCCAATGTGGCAAACATGTTGCTGGCGCGGGCGGCGAACCGGAGTCGCGAAATTGCCGTACGGCTTTCGGTTGGAGCGAGCCGGGGCCGCCTCGTTCGCCAATTGATGACGGAAAGCCTCGTGCTCGCGACGCTTGGCGGTGTCATGGGCGTTGGCCTTGCTTACTGGGCCGCGCGGGTTCTCTCCGCGGCGCAGCCGCCGCTACCGATCCCAATCGAGTTCGCTTATGAGCTCGACACGTCGGTCTTGGCTTTCGCTTTTTTCGTCTCTCTAGCGACAGCGGTGGTCTTCGGTCTCGTTCCCGCGTTCCGCGCCTCGCGGCCGAACTTGATCCCCGCGCTCAAAGGTGAAGCCATTGGGATTGACGACCCGACCAAACGCAGATTCACTTTGAGCAACGCGCTCGTCGTCGGACAGCTTGCCATCTCGCTCGTGCTTCTTGTCGCCGGTGCGCTGCTGACACGCGGGCTCATAGAGGCCCAACGCACCGATGTCGGCTTCGACGCGTCGCGCGTCGCGACCCTCGGCTTCAACTTGCAGATGAACAATTACAGCCTCGAGAAGGCGCAAGCGCTCCAGCGCCAGCTTCTCGAGAGTCTACCCGCGCTCCCGGGCGTTGAGAACGTCACGCTCGCGAGCCGCTTGCCGCTCTCCCCGAGCATCCACATGGAAGGTATATTCGTGCCCGAGGTCCATCAGACGGAGGACGACATCGTGCCGCTCGACGTCGTCTATGTCGGTGAGGATTACTTTCGCGTGACGGGCATCCCGATCGTTCAGGGGCGGGCTTTCACGGAACAGGATCGCGAAGGCGCTCCACGCGTGCTTATCGTGAACGAGACGATGGCCGCGCTCTACTGGCGGGGAAGAAGCGCCGTGGGCGAGCTCATCTACACGGGCGGCCCCGAAGGCGACCCCGCGGAGATCGTTGGCGTGAGCCGCGATCACAAAGTGCGCGCGATCGGCGAAGAGCCGAGGCCCTACATCCACTTCCCGCGCGCACAATCGCCGTCGCGCGCGACGCTGATTCTCGCGCGCACGACCGGTCCGGCGGAAGCGCTCGTACCGGTGCTTCGAAGTGCCATTCTGGAGGTTGAGCCGGAGATCGTTTTCACTCGAGACGGCACCGCTTCGGATGTTGTCAACGTGACGCTCGTGCCGGCGCGCGTCGGCGCGCGCCTTCTCGGTGCGTTTGGAGTCCTTGCACTGCTTCTAGCTGCGGTCGGCCTCTACGGCGTCATCGCTTATGCGGTCAGCCGCCGCACCCACGAAGTCGGCCTCCGCATGGCGCTTGGGGCAAACGCTTCGAACGTGCTGACCATGATTCTTCGCCAAGGCATGACGCTCGCGGTGATCGGAGTGGTTTTAGGCGTGGTCCTCGCCGCAGTGGTTGCGCGCCTTGCCCAAGCGCTTCTCTACGGTGTGAGCTCCGTCGACCCGCTCGCTTACGGTCTCGCGGCATCGTTGCTGCTCGTCGTCGCATTCGCGGCGAATCTCATCCCGGCGTGGCGCGCTTCACGCGTGAGCCCGATGGCGGCGCTTCGCTACGAATGATCACTTGGGGCTCGAGCACCGCACGACCGCGCTGAGCTCTCGCTCCGAGAGCTCGACCTCTAGCGCCGGCGCTTTCGCTAGCCTCTGAGCTTTCTCATCTATTCTAGCCTCGGGGCTATTGGCTCCAGACCGTCTGCAGGATTTCGCCGACGTGTGATCGCGTTGATTCGCGCCAATGCGTTGGGGCTGGAGTACACCGAACGCCTGAACGACTACGTCCGGGACAAGTACGCCGAGCTCCGGCAAGCGGCTCAAACGAAAAGCGAGCCCTGATCTTCGGTGTTCCGGGCGTCAATCAGAGCGAGCGGCTTGTCGCCGCGAGGGTGCGTTAGCTGTTAGCATCGCATGACGACTGAGGGTCCTGTTCTGGTCCTTTCACGAGCTGAGGCTCGATCCCAGGAGAGTTAAATAAACTTCAATTGTACTTTAATAATATTTAGTCTAGAATTGAGGTTGTACTCGAGAAAAACGTGAGTCTTTGAGCGAAACGGCGCGATGGTTTGATGAGCTCTCCGAAGAAGACATCGCATTCATACGGCGTTTTGTGTTGTCGTCGGGCTCGCTCAAAGAGATCGCGAAGGTTTACGAGATCAGCTACCCCACCGTCCGGCTGCGGCTGGACCGGCTGATCGAGAAGATCAAGCTCCTCACGAGCGACACCGTCACGAGCGAGTTCGAGCGGATCTTGCGCATCGAATATGCCCAAGGGAAGATCGATCTGGGAACGTTGAAACGGCTTCTGAAAGCTTACAAGGAGGCATCGTCATGAGGTTGCTCGTCGTGTTGATGGCGCTAGGTTGCTTCGTCGGTTCGGCCCATGCCGAGGAGACGGTAAGGGAGATCACGTGGACGGGCTCGTTGCCCGAAGGCGCCGAGCGTGGCCCGGAGGACTCGGTAACGGTAACTTCGACGAGCGACGAAGGGCTCACGGTGACCCTTCTGGAGCTCGAGGAGCCGGGCATAACCAAGCTTCGCTACGCGCTGAAGGGACGCGTCCGTTACGAAAAAGTCGATGGCGCGGGCTATGTCGAGATGTGGAATGTTTTCGATGATGGTGGCCCGTACTTCACCCGCACCAACCTTGACCAGGGGCCGATGCGCGCCATCACCGGAAGCTCGGGCTGGCGCGACATCGTGTTGCCTTTCGACGCGACGGGTGCGAGCGCGCCGCCCAAGCGGCTTGTTATTAAT
>SMYC01000092.1 GCA_004356105.1 Acidobacteriota bacterium | reverse complement strand
TAATTTTGAAACCGTGGTCAACTTAATCGGCGCTACCAAGACCCGCACAGGTCTGCACGTCAAAGCTCTGCTCGACACTGGGACGTACCCCAAAGGGGTCAAGGTTGACGATGACGAGATGAATAACATCCGGCTTCGAAGGCACAAGCTTCACCCGAAGTGGAACTACACAATCAATAACAAGTAATACTAATGTCCATATTATTGTTCACCAGCCCCTTAGAAAGTGTACCTGACGCCGATCTGGATCTGACGCGGCGCGTTCACGATGTTCAAGAAGCCAAAGTTCGGTGAGCCGATGCTACCGTTCGTCGATGAGCGGTTTGCCGTGTTGAACAGGTTGAAGACCTCGAAGAGACCTTCGATCCGGCCTGCACCTCCGAAGGCGAACGCCTTGCTGAAGCGGATGTCCATCACGAAGGTACTCGGCTGACTCCCGCTGTTCCGGCCTTGGAGACCGTCCGCCAGATCTTGACCCCCCGATTGCGCGAGCGCTCGGTTCGAGTCGTCGATCACCGCGTAGTCGTTCCGGTTGCCGTCGTTATTGTCGTCGTTACCCGACGTGACGTTGAAGGGACTGCCGCTCTGTGCGGTGATGAGCGTGCTGAAGATGAAGTCGGCCGGCAGGTCGAAGACTGCGTTGGCGACGAAGCGATGCCGGACGTGCATCTCGCTGAGGGCCCAATCCGCACCCAGACTTTCCGGCTGTGTGTTGCGGAAGCCGGAGGAGTCGCGTTCATTGTCGTCATCTGTCTTCAAGTCGGACCAGGTATAGAAGGCCTGGAACTGGAAGTCGTCGGCGAAGCGCTTGCGCGCCGAGAGCACGAAAGAGCTGTAACGACGGCGTGCCGTCGACCCTTCGACCTGGAACTGGTTATAGTCGCCATCGATGGTGCTTCTGTCGTACAAGCCACGGCCAAAGGCGTCGGTCCCGATCGGGGGCTGGAGGTTCTCGTTCGTACGCCGGTGACCATTTTTCGTGTCGGCGAAGACGAAATCGGCGCCCAGCGAGAGATTCGGGCGGACCTCGTGCTCGACACCGAGATTAAAGCGGGTCGTACGCGGGTTGTTGAACGCGTTGTCGAAAAACGCGATATCTGAACGGGGC
Source organism: Acidobacteriota bacterium (assembly GCA_004356105.1). Classification (GTDB taxonomy): domain Bacteria; phylum Acidobacteriota; class Vicinamibacteria; order Marinacidobacterales; family SMYC01; genus SMYC01. The sequence goes on along the minus strand of SMYC01000092.1, from coordinate 20,886 downwards.
AGATTGTCATAGAGCGGATCCCCCGGCGGGAGGCCCGCTTCCGGAAACGTTCCAGGATACGTGAAAGGCTGATCATCTCCGAAGAGAAAGAAGAGCGCCTGACGATAGCCGTTGGCGGTGAACGAGTTCGCCATCAACAACAAGTTGGTGCGCGAATAGAAGATCCCTGCACCGCCGCGGACCACCGTCCGGCCGTCGTTTTCCGGATCCCAAGCGAAACCGAAGCGCGGTGCGATGTTGTTGAGGTCGTTGGGGATGTCGCCCTGTACGAGCCCGATCGTGTCGAGCCCCGGGTTGGCCGGATTGAGGGACTGCAGTCCCTGATCCATTACCGGCGCCTGCGGGTTCCACTGGCCTTCCCAGCGCAATCCGAGGTCGATGGTCAGACCCGGCTTCGGACGCCACGTATCCTGAACGTAGAGCGCCATCTCTTTCTGGCCGATATCGATCGTTCCCGAGCCCGGTGTCGAAAAACCGTTCAAGCCCACGCGCTGCGTGAACTGGAAGTGGTTCTGATCGACGAAGTCCTCGAGCGTCGCGAAGACGTAATAGCCTCCGCCCCATCCGTAGAAAGCCTGGGCCGTATCGGTGATGTTGAGGTCGGCGCCCATCTTCAAATCGTGGTCGCCGAAGAGATAGGTGAAGTTATCCGTGATCTGGATACGGCTGTGATTCGACGTGATGGGAAGAAACCACTGTCGGCCGAAGCGACCCGTGTCATTGATCACGGTCGTTGGGAGATCGTCGCTCTGTCCGAGGCGCGGCCGGTCTTCGAAGGAGTACTGAAAACGCAGCTCGTTGAACTTGTTCGTTCCGATGACCGTGGTGTTGGTGGCCACGAACGAGTGCGCCCGATTGGCTTCGAGGTTCGTGCCGTTCTCTGCGAGAGACTGCACCGAGCCGGCCGTTCCGCCGGCGGTGGAGAAGAAGTTCTCGCCTTTGAAGTCGCTGAAGTTGTAGCGCAGTGAGAGCGTGTTGTTTTGCGAAAGCTGCATGTCGACTTTTGCGAGGATGGCCGTGTTGGTGAGCATCTCGGCCGTGTCCCCTTCTTCGTCGGACAAGCAATCCACACCCGCGATCGGCCTCCCCCAGATGGCGGAGTTGCAGACGCCAGAGACATCGCGGTTGAACGCGATGCGCACGGGGCGATCGAAACCTTGCCGGTCGACGGCAAAGAAGAAGTGCGCCTTGTCCTGGACGATGGGTCCGCCGATGCTGCCGCCGAACTGCTGTTGGGAGAATGCGGAGTTGTCGAGGTCGTCTCCGTTGCCGTCCTGGAGCGTGCCGCGTCCCCAGTCCCCGCGGCTGAAGAAAAAGCCGCTGCCGTGAGCCTCGTTCGTACCGGACTTCGTCACCACGTTGAGAAACCCGCCGCCCGAGCGGCCGAACTCGGCCGAAAAACCGTTGGCGAGGACCTGAAACTCCTGGACCGCTTCCTGGGAGATTACGAAGTACGGAACCTCGGGCTGGCCGGTGGCCGATCCGAAGAACGTGTTGTTGAAATCGGCGCCGTCCACCGTGATGTTGGTGTCGAGCCCTTTCATTCCACCCATGGAGATGGTGCGTCGGCCGCTATTGGCGACCGGGACCACGTTGGGCGTGTTCAAGGCGAAGTTCTTGTAATCCCGTCCCTGAATCGGAAGGTTGTCGATGGCTCTTTCGTTGAAGGTCGTGGCGACCACCGCCCGGGAGGTCTCGATGAGAGGTGACTCCGCCGTCACGGTGATGATTTCCTCCACCGTGGCGACTTCGATAGTCATGTTGCCAAGACTCTGGATGGCGCCGACCGTCATGACGAGCCCTTCGCGCTTCAGCGTCTGAAAACCGCTCAGCTCTGCGGTGAGCGTATACGGCCCTACCGGCAGCGACAGAAACGTGAACCGCCCGCTCGATTCCGTGATCGCGGTTCGGGTCAAACCGGTGTCCAAGTTTTGCACCGTGACGGTGACGCCCGGAAGCACGGCCCCGGTGGCGTCGACCATGCGGCCGTCCATGTTGCCGGCACCGATAACCTGGGAGAACGCCGGCGTAGCGGCCAGTAGTAGTACCGCCAGCACCGTGGCCAACGTTCCTGATCTCTTCATGTGACCCCCTAAGGAAAAAGAATGTGGTTAATCAGAAAAATCCGCACAAACCCCCGCTCCGCGCTCTCATCGAGCGGCATTCCATGCTTGGAAGGCTATTTCCGTAGCCGCGCAAAATGTACGCGAGCAGGGCTACACCTGTCAAGCCGAAGCCGATGTCTGACATTGCTATTAGCGCCTTTCTCACAGGCACTTACACCAGTGGTAACATGTGAAACTATGGCGCGGGCTCTGCTGATCGTAACGGCTCTACTTGGCTTCACCGAGATGCGCACGCGAGCCGGCATCGGCTTCGTGAACGTCAGCGGAGAGCTCGAAAAGCATTACATCGTGAGCTCCCTCGGCGGCGGCGTCGCTCTGTTCGATTACGACGGCGATGGCGACCTCGATATCTACTTCGTCAACGGGATGAGGCTCGCCGATGGCGTCCGCGTTCCAGAGGGAGGCAACCGTCTCTACCGAAATGAGGGCTCCTGGCAGTTCCTCGACGTGACGGAGAGCGCTTCAGTCGGGCACACCGGATGGAGTGTCGGTTGCACGATCGCCGACTACGACAATGATGGCCTGCCCGATCTCTACGTCACGAATATCGGGCCGAACGTTCTCTATCGGAATCGCGGCGATGGTACGTTCTTCGAAGTCTCCGAGGCCTCTGATGGGCGATTTGGCACGAGCGCGGCCTTTTTCGACGCGGACGGTGACGGCGATCTCGACTTGTACGTTGCAAACTACGTCGATCCCGACCTGTCGAAGATCCCGGCGCCCGGTTCGGAACTGACTTGCATATGGCTGGGGCTGCCGGTGATGTGCGGGCCTCGCGGTTTGGACGGGCAAAGCGATGTCTTCTACCGGAACGAGGCTGGCCGCTTCATCGAGGCCACGAAATCTGCCGGTCTTCATGATCCCACTCGAGCCTACGGGCTGGGCGTCATCGCGGCCGACTACGACGACGACGGGGATGTCGACCTCTATGTCGCCAACGACACGTTTCCGAACTTCCTCTACCAGAACGACGGGCGCGGACACTTCCGCGAAGTAGGTCTGCTCTCGGGGGCTGCCTACAACGCCACTGGAGACACCGAGGCCGGGATGGGCGTCGATTTCGGCGATCCCGATGGCGACGGCCGTCTCGATATCGTCGTCACCAACTTTTCTCACGAGACCAACACCCTCTATGAAAGCTCGGGGGACGGGCTCTTCACCGATGTCACTGATGAGCTGGGTCTCGGAACACCGAGCTTGGGGAAGCTCGGCTGGGGGACCCATTTCGTCGATCTGGACAATGACGGCGACGAAGATATCTTCGTGGCGAATGGCCACGTCTACCCGAGGGTGGCCGAGGTCGACGACACGACGACCTACCGACAGGCCAACCAGATTTTCTTGAACCGCGGAGATGGCACGTTCGAGGAAACGGCTCTAGAAGAAACGGCCCCGAGCCGAGGCGCAGCCTTCGGCGACGTGGACAACGATGGAGATATCGACGTCGTGGTCGTCAATATCGACGAGGCGCCGTCGCTCTTGCGCAACGACGTCGTCGGCCGGCATTGGGTGAGTCTCGAGCTCGTTGGGCGTGAGAGCAATCGCGACGCCGCCGGCGCCCGCGTGTGGCTCGAGAGCGGAGGGCGAACCCAGGTGAAGGAAGTCCACGTCTCCGGAAGTATCTTCTCGTCGAGCGATCCACGCCTGCATTTCGGACTAGGCGCTTCGACGGTCGTCGACGAGATCCGGATCCGCTGGCCGAGCGGAAAAAAAACAGTGCTCGTGAACCTACCGGCCGATCGCTACCACGTAGTGATCGAAGGCGTGCCCGACAACTGATTCAAGCCTGAATCAAGAAAGACTTGCGGGGACTTCGACGTCACCATAGGCGACGTCATCGGACGCCGGGCCGCGCTCGATCTTTTGGCCGCGGAGGTTCTCGCAGATGCGGACTGTTGCCTCGGGGCGATTCAGCGTGTAGAAGTGTACACCGGGGGCGCCGTTTCTGAGGAGCTCCTCCGACTGGGTCACGGCGACTTCGACGGCGAACTCGAACTGGGACTCAGGATCGTCTTTATAGCCTTCCATGCGCTTTTGGATCCAAAGCGGCACATCGGCGCCGCACTTCGCAGAGAAGCGCACGACTTGCTCGTAAGGCCAGATAGGCATCAAACCGACGACGATGGGGATGTCGAGGCCGCGCCGGCGCACTTCATCGACGAAATGGAAGTAGCCGGCATTGTTGAAGAAATATTGTGTGATGGCGGCGTCCGCCCCGGCTTCGACTTTCCGGATGAAGTTGTCGATATCGGTTTGCAAGCTAGGCGCCTCGGGATGCCCTTCGGGGTAACAACCGACGAGGATGTGGAAATTACCGCGGCTCTTGATGAAAGAGACGAGCTCGCTGGCGTAGTGGAAACCGCCTTGCGGGAACGAAATTTCTGCGCTTTCGGCGTCGATGGGGACGTCGCCTCGGAGCGCGAGAATCCGTGTGAAACCTGCGTCGCGGAACTCCGCCAGGTGTGCTTCGATTGAGTCGCGCGTCTGGCCGATACAGGAGAGATGGGGCACGACGTCTGCCGCGAGCACGCTCCGGACGGCGAGGCACGCTTCCAAGGTTCGAAAATTGCCGCTACCACCGGCCCCGAAGGTTACCGAGGTGAAATCCGGTTCGAACTCGGCCAGGTGCGCGGCGGTCTCTTTGAGCTTGTCCCAGCCCGCCGGGGTCTTCGGAGGGAAGAACTCGAACGAGACATGGGGTGGCTGACGCGAGACGAAAGAGCGCTTCGATGAACGCAGTCCGCTAATACTCCCGCCGGTGCCCACAGATCTATCCTATAGCGCCTCCGATGGCTCGCGCAACCGCCTGCTAGAGTACGGGTGCTCTGCATTGATCGGAGCGCGAGGGAGCGCTAGGCTTACGGGATGTCGTTCATTCCTGGCATTATGGCGATCGTTCTGGCTAGCCTTACCCTGCAGGCCGAGGAGCGCGCGCCGCAACTGCCCGAAGAGATCGCGGGCAAGAAGCTGAGCGAGATTCTCGAGGACTGGCCCAGGGAGTACGTCGGGTGGATCATCACGGATGCCGAGCGGGAGGTCTACAAATCCCTTCAAACGGACCTCGAGAAGCTGGGATTTATCGAGTTTTTCTGGGCGCGTCGCGACAACCGCCCCGAGACGGTTGACAACGAGTACCGCGCGGATTATCTCGAGCGCTACGCTTTCGTCGCGAACTACATGAGCGCCGGCCGTCCCGGGTGGTCCACCGATCGCGGTCGCCTCTATCTGATCCTCGGTCCGCCGCATGCACTTCAGCGGAATCCCTTCGGCAGGAATCCCGGCGAGCGGCCGAGCGAGATCTGGACCTATAACAACCTCGACATCCCGAACTTTCCGGCGAGCATCGACTTCAATTTCGTCGACTTCAAGGGGACGAGTGACTTCGAGCTCGTCCAGGACATCAACACCACGGCTCCGCTCTGGAATCAGTTCGGCACCGTGAACAACGCCCTCGACGCGCTCGCGCAAAGGCGGCTCGTCTTCGGCGAGGTCGACCCCAACACAGGCCTCGACCGTTTCGACAATGTCGACAACACGCGGCTCGTCATGCAGGAGTTCGAGCTGCAGCGACAGATGATCGACGTGATGAAGAGTCCGACGCGCAACCTTCCGGACCTCGAGACAGCGGTGCGCTCGCGAGCTTCTTTTGGAAACGTCTCGGTAACTCTTTCCGGCGGCGCGATACGGGGCGACGGCGAGCGAGCTCGCGTCCCGGTCAATTTGACGGTGGCCTATAAAGACCTCGGATCGCGCCGACAGGATTCAGAAATTTTCTATGAGCTCGACTACGTCGTAGTGGTATCGACCGAAGACGGCGAAGAAATCGCGCGCGCCGAAGACGGCTTGACCTTGAGCTTCGCTGCCGACCAGCAAGACGGGCTCGTGGCTCAGCGCTTGTCGATCCAGGAAATGCTCTCGGTCCCCCCGGGAAGCTACCAGCTATTTGCCTATGTACGCGACCGGAGACGCAACCGCATGGGAAGCGCGCAGGTGCCGCTCGTCGTGCCCGCGAACGAGCCCGAGGTATTGAGCTTGAGCTCGGTCTTCCTCGCGAGCGATATCTTGCGAGGCGACTTGGACCGTCCGCGTCCGTTCCAGTTCGGTGCGGTTCGCGTCATCCCGGCGTTTCAGCCCGTCTTTACGCAACAAGAGACTTTGAAGCTCTATGTCGAAGCTTATGGCGCGACGGACGACGAGGATGGACGCAAGCGCCTGCGCGTAGATTTTTTCATCATGCAATACGGGCGGCTCTACATGGGGGTGCCTGCGGCGCATCTGCGGCCGGATGCCGACCCGGTGGGCATCACGAGCCAGATACTTCTACGAAAATGCGAGCCCGGTGCTTATGTCATTCGCGTACGTGTCACGGATGAGGTTACGGGGGCGAAAGCCGAGTCGGAGACGAATTTCGCCGTCTTGTCACCTCAATCTCCATCTCAATCGCGGTAGCGTGAGCGCGCCGCGACCGCTTCGACCTCGCCCATGACGCGCAGTGTGTTCTCGCCGAGCACCTTCCGAATCGTCGCCTCGTCATAGCCGCGCTTCAGAAGCTCGTAGGTCACGTTCCCGAGCTTCGAGATGTCCTCGAGGTCGACGGGGGCCGGGGCCGTATAGCCGTAGTCGAGCCCGATGCCGACGTGATCGGCTCCCGCGACCTCGATGGCGTGATCGATGTGATCCATGAAAACCGAGATGGGCGTGTGCTCCCGCTCGATCGGGTCGATATATTTGATAACCGCGTTGATTTGTATGACGCCGCCGTTCTCCGCAAGGGCGCGGAGCATCGCATCCGACATGTTGCGGGCGTGCTCCTTGACGCCGTCCACCGACGAGTGTGAGGCGATGACGGGAGCTTCCGTCACCTCGATGATGTCGAAGAACGTCGCGTCCGCGACATGTGAAACGTCGACCACCATCCCGAGGCGGTTCATTTCTTTGATTACTTCCACACCGAAAGGACTGAGCCCGCCATGTCGTTCGGGAACGGGCCGTCCGGTCCCGGAGGAGTCGGCCCAATGGATGTTGAAGGCGTGTGTGGGTGCCATGTAACGCACGCCCAGCCTGTGGAACATGCGCAGGACTCTAAGGTCGTCCTCGATCATGTGGCCGCCTTCGAGGCCCATCAACGCGGCCACGCGTCCCGAGGCAGCGATGGCCCGCACTTCGTCTGCCGTGGTTGCCAGCGCAATATCATCGGGATATTTTTCGCAAAGTGCGTGGACGGACTCGATCTGCGCGAGCGCTCTCTTGACGGCCATCCCCGGGCGCGGCTCCCGCTCCATATAGATGGCGAAGAACTGCGCATCGAGACCGCCTTGCCGAATGCGCGGCAGATCCATGTAGCCTTCAGTGTGCCGTTCGGCAAAGCTCCATGCGCCCGGCGGGAAGCCCCGCATCCACGGGCTGCGGATGGGTGCGTGAAGGAGGTCGTCCTTCGGGAAATAGGCGTTACCCGCCATACCGGGGTCGGTGATCTCGGCGGGCTTGGTGTCCTTCATGATGAAGGGCGTCAAGTCGGCATGGGTATCCACGACGATGGCGCTCTGGTGCAGCCGGGCGGCCCGGGCACGGAGCTCGTCGTCGGATTCTTGAGACGAGCAGAGCGGAGCAGCGGTGAGCGTCACGGACACCCACAGAAAAAGACTCGATCGCGTCATGATTCCTCCATCTAGTCGACAGCCGGGATTATGATATACCGCTCTGCCCGCGAGGTCTCGGCGGGGGGCTAGTGCGTGGCTTGGCGAAAAATCTCGGCTACCTTCGGCGCGACGACACGCGCCGAGTAGCGGGTCACGACGGTCTTGCGCGCTTCGGCGCCGAGCCGATGCCGCAGCTCCGAGTCGAGCATGAGGGTTTTCAAGTGCTCGAGCCACGCTGCGTCGCTGTTCGCGACGAGACCGTTCTTACCGTGGGCGACGATCTCGGTGTTCACGCCAACAGGAGAAACGATGGCGGGGATGCCGAGAGCCATATATTGAAGAGCCTTGAGCCCGCACTTGCCGCGCGTCCACGGCTCGTCCGGAAGTGGCATGAGCCCGACATCGATATCGCTCAAGTCCTCGACTTCCGTCTCCGCGGTCCAGCGGCGCGACACCACTTCCGCGCCAGGCACGTCGGGGGCTCGTGCGCCGACGACGACCAAACGAAACGGGTGGGTGCGGGCAAGCTCTGCGAGCGCAGGGACGAGACGCTCGAGATGTTGCAGCGTGCTGTGGCTTCCGGTCCAACCGATCGTGACAGGAGCGCCGGAGCGCGGGCGGCGGAGCTCCGGGCGATAGATTTCCGTATCGATCGTCGTTGGGATGACGGTGACGGCGTCGTTCAATCGTGTGGCGTAATCAGCGAGGTAGCGATTACCGGTCATGACATGCCGAGCCCGGCGGCAGATCGTCGCCGTTTTGCCGGGGAATTTGAGATAGCTCAAATAGCCGTTGGCCCTGCTTCGATAGCGGAGGAACACGGCGTCGTCGAAATCGAAGACGATCGGCGTGCCGCCCGAGGCAATGCGCCGCTCGATGATCGCCGGACCAATGATGGCGGCCTCACGAAAGATGTAGACGAGATCGAAATGGGTTGATTTCGAAATCGTGCCCAACTGGCGCCAAAACGCCGAGGTTACGCCGGCGACTTTTTCGAACGTGCCCCCCGGCTGATACAGAATCGAGCCCAGGCCATTTTCCATGAAAGGCGCGTGGGTGAGTGTTACCCCTTCCGCGCGCAGCAGGGGCTCCCACTGCTCGATACGGTAGCGCTGTCCGGGCGAGACGAATCTCGGCCCCGGCGTCAAAGCCAAAACTTTCATAGGATGCGGTCGATAAGAAATTCTAACGCGAAGCGGCTCCGAATTCGACCGCTGGCTCGAGATGGTGCATTCTGGAACCGTCCCATGCAGCCTGTCCTTAGTGTACTACTGGCTGACACCCGCCTTTTGGCTCGCCGACGAGTTTCTCGGCGCGAATTTCAGAACGGCGGCGCTCGAAGGCCACAGTTTCTGGAAAGCCGCCTATTACGAGATGCCATGACCCAAGAACTTGCCGCGCTAAGGCGCCACCAAAGGCGTTTGAGCCAATGCACCCGTTGCCCAAAGATGCAAGGACCCGTCGTCATAGGCGGACCAGTGTTCTCGCCCGTGCTCCTTGTCGGCCAAGCACCCGGTGACAAAGAGATTGTCGTGAGAAAGCCTTTCGCGTGGACGGCCGGCAAGACGATGTTCAAGTGGTTTCAGTCGATAGGTCTCGAAGAAGAGGCGTTCCGGAGCGGGGTCTACATGGCTGCCGTTTGCCGCTGCTTCCCCGGCAAGAACCCCAAGGGCGGAGATCGCGTACCTGGACCCGAAGAGATCGCGAATTGCTCTTCGTGGCTCCAGAAGGAGGTCGAGCTCTTGCAGCCGGAGCTCGTATTACCGGTGGGGAAGCTTGCCATCGCGCAGCTAACGGCTTTCGACAAGCTCGTCGACGTCGTCGGTGCGAAATTCCGGCTCGACGTCCACGGTGTGGAGGCGGACGTCATCCCGCTCCCTCATCCCTCGGGGGCGTCGACGTGGCATCGCATGGAGCCTGGCAAAACGCTGCTCGGCAAAGCGCTGGGTCGGATCCAACGCCACCCGGCGTGGAAGCGCGTGCTGGCTTCCGCTCGGCGAAGCCCTTAGAGCGGGCGACGCGGCTCGGCCATCGAACGCCACATATGTGCCACCGGGCTGTTATCGAAGCCGAGCCCTTCTTTCATTGGGGGCAAGCCAAGACAGCCCGGACCGCTCGCCGAAATGCTCCGATCCGAGCTCGCAAAATGCCCATTGACCAAAGAGTCGAATCTCTCAGCCTTTCTCCAATTCTGCCTTGAGCTCATCCAGAGATATCGTCTTTTCTTTTCGGCGTTTGCGAATCAGTTTCCAGAATGACGGGTCAGTCTGGAGGACGATGTCCTCCCAGTCCTCGCCTTCAACGCCTACTAACACCGCCGCCGGCCGACCGTGCCGCGTGATAACGACTCGATCTTCCTGCGACTCGTCGACGCACTCTTTGACGTTCTTCTGCAAGTCACGCACACTTACAGTCTTCATAGAATTTCCTCGGTTCGCTTCCCCGGTGGCTTCTTTCTCACGGCCCTGACATACACAATTTCTTCATCTTCTGAGACATCATAGAAGATCCGATACTCTCCCACACGAAGCTCCCACACGGGAAGCTCTCCGCTCCACGGCGGCACCAGATTCACGAGGAGCTTGCGGTGCCGTGTCGGCGTTGTCGGTTCCTCCAAAAGCTGAGATTCCATCGATTCCACAATTCGGCTACGTTCAAAGGTATATGCGTGATTAGGTCAAAGAACTAAGAGTTGGAGGCATTGCTGGATGGCATTTAATTAATGAACGTCACCATCGCAGTGTCGAGGTCCGCTCCGGCATGGTCCCGCGTCCATCGCGGAGAGAGCTGATTCTAGATTCTAGAAAGAGGCGGAACCCAAAAATGTGATTTGATAAGCTAGCAGAAGCGGAGGACCTAATGCGCTATACAGCGATCTTGGAGAAGGAAGTTGACGGCGGTTATGTGGCGACGGTACCGGCTCTTCCTGGCTGTGTGTCACAAGGTGACACGCGAGACGAGGTCATCGCCAACATCCGTGAAGCGGCGGAGCTCTATATCGAGGATTGCGTCGAGAACGGCGACCCCGTTCCCGACGAAGCGGGGAGAGAATACATAGAGCTTCAAACCGCTACGTAAATGGCAAAATTGCCAACAGACCTCTCCGGACAAGACCCTTACGCCCAAAGCATTGGAACGGATTGGATTTGTTTGCACCCGCCAACGTGGCAGCCACATGATTCTGAGGCGCAGCGAGCCTCCTACCCGAGTCGTTGTTCCTGCACACAATAAGGATACGCCCGGGCACTCTTCGTCAGATTCTCAAGGACGCAGGTCTCACCATCGAGCAACTGGAAGAATTGTTGTGACCTTTCGTTTTCCCAAGGTCCAGCTCGGCAGGGAGCTCGGCGGCCACCCGCGAGGTGGGGGCCGTCTCGGCTCAGCGGAGCAAGTGGGCGCGCGCGAAGCCAGAGATATTCACAGGAACGCGGAGGGCGTGCTCCCTGAAGTTGCCCTCTGAATATTCCTCGACGAAGGCGCGAATGTCCCGTTCGTAATCGTCGAGTAGCTCGGCCTTCACCGCGTCGGGGACAAAGGCGAACTCGAGACTATAGCGGCCGACGGTCACGAGCTCGTCCCAGCTCAAGTTGAATGCGGTGACCGCGCTGAAATACTCGTCGGTCATGTTGGAGTTCCACATGCCGCGATCGTCGGTTGCGAGCGTGACGGGGATCCCGAGGCGAAGATATTCGGCGAACGGGTGCTCTTCGGCGCGCTCGACATAATCGAGAAGCAGATTGCTCACAAGACTCACTTCGATCGCGAACTTGCCGATCCGCATGAGAAGAAGCGTTTCCGGATCGGTAATCAAGTTCGTCCCGTGGCCGATGCGGTCGGCGCCAAGGAGCAAGGTGTCGCGCACGTGATGGTTGGGCTCGTCGACTTCGCCGCCGTGGATGGAGAGCGGGATGCGGGGATAGAGCCGGCGCATCTTGCGAAAGGTGGGGAGAAAGCGTAGGGGGTAGCCTTTGTCGTTGTCTTCGCGGCCGACGAGGTTGACGCTCGACCAGAGGTCGCGATGGCGATCCACGAAAGCAAAACCCTGCTCGACCAGCGCTTCGGCATTTGGGAGAAAACGCACGACGTTCGGTTGAAATCGCACGGTGACGCCGGTCGCTTTGGCGTCCTCGCGCTCGAGTCTCGCTGCCACGATGTCGTGGAACTCATCGTCGGTGAGCGCGCGGTCTCCGTCGCGCCGGTTCCACGGGCCGATTTGAAACTCGATGTAGCGGACGCCTTCAGCAGCGAAGAGCTCCATGTTCAAAACGGCGATCTCCGCGACGAGGTGGGCTTGAGCGAGGACTTCGCCGATACGTGGCCAGATGATCTCGAAGAACTCTGCGCGGCCTTCGCCTTCCTGGTCGATACGCGTCGACGAGAGCCAGGCTTCGCGCTTCGCCGCCGAGAGCTCGGTCAGAGGCTCGTATTCTTCGCGGCAGCATTCGGGAAGCTCTTGCCAGCTCGTCTCGCCAATGGTGTGAAAGTAGATGAGCGGCTGCGGGCACGTGCGCTCGCAGGCGTTCATCCTCACCCGTGTGTGGAACGTCTGATTGCCGTTGACGGATGTGTCGGTCGCGAGCTCCCACAGCATATCGTCATAGGCGGCGCCGCCGAGGTGGTTGTGGAGATCGCCACCTTTGGGGACGCGGTAGAGAATGCGGTAGAGCTCCTCGGGCGTGGCTTCGCGCTTGATGGTCTCGAAGCGCTCGGAAAAACTCTGCGCGGCGGCCGGCGAAGCTGTTAGCGCTAGGACCGCCAAGGCGAAGCCGAGGCGTTTCACTTGCCGGACCACTTCGGTGGACGCTTCTCGCGGAAGGCGCGGACGCCTTCTTCGGCGTCTTCCGAGCCGAGCGCTTTCATCACCGCGGGGAGCCGCATCGCTTGCGCTTGCCCGGCGGAGAGGGCCGCCGTCTGCTTCACCGATTGCTTGATGGCGCGGAGGCTCAAGGGCGCACAGGAGAGCATCTGCTCGATCCAGCGATCGACGGCCGCGTCGAGCGCGGCGCGCGGCGCGACCTCGTTCACGAGCCCTACCCGCGCGGCTTCCTCGGCGCTGACACGGCGACCCGTGAGGAGCACGCCCATCGCCCACTTCTCGGGCACGAGCCGGGGAAGTAGCGTCATGCCCCCGTCTAGAGCGAGCCGGCCGACGAGGGGCTCGGGAAAGCCGAACTTGGCGTCGTCGCAGGCGATCACGACGTCGCAGCCGAGCACCATCTCGAAGCCGCCGCCGAGCGCATAGCCGTTCACCCGCGCGATGACGGGGATGTCGAGGCTCGTTCGCAAGGCGATGCCGCCGAAGCCGCCCGGGCGCGGTTTCGCCCAATATTCGAGCCCGGTTGCAGCGTCTTCGGTGCTCTTCATATCCGCGCCCACGCAAAAAGCTTTCTCTCCAGCGCCGGTGAGCACGATGACGCGCGCCTCGGGCTCGTTCTCGAGCTCGCTCCAGATTTCCAGGAGCCTGGTCTCGGTACTCGCGTCGATCGCGTTCAAGACATCTGGCCGGTCGATCGTGACCCTTGCGATGTAATCGTGAAGCTCGTAGCGGACGTTCAAGTGATGACGCCTTCCTCGCGTAGCGCGCTGATGGCATCGTCTTGGTAGCCGAGCTCTTTCAAGATTTCTTCCGAGTGCTCACCGAGATGGGGCGGCTTGTGCCGGAGCGTAAACGGCGCTTCCGACATGTGGATCGGGACTCCAACCATTTTGAGCAGCTCGCCGCCATTTTGTGCTGCAATTTCAATGAGCATGCCGTTCTCGATCGTCTGAGGATCCTCGAGCGCCTCGCCGAGCGAGCGCACCTTTGCGCAGAGTAAATCCTGCGCCTCGAGCCGCTCGATCCAATGAGCGGTGTCCTTTTCACGAAAGCGTTCGCGAAAGGTCGCCTGAAGCTCGCCGCGATGCTCGCGCATCCCTTCCATCGTCGACAGACGCTCTTGCTGCGAGAGGTCTTCGATCTCGAGCGCGGTGCAAATATCACGAAGCGGGTTTTGCTTGAAAGCGCCGACGAGCACCACCGCGCCGTCGGTCGTCTCGAAGACACCCGTGAGCGGCATCGCGGCCCAGTTCAACCGTTCCTGGCGCATCATCCACATCGACGCTTCTTGCGTCTGCATCGCGATCATCGAATCGTAGAGCGAGACATCGACTTCCTGCCCTTCACCGGTCTTGCCGCGGTGGATGAGCGCGAGGAGGATGCCTTGCACGAGGTGCATGGCGGCCGAGTAATCGGCGAGCGCGGTCGCGTAAACGGAGAGCGGCTGATCCGGGTCGGCCTTTTGCGCCATGACGCCGCTCATCGCCTGGGCGAGCACGTCTTGGCCGCCCTTGTGGGCGTATGGCCCGCTACGGCCGAACCCGGTGCCGAAGCCGAAGATGATGCGACGATTGATAGCCTTGAGCGTTTCGTAGTCGAGCCCCATCCGGTCCATGACCCCGGGACGAAAATTGTTGACGATGACATCGGCGTCTTTCGCGAGGGCGCGCACGATCTCGCGGGCTTTTTCCGACTTGAGGTTGAGCGCGATGCTGCGCTTGTTGCGATTGAGGCTCACAAATACGGGGTTATCGAGGCCGGCGCGATCGGGCACCGACGAACGCGAGAGATCTCCCTGGCCGGGCCGCTCGATCTTGATGACGTCCGCGCCGAAATCACCGAGAAGCTGCGTGGCGCACGGCCCGAGCATCACCTGCGTGAGATCCAAAATGCGGATTCCTTCTAGCGGCTGGCTCACGATGTCGCGACCTCGCGGAGGGTCGCGTTCGCCGAGGGTACGTCGCCGGGATCGGCGCCTTGCGCGCGAAGCTTTTTCTGGAGCGTCGGCACATCCACCTTGCGGACGAGCGTCCCCGCGTCGAGCGCCATCGCGGCCGCGACGCCGACCGCCTCGCCCATCGCCATGCAAGGCGGGATTTCACGCGACGTTTTCTGCGCGGTCGATGTGGCCGAATAGTGCCGTCCGGCGACGAGAAGCTGCTCGACGTTCTTGGGAAGGAGCGCCCGGTACGGCGTGTAGTAGTCCCGCCCACGCGCGACGCTGTCGGGAAAGTGCACGCGCTCCTGCACGTCTTCTTTCGTCACGACATATTCGCCTTCGAGGAGCCGCGTCTGGCGCACGCCGATCTGGGGCGCGAGGTCGACGATGTAGCTCTTTTCGAAGCCGGGCCAGTTCTCGCGCACAAAGGCAAAGGTCGCGTCGATGCGCTTTCGACCCTCGGCTTGCGCTTTGGTCATGTCTTCGACTTTGGCGCCGTCATAGCCGCGCATGTGCGGGCAGTTGCACCACACGATGCCGGGAAGCGGTGTCTTGAGCCACCATTTGTCCCACGAGCCGCCGAGAAGCTCTTTGGCTTTCTTGTCGACCACGAGACATTGCTCCGGCGCTTCGTGCTCGAAAGCTTCGGCTTTGTCGGTGTCTACGCCGCCGAGGCGGAAGACGGTCGTCAGGAAATAGGAGCCGCCGATGAAGGGCGCGCCCGCCCGGGACGCCACGTCGAGATCGCCGGTGCAGTCGATGACGATGTTTCCGCGGACGGCTTGACGGCCCTCTTTCGTCTCGCAGATGACGCCGGCCATCCGATCGTCTTCGAGGATTGGCTCCGCGAACCAGGAATGAAGTCTCAAATGGATGTTGTTCTCGGCGACGAGGTCTTCTGACGCGCGCTTGAAACCTTCGGGGTCGAAAGCGACCGCGTAGCAAACCGGCGGGGGCTTGGTCCGCGCGTAATAGTCGTAGAGCCCCCATCGGGCCCATTTGCGAAACATGGCCGGATCGGCGCGGCGATCTTCTTCGGGCGGGTAGACGGCGAGCTTCATTTTCTCCATCCGCTCGACCACTTCTTGCATGATGCCTTTGACGGTGATCTCGTTGCCATTGCACATGTCGTCGAGAACGAGAACCATGGCGCCCGCCGCGAGGCCGCCGAGCTGCGGGTAGCGTTCGAGAAGCGCCACTTTCGCACCGTTGCGCGACGCGGCCACGGCGGCGGCGAGCCCCGCCGGCCCGCCTCCGACGACGACGACGTCGGTCTCGTGAACGATGGACGTCATGAGCTCATCCTATCTCAGGCGACCACTTCACCACACGGCGCTCGATGAATGAGATGAGCGCGGTGAAGAGCACCGAGAACATAGCGGCCGCGGCGATGGTCGCGTAGAGAAGCCCGGTGTCGAAATTGTAGGTCGCTTGGATGATGAGAGCGCCGATACCTTCGGTGCTCCCAATCCACTCGCCGACGATGGCGCCGATGACAGAAGCGCTCGCGGCGATTTTCAGGGCCGCGAAGAGATAGGGAAGGGAGTTGTAGAGTCGGAGCTTGAAGAAAATCTCGGTCTTGCTTGCGGAGAGCACTTTCATGAGCTCGAGCGCCTGCGGGTCGACCAAAGAAAGCCCTTTGACCATGTTCACGAGCGTCGGGAAGAAACAGATGAGCGCCGCGATGAGGACTTTCGGCGTCATATCGTTGCCGAGCATGAGCACGAGGATGGGTGCTATGGCGACGATGGGGATCGAGCGGATGATGATGGCGAGCGGGAATAGGGCCTGCTCGACGGTTTTCTGGTGGACGAACACGGTTGCCATGACGATCGAGGCGAGATTACCGACGAAAAAGCCGAGAAAGCTCTCGATCGCGGTGGGAACCAAGTTCCGTGCGATCATTCCGAAGTCCCGGGTGAACGTGCGCGCCACGTGCAGCGGTGACGGCACGATGTACTCGGGAACGTTGAACAAGTAGACGACGAGGCCCCAAATCGCGAGAAGGCTCGCGAGCGTAGCTGCGGGGAGCATGTGCTCGCGCTTCATGGCACGGGCTCCAAGAGCGCGCGCAAATGCGCCGCCTGCTGCACGAAGCGCTCGGTGTCCCGGATCTCGAGACCGCGCTCTTGAGGCAAGTCCGGCTCGACCATCTCGCGCACCCGCCCCGGATGCGGCGCGAGCACGAGCACTTGCTGGCCGAGATAGAGCGCTTCTTGAACGCTATGGGTTACGAATAAAACCGTCGTTTGCGTTTCCCGCCAGATGCGGAGGAGCTCTTCGTTCAACCGGTCGCGCGTGATCTCATCGAGCGAGCCAAAGGGCTCGTCCATGAGCAGGATCTTGGGCGCGGTGACGAGCGCGCGCGCGATCGAAACGCGCTGCCGCATACCGCCCGAAAGCTCGTGGGGAAGGGAGTCGTGCCAGTCCGCGAGCCCGACGAGCGCGAGCATTTCTTCCGGCGAGCGAGCTCGCTCGGCGAGCCGTGCCCCGTTACCGACTTCTAGGGGGAGCTCGACATTCTCGCGAGCCGTCCGCCACGGAAGAAGCGCTGCATCCTGGAAAACGAAACCGAGATCGCGCCGTCGCCGCACTTCCGCTGGCGACGAGCCGAAAAGAGAGACGCTCCCTTCGGTGGGCGTGATGAGATCCGAGGTGACCCGAAGAAGCGTCGACTTGCCGCAGCCGGACGGTCCGAGGATGGCAAGAAAACCGCCCCGCGGGATCTCGAAGCTCACATTTTCTAGTGCCGTCACGGCGCCGCGATCGGAGTCGAAGCGCACCGAAACGTTCGCGACGGAAACAAAGTCGGTCACGGCGCGTAGGGTCCCGAGTCGAGCTGTGGCCGCGCGCCCCGCGTCGCTTCTAGCAAAGATAACGTCATGACGTCGTCAACGGTGGGGACCGTATTCGTGAACTGCGAAAGATCTTCGTAGGTACGGATCTGTGCGCTCCAAGTCTCACGATCCATCGTCCCCCATCCGTGCTCGCGCGTTTTGTCCGTGAAGACGTAACCGAGCATCTCCCGAACGGCGGCGAGCTCGTCCTCGTAGCGGAGGATGGGATATTCCTCGACGAGAAGCTCGACCGCTTTTTCCGGCTCGTGATAGGCGAGCTCCCAACCGCGTCCCGTCGCCCGCAAAAAGCCCTCGAGGAGGTGATCCTGAGTCTCGAGTGTCTCTAGTGTGGCGTAGTAAGGCATCGCATAGAGCTGAATGCCCTGATCCCAGAGCCGCATGGTGAGCCGATCCTCGCCGAGCGGCGCGAGCGCGGTGACGTTCGTCGTCCACCCCGTGATGACGTGAACCTGTCCGGTGAGAAGCGGCATCATGGACGAGCCGACAACGATGATCTCGAGCGCGCTCGGGTCGATACCGTGGCGCGCTAGAAGTGCGTTGAGCAGGACGCGGCCGGTCGCGTTCGTGCCGACTTTCTTGCCGACGAGATCCTCGGGCCTACGCACTGGATTTCTGGGGAGCGAAAAATAGGAGTAAGGATGCTGCTGGACGCTCACGGCGAAACAACGGATAGGAATCCCTTGCGAGACGGCAAGCATCAGAGACGGGCTCGAAGACACCTGTCCAAGCTCGTAGCGGCCCGAGGCGACGATCCCTACCCCGGCGATGTGCGGTCCGCCCGGATGAATCTCGAGATAAATGCCCTCTTCTTCGAGATAACCGAGCCGCTTCGCGACGACCTCACCGAGCTGGTTCCCGCCGGCAAGCCACCCGAGCTGCATGTCGAGGATGGTGAGTCCGTCCACCGAATGGCGTGCGCTGAAGCAGGCGCCGAGCGCAAGCCCGCTCGCGGCGGCGAGGGAATGTTCGAAAAAAGTTCGTCGATCGAAACTCAAGGAGCGGAGCGTACCGCTTTGCTTGGGTTCGAGGCAACCGCCGCGCGGCTCGTGGTGAGAGACTCGCCGCGCTCGGCGGTCGTCTAGACTGTTCTTCTAGTTTAGGTCAGCGTGCGTGCTTTTTGATGATGCTTGCTAGCTTATCGATGAGGTATTCGGCGCGTGCGACATCATCCTGCGCCGAGGCGAGATAGCCCGGTAGCGAGGCGCGGTACTTCTTGCAGGCTTTCACGAGAACCGCCAGCTCTTCCGCCTCTAAATCGACCTGGTGAGTGGCGGAGGCAACGCCGTTCCCGTTGGCGCCCCGCCGGGCAGACCCATTTTTGGGCGTCCGGCGGGACCCTTTATTTGTTTTTGCAAGATTCTGCCGCGGCAGGTCTGGTGACTGCCTGACGATATTTGTCACCGCTTTTTCCCGCTAGCGGCGAGCTTGGTTTTGGACGTGCTCTCTTTCGGGCGATCATGCACTACGCGGGCCTCACGGCGCGGCGACGTCTCCTTCCGATCCTCGACGCTCACGAGAAGCACGGGCGGGATGACATCCTCCATACGCTTCCGGTCGTCGAAGAAGGCGTTCCGAATAGATGCCGTGTGAAT
The DNA here is from genome assembly GCA_004356105.1 of Acidobacteriota bacterium. GTDB lineage: Bacteria > Acidobacteriota > Vicinamibacteria > Marinacidobacterales > SMYC01 > SMYC01. Next base: position 1,916 of record SMYC01000092.1, on the reverse strand, counting down.
CGCGACTTCTTCCATCTCGGAATTGCCGGCTTCTTCGAGTGCGGCGATCTTGTCTAGAACCTCGAGGATGGCGCGGTTCAGAGGTTCATCCTGCCCTTTCTCTTTGTCGAGGTGCTTGCCGATCGCATTCGCATCCGCGATGGTGAGAGGATAAATGCGATAGCCGTCCCGCGGCGAGCTGTAGACGGACTGAAGCACCCCAAGGATCACCGAGAGATTTTTCGAGTAAATACCGCCTCTGTGCCAGCGCGTCATCATCGCGAGGATTCGCCCCACGATGAACTTGTTGGGCTGCACGCCGGAAAGAAGCAGGAACGGGTCGCGTTCGCCGATGAGAGCGTCGATGACCCAGTGGTTCTCGATTTCCAGCATTCGGAGGAATACTGGATAGTTCTCCGGCGAGATGCCGACACTGCTGAGGAACTGGGCGTAGGTCACGGACGCTTCCACGGCTTCCGTGGAACGACATCCGAACATCCCCTGCAGTAGCTGGTTCTCGATCGCGCCTATCTGTGAATCGTCGGGAAGACCGCTGACTTCGGCCTTGATTTTGACTGCTTCCATAATTTGGGCCATCCTGTTCTACCTCACCTATCTCAACTTGCGAAAACGTACTTGGGGGCGGTTTCCTCTTGCCGATAGTCGCCCCGCACCAGGAGCACCTGAGGAATGCAGTCCTCGAGTGCTTTCGTATTGTCAAAGAAGTTGCTGCGGATCCGCAGAGCCTGGCGCGCCACCTGCTCCATGGACTCGTCCCAGCGCAGCCCCTCGAGCACGCCGATGCGATCGAGGATGTCCAGGATGCAACGGTTTCGCGGGTCGTTCTGGCCCTTTTCTTTCTCCAGATGCTTGCCGAGATTGTCGACGTCCGCGACGCTCAAGGGATAAATCTTGTAGCCATCGCGCGGCGAGCTGTAAGTGTTCTGCAAAACGCCGAGCACTATCGCAAGCGTTTTCGGATAGATGCCGCCGGCACGCCAGCGCGTCAGAAGCTGAAAACATTTGGAGGTCAGGTAGTCGTTCGGAGGAATCGTTGAAAGGAGCAGGAAGGGGTCACCTTCACCAATGAGCGCGTCGAGCACCCAGTGGTTCTCGATTTCGAGCATTTTCAAGAACAGCGGATAGTTGTCCGAGTTCATACCCGAGATCCTCAGAAATCGGGCGAACGAGATGGAGGCCTGAGACCCTTCTGTGGTCCGGACCGACATCACTTGTTGGAGGATCTTGTTCTCGACCGCGAGTACCGAATCTCGCGTCCAAAGCTGCGCTAAATGTTTCTCGTTCGACATATTGACTTCATCCTTGAGTGGATTAGTTTCGCTCGAGACCGAGATCTTTCCCGAAGCCCCGTCAGCAACAGCCGGGCCACCGTGAAAGAACTTGGCAGAACCTGTTTTTTTGTTTCGATGGTTAGTGGTGTAATTAATCGTACGGACAATTAGGAAAATTGTCAAGAGTCTTGAACCCGAAAACAGATCGATCTTAGATAAACCCCGGCTATCAGATGACGGATCGATCGCGCCAAGATTTTCTTGAGGATGAGTGCTCGGGGAGGGCTGTTCGCATCATTGCGGCCACGGCTAGAATGGCGGAAACGACGCTTTTGAAGGTGCTTGGCCGCACAAACGGTGCCGGGTGTCGTGCGCGCAGACTTAGGTCAGAGAATTCTGTTGCTCGCGAAGGCTGGAACGTAAGCCCGGTAGGTCAAAGTGACGGGTTACGAACTACGGCCGGTTCTGCCCTTTGTGCCGCCGCCCCCACGGGAGCCGCCGCCGGTGCCCGCGGGCCGCCCGCGTGAGCCGCCGCTCGGAGTACCCGTCGTCGCGCCGCCACCGCCACCGCCACTGCCGCCGGCAGGTCGTCCGCGTCCGCCACTGATACCACCGCCACCGCCACCGCCAGCCGTTCGTCCGCCG
>SMYC01000091.1 GCA_004356105.1 Acidobacteriota bacterium | reverse complement strand
CCGTCAGAACCGAGGATTTTGTACCACGTTCTGAAGCAAATTCTTTCTTATCCCCACATCCCCTCCTATCCCCACCTCTCCTTGCTTTTAGCGGCGTTTTTAAAGGCAAGGGGATGTGGGGATGAGAGTCAGCTGTGTGGTGTGGATTTAGAACGCTTTCAGGTTTACCTGGCTAGCACTAGCCCCCTAGCTGTGATGAGGAGCGAGCCTCCCCCTCTCCCGTCTAAAGGAGAGGGGGCCCGAAGGGGGTAGTGCTCGGGTCGATTGTTCCGGTCGTTGGGCTCTTTGTACTTAAAGATCGCGAGCGATGCTTTCGATTGCTGCTCGGCCTGTCCGAGGAGTTGTGCAACGGCTGTGCCATCGCGCTAAGCGATTTTGTTTCAGTAGATTGCCGGCTGAGGCTCGATTCTAGCCCGCCAGAATTGTAAGCGGATCCGACGCGCTCACAACGACGCCGCTCAGTATAACTTTCTTATCTACATAGGTTTGTGGCAATGCTGGGCAGCCCGTCAGGAATCCCGACAACTTTACCTGGCCGCGGAGCGTATCCGCTCCATCGCTTCCGCGGCAGCAACATTGTTCGGATCGAGCGCGAGCGCGGTCTCGAGCTCGCGAAGAGCACGCGCGCCCAATCCTCGGCCCAAGAACGCGCGCCCACGGGCCCAGCGGTAGCGACTTTCCTCTGAAGGTGTCGACTCACGGGCGAGCACCCGCACCGAAGCTGCGTCGATACCGGACCAACCGGCACTTGCCCCACCGACCTCGAGCTCGATCGCGCGCGAGCGGTCACCATATAGAGCACGCACAAGGTAGCGCCCTCCGGACGCGCTCAACGGAATCTCGGTCGTCACCAAGGTCGGGTTCCGTCCGTGAAGAATTCGCTGCTCGGTAAATTCCAGCTCTCCGTTACGTCGGATCTCCCAAACAAAAGGAGTGCCAGGCGCCGGAGCCGCGATTTCGGTCGCTGCAAATAGCACTAGCCCACGAAAAACCGCCGCCGGCCAGGGCACCACGAGCCGGTTGCCGACCAGAAACGGAAGTCGGCTGGTCGCTTCTACCTTCTGTATTCGGCGCGCGAGAAGTGGCAGCGCCAGTAAAGATCGGTCGACGACCGTCTCGCCGACGGCCGAAGAGCCGTTCTCGGTGACCACCGCAAGCTCGATGCGGTGTGCTTCTGCCGGGAGAAAACGTCGGCCTTGAAAGCTCAGCGTCGTCGACCGCAAAGCGTCGCGCTCCACGTCGGTCACGTCGAGCTCGATCGTGTCTTCCCAGCGCTCGATCTCTCTCGTCGAGTCGATCAGGCGACCCGTCAGCGCGAATCGAGTGTGCCAGCGTCCATCCTCCCGTCTCCAAGGCAAATGAACGTTCTCACCAAGCTCGAGCTCGAGGGCGTAGTGGATTTCGGGCACGCCGGCATCGTCGTGGAAGACGCGCGCGACGAAGTGTGCCTTTAGGCGCCGCAAACTGACCGACGTCTCGATGCGCGCGCCCACGCGCCGGACGATATCGTGCAAGGCGTCCACGTTCGCGAGAAGGGAGACCGACTGTGCGCGCCCGCCTCCGGGTACGAGCTCTCTCAGCGCCAGCGCGAGCTCGGCATCGATCGCGTCAACTTCCGCGTTACTGGCGCCGAGCTGCCATCGACCCGGATCCGGTGCGACGACCAAATCCGCAACACTATCGCTCTCGGGATGCCATAGTCGATACGGACCCGTGCCGCCCGGTTTGAAGAAGACGAGATAGAAGGCGTCCGGAAGTTGCGACTGCACGACACCGGTGTAGTGCCACAACTCCGTCGGGACGAGACGCGCTCCGGCATGCGTATAGTCCTCGCGGAACGTAGGCGGGCCCAAGAGTTGAAAGACCCGTCCTCTAGCCGAGTAGCGTCCGCGAACACCGAAGAGTCGATCCGAAGCGCTTAACCGTGCCGCATGGTCCGCGCGGTCGCGTAGCGCCCAAAAGGCCTCTACGAAGCGGTCGCGAGCGGTATCCGTTTCGAGCGCGAGAAAGTTCCGACGTTCCTCGGAGCTGATGACGAAATGAACCTCCTCCGCGAGCCAAACGCGATGACGCTCGGATAACGGTGACAGCTGAAACCCCAAAAGCGCGAGGATCAAGACCGTCACGCCCGGAGGATAGCACGCGCTCAAACGCCTAAAGGGCTCCCAATGTCGTCCTTATGTTGTAATCTCTTAGCCATGAGCCGCCAAGATATTTTGGATTCGACGGAAGAAGGCTCCATCGAAAGACAGCTCTTCGAAAAAATCGACATCTCGAGGCTCCCCGCCCACATCGCCGTCATCATGGACGGCAATGGTCGATGGGCGAAAGGGCGCGGGCTGCCGCGCGTCGAAGGACACCGGTCTGGGATCGCTTCCGTTCGAGAGATCGTCGAGACTTGCGCTCGGCTCGACGTTCCCATTTTGACGCTCTACGCGTTCTCCGTCGAGAACTGGAAACGTCCGAGAAGCGAAGTCGATGTTCTGATGAAGCTGCTCAAACAATATCTGCGGCTCGAGCTTTCGACGCTCATGAAGAACGATATCCGCTTCCAGGTGCTCGGCCGGCTGTCTGAGCTTCCCGGCGACGTCGTCAGTGAGCTCGAGGCCGGGATGGAACGTACGCGAGACAACCGGGGCCTCCTGTTCAACATCGCGCTCAATTACGGGGGCCGTGCCGAGATCACGGATGCCTGCCAGCGCATCGTGAACGAGGCGCTTGCCTGCGGTGAGGCGCCTAAGATCGACGAAGCCTTCTTCGCACAACGTCTGTACACAGCGGGTATCGCCGACCCGGACCTGATGATCCGAACGAGCGGCGAGCTCCGTATCTCCAACTTCCTTCTCTGGCAAATCGCTTATTCGGAGATTTGGGTCACGGACACGTTTTGGCCGGATTTTCGAAAGCGTGAGCTCTTCGAGGCGATCATCGACTTCCAGAAGCGCGACCGACGCTACGGAGGCATCGCCGCTTCGACGCGCAGCACAGCCTAGCCCGCGGCTATGAGTCGCCTCCTAACCGCCGGCGTCGCGGTTCCTCTTCTTCTTGCGATCCTTCTCCTCGGCCCGGACTGGCTGTTCTTCGCCCTAGCCCTGATCGTGGCGGCTCTCGGTTATTGGGAGCTCGGGGCATTGATGAAGAGCTCGGGTCAAGACCTTCTCGGGGCCGGCTTTCTCACGGTGCTACTGGTCACGAGCGCCTTCTATTTCGAGCCGCTCACGCTCACCCACGCCACCCTCGCATCGATTCTTGTCATCGGTGGAGCTGTCGTCTTCCAGTGGAGCCCTAGCAGGGACAGGCTCGCCGGGGCCATGGGCACTTTTTTCGCGACCTTTTATGTGGGCGCGCTCATGGGCAGCATCGTGGCGCTTCGGACGCTGGGCCCCGAGCCCGCTGGGCGGCACTGGGTGATCTTTCTGCTCGCGGTCGTCTTTGTTGGCGACGCGGGCGCTTATTACTCGGGTCGCTCCCTCGGCCGTCACGCTCTCGCGCCACGGCTGAGCCCCAAGAAAACCGTGGAGGGTCTCGTCGGCGGTATCGTCGCTTCGATCGCCACTTCGGTCGCGCTCGTCGAGTTTTGGTTTCCGGAGCTCGAAACTTCTACCGCGATCGGACTCGGCTTGATGCTCGGCCTCCTGGGCGTCATCGGCGATCTCTTCGAATCGTTCCTCAAACGCTCCGCCGGCGTGAAGGACACCTCGGCGCTCATTCCAGGCCACGGAGGCATCCTGGACCGGATCGACTCCGTTTTGTTCGCAGGACCTGCCCTTCTTCTTTACCTCCTGTGGATCGCGTGAAATTCGCTAGAATAGTTATATGAAGGGCGTCTCGATCCTCGGATCCACGGGTTCGGTCGGCACCAATACGCTACGGGTCATGGATCGCTTCCCCGAGCGTTTCCGTGTCATCGGGCTCGGCGCGGGCGGAAGCGTGGATGCGCTCAGCGCACAGATTCGGAAGTACCGGCCCCTGATCGTGAGTGTTTCGAGCTCGCATCACGCCGACACGCTCCGTCGCGATTTTCCCGAGCTCGACGTCCGGAGCGGCGTCGACGGGCTCGTCGACGTCGCCACGCATCCAGAAGCTGATTTCATCGTCTCCGCCACGGTCGGAGCGGTCGGCCTCGTGCCGACGCTGCGCGCGATCGAAGCCGGGAAGAGCGTTGGGCTCGCGAACAAAGAAACGCTCGTCATGGCGGGAGAGCTCATGACAAAAGCCGTCACCGAGGCGGGAGCTACGCTGCTCCCGGTGGATAGCGAGCACAACGCCATCCATCAATGCCTCGACGGCCGCGACCAGCCCGTGAAACACATTTGGTTGACGGCCTCGGGCGGCCCGTTTCGTACCGCGACACTTTCCGAGATGCGGGAGGCGACTCTCGAACAGGCACTAAAGCACCCAACGTGGAAGATGGGGCCGAAAATCACCATCGACTCCGCGACGATGATGAACAAAGGGCTCGAGGTCATCGAAGCCTATTGGCTTTTCGACGTGAGCGCCGAGCAGGTGCGCGTCGTTATCCACCCACAATCCGTCATCCACTCGATGGTCGAGCTCGAAGACGGGTCGCTCATCGCCCAACTCGGTGTCACTGACATGCGCCTGCCGATCCAATATGCGTTGACCTATCCGGAGCGGCTCGATACCGGATTGCCGCCTCTCGACCTCGAAACGCCTTTGCAGCTCGACCTAGGCCCCCCGGATTTCGAAAGATTCCCCTGCCTCCGCCTCGCTTATGAAGCGCTGTCACAGGGCGGCACCGCGCCCGCCGTTCTGAACGCGGCCAACGAGGTCGCCGTGGCAGCCTTTCTGGACGAGCGCATCGGATTTTTGACGATCGGAGAAACGCTCCAGACCACGCTCGCCCGGCACGATCCGAAGCCCGCGCGGACGCTCGAGGCCGTGCTCGAGGCCGATCGCTGGGCGCGAGAATGCGCCGAGGGTCTCATCCGAGCGCCGGCCGGGGTAGTGTAGTGGGTAGCGAGGAGATGTCGATTTCATGACCTACATACTGGCCTTTGTTTTCGTCCTGGGCGTTCTCGTCTTCGTACACGAGTCAGGTCATTTCCTCGTCGCGAAATGGGTAGGTGTCAAAGTCAAAGTCTTCTCGCTAGGCTTTCCACCTAAAATCATCGGCCGCACCTGGGGGGGTACGGAGTACCGAATTGGCGCGCTGCCTCTCGGCGGCTACGTGAAGATGGCCGGGGACAACCCGATGGAAGCCACGGGCGACCCCGAAGAGTTCATGAGCCACTCCAAGTGGGAGCGGCTCGCCATTCTGCTCGCGGGCCCAGCCATGAACATCGTGCTGTCGATCCTCATCCTGACTACTTTATTTATGGTCGGCGTCGAGCGGCCCGCGGGTCTCGACGATCCGGTCGATGTCCGTTTCGTCGCCGAGGACTCGCCCGCCAGCCGAAGCGGCGTGCAGCCCGGTGACCGCATCACCAGAGTCGACGGGGATCCCGTCCCAAGCTGGAAGGCGGCGCTCGACAAGTTCATCGTGAGCGCGAACGATACCCTCATCCTGACGATCGAGCGGGACGCCCAAACCATCGAGTTTCCCATCGAGATCGAGGCGCGCGGCGACGAAGAAATCGGCTATGCCGGATTGTTCCCCTCCATTCAGCCTCAAGTCGCGGCGCTGTTCGAGGATTTCCCTGCCGAGCGCGCGGGGATGCAAGAAGGCGACATCATCACGAAAGTGGGCGGCAAAGCCATCTTCCATTTCACCGAGCTCATCGAGGGGATCGAGGCTCGCGGGGGAGAGCCGGTCACGCTCGGGGTCCTTCGCGACCAGGAGAGCATGGAGTTCACCCTCACACCTCAACGAGAGGACGGCCGCTGGCTCATCGGCATCAACTTCAACGTCACACCGACGGTCCTCTTCCGCGTCACGAATCCAGTGCTCGCTCTTCGTGAAGCGCTCGGGGAAACGTCGCGTTTCACTCGCCTGACTTTCATCGTGCTCGGGCGGCTCGTTACCGGACGCGCTTCGCTGAACACGCTCTCAGGGCCCGTAGGGATCGGCGTCGCCGCGGGCGAGACAGCGCGACGCGGCGCGCGGCAGCTCTTCATGTTCATGGCATTTCTAAGCTTGAACCTCGGCATCTTGAATCTGCTTCCGATACCGCTTCTCGATGGCGGCCACATGACGGTCATAGCGCTCGAGGGCCTCGCCGGCCGCGACTTCAGCCTGCAAGTCAAAGAGCGCATCCTGCAGGTCGGCTTCGTGATGCTGCTGGTTCTGATGGTGACCGTACTCGCTGTCGATTTGTCCAAAATCGACGCGATCGGCAAATATCTGCCTTGGTGAGTTAACCAGCATGCGTATCGACTCGGAGATGGCTCATGCTGGACCGAGCGCTCGTAGAACGATTCTGGAGCTACGCGGCCTAGCTTACAAGCCGACTTCATCCTTCAGTACTTTCACGCAATATGCGTTGAGACTTTCATTTGCCTTCATGGACTCGACAACTAGACGCTCATGTAGCACCTCGCCCACTCGGATATTGAAGCGACCAGAACACGTTTTTCCGACTGTAGCCGACGGCAATGGAACGTCATCTTCACTTGGGAGGGCGGGAACGCGCGACCTTGCGACCGAAGGCGAGTTGTAACTTCTCGGTCGAATCGCTACATTCTCTCGTTGCCACTCGCACCCGGAACGCGCCTCGGCCCCTACGAGGTCACCTCGCTAATGTTAGGGGCAGGCGTCGTCATGAACGTCGTATCGCTACTCTCGGTTGGCCTCTACGTCTCCGAAATGTTCAGCTTGCTTTATTCGCGCGGTATCGAGCCGCCTGAGGGCGCGTTTCCTGTCTATTTACTCATGCGCTTCGCCTGGGGATTTGTGGCGGTCTGGTTCTACGTCGCCGCGCGTCCCAGATTCGGGCCTGGACTCAAAACGGCGCTACTCTCAAAGTAATTCACACCCGGTGCGATATTCGCGCGGCGACGTTACGAAACCACACAATACGAGTGGCGTGCCGTTTCCGTTCGCTGATGCCAGTCCGTGAGTGCAAAGCTCGCCAACGCCGCATTGCAGGTTCCCAGGTCAACGGTGGCGAACCCTAACGTTCCAGGAGGAAGCGGAGGCCGCGAAGCCAGCTACCCAATAGACCGTTCAGTCCGACCGACCCGTCGCGCCGCGGGCACAGGCCTCGCCCACAGGACGTCAGTGGTCAGCGGGTAGCCAGTAGTTGGCAGCATCAGCGTGATACGATCCCACGATGAAAATCGAGTCTATTACCATTCACGAGGTCAAGCTGGACCTCAAAAACTTCTTCGAGACGAGCTTTGCGCGCGTCACTTACGAGCATTTCTTGCTGCTTCAGGTTACGGTCGATGGGGTGACCGGCTGGAGCGAATGCGTCGCTAGCGAGTCACCGTCTTACTCGTCGGAGACGGTCCAGACCGCGCTCCATGTGCTCGAAGATTTCATCGCGCCTATCGTGTTCGGACGCGACTACGCCCATCCAGACGAAGTGCTTCCATCGCTCCACGTTATCCGCGGTCACAACATGGCGAAAGCAGCGGTCGAGATGGGTTTTTGGGAAGCCTATGCGCGGACGCGAGGCGAGTCCCTCTCGAAGGCGCTCGGAGGAACGCGCACGAAGATCGCTTCGGGAGTGTCGATTGGCATCCAAGACAGCGTCGACCAGTTGCTTTCGAAAATCGAAGGCGAGCTCGCGGACGGCTATCGGCGGATCAAGATCAAAATCAAGCCGGGCTGGGACCTCGACGTCGTGCGGCAAGTGCGCGAGCGCTTCCCCGATATCCTTCTGATGGTCGACGCCAATAGTGCCTATAGCTTGGACGACGTGAAGCTCTTTCAAGAAATGGACGCTTACGATCTGATGATGATCGAGCAGCCTCTGGACTACCACGACATGTGGGACCACGCGGCGCTCCAAAAGCAAATCAAGACTCCGATATGTCTCGATGAATCCGTCCACTCGCTCGACGACGCGAGACGGGCGATCGAGATGTCCGCGACCCGCATCATCAACGTCAAAGCCGGCCGCGTGGGCGGACTCTCGAGTGCGCGGGATATTCAGAAGCTCGCCGCCGAGCACGACATCCCGGTCTGGTGTGGCGGTATGCTCGAGAGCGGGATTGGACGCGCGCATAACGTCCACCTTTCCACGCTCCCGAATTTCACGCTGCCGGGAGACGTCGCGGACTCCAAACGCTATTTCGTCGAAGAGCTCATCGAGCCCACGGTTCAAGTCCGGAGCGACGGCACGATTCAAGTGCCCGACGGCCCTGGGATCGGCTACACGGTGCTCGAGGATCGGATCGCGAAACACCGCATCTCCCATCGCGTGCTCACGCCGTCGTAGTCCGCGGATTGCCCCGACGAAACCTTGGCGAAGTCGGGCGAGATATAATGCCGCCCGATGACACGGCGGCTGCGCGCACTAGGCGCTTTTTTCTCGATCTGGATTGCAGCGGGGTGCGCGTCAGCGCCGGTGACACCGGCCGGGCCGACCCTCGAGGGCAAGCTCGCCCGGCTCATGAAGCTCGAAGACGAGCGCTCTCTCGGTGGCGGCGAGGTAGAGGCAAGATTAGGCGACCCCGCGGGCAGAGTCCGAGGCCAGGCTGCGCTCGTGCGCGCCCGCATCGGGGGCCCCGGTGCCGCGCTCGAGATCGCACCCCTTCTCGATGATGCATCGCCTTATGTGCGTGCAACCGCCGCGTTTGCACTCGGCCTTCTAGAAGACGTCGAGCTGCCTAGAGAAGCGATCGGCCGTTTGACCGAGCTTTTGGACGACGCGAGCGAGCGGGTTCGTGCCCGAGCCATGGAAGCCCTCGGCAAGAAAGGTGATCCCAGCTCTGCCGAGGCGATCGCGACGACGCTTCTCGCCCGGATGCCGAAAGGCGGAGAGCCTTATCAGTGGAACGACGACGTGCAAGCGTCGGCTTTGAGCTATCCGCATTTCGATTTGCGCCTCGGTCTGTTTGCGCTAGCGCGGCTCGATAGCCTTCGCTACGGCTGGGGAATACTTGCGACCCAAGGGAGCACGCCGCGTTTCGCATGGTGGCCTGCGGCCTGGACGGCCACGGCGCTCACGGGCGACGAGCTTGCCCCCATCCTGCGTTTTTACGCCGGCTCCAGAAACCCCGAATTTCGCTATTGGGGTGCAAAAGGACTGCGATCCATCAGCTCGGAACAAGCGCAGGATTACATACGGCTCCTCATTGCGGACCCGAACGAGAGCGTCCGCATCGAGGCCATTCGCGCCGCGACAGCCCATCGGCTGCACGCACGTGCCGACGATCTCGTGCCCCTCTTGGACAGGGATACTCGCTATGTTCAGACCGAAGTGTTGAAAGCACTAGCGGAGCTGCACGCGGAGGCGGCCATCGAGCCTCTCATCGATGGGCTCGGGAGCACGAGCCCATGGATACGTGCGCTAACGCTCGGAGCACTCGCGCGCCAAGACACCAACGGGTTTTGGCTCCTCTTGGCAGGCCTCGGCCAAGACGAGCATTGGCAGGTTCGAGCCGCCCTCGCCGATTTGTTGGGACGGCTGGCGGGAGACCGCAGCGTAGCGCTCTTGCGAACGATGGTGGACGAGATGGATCCTCGGGTTCGAGCGCGCGCGTTGACAGCGCTCACGACGCGCGATCCGGATGGCGCGGTCACGATCCTCATTCAGCATTTGACCGCGGAAGACGCGTTCGAGCGGCTGGCCGCCGCGCGTGGCCTCGCCGCGCTTTCTGCACGCGACGCCCTGGAACCCGTCAAACAGGCCTTCCTTGTCGAGAGCTCCGAGGAGCCTCGCGTCAAAGCGGAGCTGCTCGCGGCGCTCGCCCAGCTGGATGCGGCCGAAGCGGAATCGATCGCGCGCGAAGCACTCGACGACACGAACTATCTCGTCCGCATCCGAGCCGCGTCGATCTTGAGACGCGGCGGCTCGACAAACGTGCAGGTGCTAGCAAGGCCGAGCCAGCAGGGACTCGCGACCTACGAGCCCTATGTGAGCCCAGCCTATTCGCCTCAAGCCTTCATGCGCACGAGCCGAGGCACGATCGAGCTCGAGCTGTTCGTCCTGGATGCGCCGCTCACGGTTCGGAATTTTGTCCGTCTCGCGCGGCAGGGCTTTTTCGATGGCCTATCTTTCCATCGAGTCGTGCCCAATGGCTTCGTCCAGAGCGGCGATCCACGCGGCGACGGCAACGGCGGCCCGGGCTATGCCATCCGCTCGGAGATCAACGGGCGGCCCATCGTGCGCGGTACGCTGGTGATGGCAGATCACGGCAAGGACACCGCCGGCAGCCAATTCTTCATTACACATGTGCCGAGGCCGGACCTCGACGGCCTGCACACGGTATTCGGGCAAGTCACGAAAGGGATGGAGGTCGTGGACCTCATCGAGCCTTCCGACACCATTGAGCAGGTCACGATCTGGGACGGTTTCAACTCTCCTTATCGTGAGCCGTAAATATCGTCTCGTCGCCGTCGACCTCGACGGCACCCTGCTGAACTCATCTCACGAGATTCCCGCTGAGAATCACCGTGCCCTCGCAGACTGCGCCGCGGCAGGCGTCGCCGTCGTCATCGTCACGGGCCGCCGCTTTCCGGGGGTCCTTCCATATTTGCGCGCGCTCGACTTCGACGCGTTCGTCGTCGCAAATAGCGGCGCCATCATCAAGGCCGGGATTGACGGCCCCATTCTGAGGCGGCGTCTACTCCCGCAGAGCGTCGCCGAGCGCGTGCTCGACATAGCGGACCAGAGCGCGATGGAAGCCGTCCTGCATGATGGCCCGAGCGCAGAGGGCCATCTCATTTTGAGGGAAAGCGCGCGCAAGCTCCCGCATCTCGCGCGCTATTTGAGCCGAGCGACGCCACCGCCTGCGTGGACCGACGTCCTACGACTCGAGCGCGACCCGGTCCAGATCGGCTTCGCAAACAGCGTCTCGGCCATCCGTAGCTTCGTAACTGTGTTGACCACGGAGCTCGGCGCGCGACGGGACGAAGTCAGTCTGGCACGCACAGAATATCCCGTTGACGACCTCGCTCTTCTCGCTGTCTTGCCCACCGAAGCGACGAAGTCCTCGGCACTTTGGTTCCTGAGCGAACGTTTGGGGATCAAGATGTCTGAGACCCTCGCCATCGGAGACAACTGGAACGATCTAGATATGCTGGAGCACGCAGGGATGGGGGTGGTGATGCAAAACGCCGCCGAAGAGCTCCGCGCACGAGGCTTCGAAGAAACGGGAACCAACGACGAAGCGGGAGTAGCTCTGGCGATCCGGCGTTATGTATTGTGATCGCGCATTCAGCATTCGGCATTCACCATTCCGGACGGAATCCCGATGATGAAGCCTGGATGCCAAAAAAAAGGGGGGTGAAGGAATCACCCCCGCTCTCGATACCCCTGAGGAAGTCGCTATTTCTTCTTTGCAGCTTTCTTTTTGGTGACTTTCGTAGCCTTCTTCTTTGCAGCAGCCTTTTTCTTTGCCATAACTATTGCCTCCTCTCCTTAGGGGATAGAGCGAAGGGGTCCGAACACGTCACTTATTTGCAACACAGAAATTTTATTAAATGACATCTCGAACTTCCGCTCACACGCCAAGAAACTCAAACAGTCTCTCTCAGGACACGAGGTCCAAAGAACGCCGTTTGCTACGAAGAGCTACAACACTAGAAATCGTTTGAGTCTGCCCTTGGCATACTAGATGTAGCATAAAGAAGGCTATATGGCCCTGTCAAGGCCTAATTCAGTCGGTGTCACCCTCGAGGCTTTTGGATTGAAGATGTTAGAAGGAGCAGACGTCGAAAAGACGCGGTTATTTTCTGACAGAAAATAAAATAATGGCATGAAGAAATCCGACTCTTCGTTTTCGTTCTCGGTTCTGGCTCGGTCCGCGGGGGCGCGGCGAGGCGTCCTGAGAACACCGCACGGGACGGTCGAGACGCCTGCGTTCATGCCCGTGGCGACGCAGGGCTCGGTGAAGACGCTCACACAGAAACAAGTGGAGGAGCTCGGCACTCAAATCGTACTCTCGAACACCTATCACTTGATGCTGCGTCCCGGTGCCGAGAGAGTTGCTTCGCTCGGGGGTCTTCACGGGATGATGGCGTGGAACAAACCCATTCTTACGGATAGCGGTGGGTTCCAAGTCGCGAGCCTGGCCGCGCTCAGGCGCGTCGATGACGAAGGGGTGACCTTCCGCTCGCACCTGGACGGGAGCTTGCACGCGCTCAGCCCGGAAAAGGCCGTCGAGATCCAGGAAAAGCTAGGCTCGGACATCGCGATGGTTCTCGATGAGTGCCTCGTCTATCCGGCGGAGCGAGACATTGTGCACAAGGCCACCGAACGAACGAGCGCCTGGGCGCGCCGGTGCTTGAAAGCGAAGTCCCGCGAAGAGCAGGCTCTTTTCGGCATCGTTCAAGGAAGCGTCTACGAGAACATCCGGCGCGACCACGCGCAGGAGCTCGCCGAGCTCGACTTTCCCGGTTACGGGATCGGGGGCCTCGCGGTGGGCGAGCCCAAAGAGTTGACGCGCGCGATGACCGAGATCTCGACCGCGGAGCTACCCGTGGAACGTCCTCGTTACCTCATGGGTGCAGGGACGCCCGGCGACCTGATCGAATCCGTCGCCCGCGGCGTGGACTTGTTCGATTGTGTGCTGCCAACGCGCAATGCCCGCAATGGAACGCTCTTCACGAGCACTGGGAAGCTCGCGATCAAGAACGCCCGCTATGCCGATGACCAAGGCCCGCTCGATCCGGACTGCTCCTGCTACACTTGCGTGACCTTTTCACGAGCCTATTTGCGACACCTGTTCGTCTCCAAGGAAATGACGGCACGAACGCTCAACACCATCCACAATCTCCATTTCTACCTGGAGCTCATGCGGCGCATGCGCCGCGCCATCGAAGAAGATCGCTTCGAAACGCTCCGAAAAGAGCTCTCCCAACGATTGGACGGCCCTTCGGCTTGATGCCCGAAAATCAGTGCACTATCATTACAAGGATGTTTAGCCCTTGGTTCGTAACATGGCAGGCTCCCAGTTCGTTTTTCGGTAACCAGTTCGTACTGATCCTCATCATCTTCGGCTTGTTTTACTTGATCATGATAAGGCCCATGCGCAAGAGCCAAAAGGAAACGGAGACAATGAGAGACGAGTTGAAGAATGGCGACCGTGTCTTGACGACCGGCGGCATCTACGGGACCGTCGTCGGTGTGCACGACGATCGCATTCAGTTGAAGGTGGCTGACAGCGTGAAAGTTCAAGTCGCGAAGTCGGCCGTCACTCAACTGGACGAGGAGCCATCGAAGCGTTCCTGAAGTCGCGTCGCTTCGCGTCATTGCCAAGGGTCAAGGGCCAAGGGCGCCATGAGCGCCAAGAACGAAAGCAGCATTTGGAGTCGTGTTCCCATGAAGAAGAACTTGCGTTGGAAGGCCGCGCTCATTCTCGTCATCGTGGCGGGATGCACCTGGTCTTTCTACCCACCGAATGAGAAGATCAAGCTCGGCCTCGATCTCAAAGGCGGCATCCACCTCATCATGAAGGTGAATACGATCGACGCCTTGAACGCGGTCACGGACGAGCTTGTAGACAATCTGGAACGTGTGCTCGATGACGAGAGCATCGCCTTTGGCAATATCGAAAAAGTGGAGCCGGGCAAACTTGTCGTGTCGGGTCTCGAGGCGAATAGAGGTGGCGAGTTCCGTACGATTATCGACAACGGCTATCCCGCATGGGACGTGCGCAGCTTGGGCGCTTCGGACTTTGAGCTCGAAATGCGTTCCACGGAGCTGGCCCTCCTCCAGGAAGACACGGTCACCCAGGCCATCGAGACCATCCGGCGACGCGTCGATGCGCTCGGCGTCGCCGAGCCCGTCATCGCGCCCCATGGCGATCGGGGGAGCCAAATTCTCGTGCAGCTTCCTGGCTTCGACGACGTGGCCCGCGCGAAAGATATCATCAAGTCAACGGCCAAGCTCGAGCTGAAGATCGCACGCTCCATGGCGCTCTCCGAAGACCAACTGACCGGCGGGCTACCGCTACCGCCCGGAACCGAGATCGTGCCTGGCGTGGCCGACGAAGCCGGCAACAAAATGTACTATCTGTTAGAACGTACGCCTGTCATCACCGGACGCGACTTGAAAAACGCGAGCTCGGGTATCGACAACCAAACCAATCGGCCCGACATCGGCTTCACGCTCAAGCCGGAGGCGGCCGCGCGCTTCCAGACGGCGACGCGGGAAAATCTCGGCCAGATGCTCGCCATCGTGCTCGACGGCAGCGTCATCTCGGCGCCCACCATCGAAGGGGTCATCTATGACCGCGGACAAATCACAGGGAACTACACGACAGAGGAAGCCTACGATCTCGCGTTGAAGCTGCGCTCCGGCGCGCTTCCCGCATCGCTCGAATATCAGCAAGAGCTTACCGTCGGCCCGAGCCTCGGAGCCGATTCTATCCGGAGCGGCATCACGGCCTCGCTCGTGGGGCTCGCGACCGTCTTGCTGTTCATGATTCTCTACTACCGCCTCTCCGGCTTGAACGCGGTCGTCGCCCTCCTCCTGAATCTACTCATCCTGGTCGGGGCCCTGGCTTATTTCTCGGCAACCCTCACATTGCCCGGTATCGCAGGGGTCATCCTGACCATTGGAATGGGGGTGGATGCCAATGTGCTCATCTTCGAGCGCATCAAAGAAGAAATGCGGGCCGGAAAGACGCCGCGCACCGCTATCTCCGCGGGCTTCGGCAAGGCTTTCCGGCCGATCTTCGACGCCAACTTCACGAGTCTCGTCGCGGCGGCGATCCTCTTCCAGTTCGGCACGGGTCCTATTCAAGGATTCGCCGTGACACTGAGCATTGGACTTCTCTCCAACATGTTCACGGCCATTTTCGTCTCGCGCTTCATTTTCGATGCGGTCCTCGGCGGGCGGCGGCAAGTTGAAGCGCTGAGCATCTAGAACGAGAGCAAAATGGATTTCATTGGCGATACTAAAATCGACTGGCTGAAGTACCGTTGGTACTTCATTGGGTTCTCTCTGATCGTGACCATCGTCGGCGCGCTCGACGCCGCCCGCAAGGGGGGCTTGAGATATGGGATCGACTTTTCCGAAGGCACGATCGTTTACGTCAAATTCGAGAACAGACCCGAAGTCGACGTGATTCGAAGAGAGCTCCGGGACGCGGGCATCGAAGGCTCGGTGATCCAGCGCTACGGCAGCGAGGAGCTCAACACCGTCATGATTCGCGCCGGGCGGCAGGCCGGTGACGGCGGCGAGCTCGACGAGGCCGCCAACACGATCCTGAAAACGCTCGAAAACATCCCGAACAATAAGTTGGCGGACGCGAGCACCGAGATCGTTGGCGCAGTGGTCGGCGAGGAGCTTCGAAAAAAGGCGCGTAATGCCACGCTCTTTGCGCTCGTGGCCATGCTCCTCTACATCGCGTTCCGTTTCGAGTTCGTATACGGCGTCGGCGCCACCGTCGCGGTCATCCATGACGTGGTGCTGACGCTCGCGCTCGTTTCGATCTTCAATCTCGAGATCACGCTCTACGTCATTGCCGCCTTTTTGACACTGGTGGGCTACTCCGTCAACGACACGATCGTTATCTTCGATCGCGTGCGCGAGAACCGAAAGCTCGTTCGCCGGAGCTCTCTCGAAGAGATCATCAACCTCTCGATCAATCAGACCTTACGTCGAACGGTACTGACGTCGGGCCTCACGCTATTCGTCGTGATTGCTCTATATGTCATGGGCGGTGCGGTCTTGAGACCGTTTTCCTTCGTGCTGGTGGTGGGCGTCATCATCGGCACGTACTCGTCGATCGCGATCGCCTCACCGATCGTGCTGTGGTGGCGCGGGCTAAGGAAAGGGCCGCGCCGAAGCCGCGCTAAAGCGAAGTCAACGGAAGCACGAGTCTAAGATCTAACCAGGTAAACCTGAAAGCGTTCTAAATCCAAACCACACAGCAGGGATAAGAAAGAATTTGCTTCAGAACGTGGTACAAAATCCTCGGTTCTGACGGGTTAGAGGCTAAGATCAGCTATCGGCTACCTGCCTCTCGCAGGCCGTCCGTCCTCTAGCCGCTCTCGTTGTACAATGGGATCAGGGGATATTTTGCGATGGCGAGCATCGTGGACGAGGGGCTCTCGCCCGATCAGGAGGAGGAGCCGTCGGCGGATCTTTTTTCTCTTGCTGCCGGTTGTCATCACGCTGGTGTCCGCCACCGCTTGAGTGTGTCCCTTGGATTCGTCGTTCACGCGGCCGCGATTGGCACGCTCGCCTTCCTTTCGCTGTTCTCCACACAAATCGATTTGTCGCCGGCTCTGCCCGCAGCGTTCTTGCAATTCGCTCCCCCGCCGCCGCCACCCATCCGGAGGGGATCCCCAGAGGCCACACCAGCATCCCAACCCGTCCCCGCCGCGAGCACTACCTTCGACAGCAAGATGTTTTTCGCTGCGATCCCGGACGCGATCTTGAGTCCCACCTTCGATCTCGGTCCCGGCGTCGAGGACGGGTTCGACGACGGCAACCTCGACGGCCTGCCCGGGGGCGTGCTCGCTGGCGTCCTCGGCGGAGTACCGAGCGGTTTGCCCGGTGGCCTACTTGGCGGCACCGGCACCGAGCTCCCACGTTTTCCGAATCCCGACGTGGGTCCCCGCCCGATCCGAAGGCCTCCACCCCGTTACACGGAGGAGGCGATTCGCGAAAAGGTCACCGGCTCCGTCAGGCTACGAGTCGTCATCGACGAACAAGGCCTCGTCCACGTGTTGAAGATCCTGTCCTCGGTTCCCGAGCTCGATGAGCAGGCCATCCGCGTCGTCGAGTCGAGCTGGCGTTTCTCACCCGCAACCAAAAACGGACGTCCCATAAAGTCCCTAGCGGACCTAATCGTCCGTTTCAATTTGCACTAGCCGCCGCCTTCGCTAACGCATTTCATTCCAGCTTCGGCGAGCCAAGGCCCCTGGTGTCGGCCCAGGTGGGGGCTTGCCTCGCCGTAGCCCGCAGGGCGTAGGCGGGCGTAGGGGCGTAGGCGGAAGGGTTGACACGCTGCGAATCGCGAATTAGCATAGCTTGCTCGAATTAGACGGGGGTCCTCCAAGCACCCGTTTTGGATTTGATTGAACAAATGGGTTACGTTCCATCTATCTCATACGCCACTCGACGGGTCCCTCTAACATTCGTCTTGTGTGTAATTTTTGACGCCATGTCTGCGATTCTGGGCTCCCATCAGATTTCTCGATCGGACGGGAACCTTTGTCGGAATCATGGTGTCTAAGGCGTAAAGCAAGATGGGATCATCTCGCCTGGTGAGAAAACGATACAGATTAGAGCGAACTTATTACTGTTAGTCAGAGTCGTTCATAAATCTCCCGAAAGGAGCGCCGAACGCCGTGGCCAAGAACGCTAAGGAAATAGAAGTGCCCAAGAAAGAGCTGTTCGATCTGGCCCTTTTGGCCGACTCGAATACCACGGGAAGGTCTTTCGGGACCTTCATGATGTCTCTGTTCATTCAGGGCGGAATCGTCTCAGGCATGGTCATCATTCCTTTGATGGCGACCGATAATATGCCGACACCGCAAGGGATCATGAGTTTCATGGCCCAGCCGCCGCCACCACCACCACCACCGCCGCCGCCGCCGCCGCCGAAAGCGCGGCCGAGACCGCCGCGTCCCGTCCTCGCCACGACGCCGCAGTTCGTGGCGCCCGTCGAGATCCCGGATGAAATCTCGATGGACGACATGGGCATGGATTTCGGCGTCGCCGGTGGTGTCGAAGGCGGCGTCCCTGGCGGCGTCATCGGCGGCATCGTTGGCGGGCTTCCGGACGCACCTCCCCCGCCGGTAAAGGCAGAGCCCGTGCGCGTGGGCGGTGATATCCGCCCGCCGAAGAAGATCGTAGATGTCACCCCTAGATATCCCGATATCGCCAAGCAAGCCCGGGTGAAGGGTATCGTCATCCTCGAGGCCATCATCGATCCTAACGGAAACGTCACGAACGTGCGCGTTCTTCGCTCCATCCCGCTCCTGGATCAGTCGGCCATTGACGCGGTGAGGCAGTGGAAATACGAGCCCACGTTGTTGAACGGCGTACCGGTGCCGATCGTGATGACGGTGACGGTGAATTTCACATTGGGTTAGTTTCTTTTGGTTATTTTAATTTTAGCGAGCTCGTACGCCACCAGAGTGGCCGTTCTGAGCTCAGAGCACCTAAGACAAACAGGAGGAGATAATGTCGTTTAGCTTAATCGATATTTGGGAGCACATGGGATTCACCGCGAGGGCAGTGAACTTCACGTTGTTGGTCATGTCCATCTATTCCTTGAGCGTGATGATCGAGCGGTGGATGACCTTCCGTAAAGCGAAGACGCAGTCCAGGCTCTACGCGCCGAAGGTGGCCAAGCTGTTGAAAGACGGCAAGATCCAGGAATCCATCAAGGTTTCGAGCGGGAAGGAAGTGAGGAACAGCCACCTGGCAAGAGTTCTGCTTGCTGGCCTTCAAGAGTACCAGTATCAGAAAGAGAGTGGTGAGGGAACCCGCGCCGACATGATGGACGCGGCTCACCGCGCGATCGAGCGCGCCACCGCGCTCAACCTCACCGACCTCAAGAGGGGCCTCTCGGGTCTCGCCACGGTCGGTGCGACGGCTGTTTTCGTCGGCCTCTTCGGAACGGTTGCGGGCATCATCAACGCTTTCCGCGGCATGGCTCTCACAGGATCCGGTGGAATCGGCGCCGTCTCGGCCGGAATCGCCGAGGCTCTCGTGGCCACGGCTTTTGGTCTCTTCGTAGCGATCCCGGCAGTGTGGGCGTTCAACTATCTCATCGCGCGCGTGGAAGGCTTCACCGTCGAGATGGACAACAGCGCCTCCGAGCTCATCGACTACATGGCCAAGAGGACGGCCAGCTAAACTGCTGTCGTCGCATTGAGCATTAAGCAATGACTCAATAAAGGAGACACGATATGGGAACGGGCGCAGGTCGAGAGGACAACCTCAACAGCCAGATCAACGTGACGCCGCTCGCGGACGTCATGCTGGTGCTGCTCATCATCTTCATGGTCATTACCCCTCTGCTCCAAAAAGGCGTCGACGTCAAGCTTCCGGTAGCGGAATATTCCAGCGAGCATCCGGACACTGAAGACGTCGTCAACGTAGCCATCCGGTTGGACCTCACGATCTTTCTCAACATGCAGCCTATACCCGAAGCCGAGCTCGTCACCCGGCTTTCGGAAGCCTTCGCAGGCAAAACGGAGCGAATTCTTTTTCTCAAGGCAGATGAGGGATTGGAATACCGCGATGTCATGCGATTGATGGAGCTTTGCCGCGACGCAGGAGCAGACGAAATCGGCTTGATCACGGAGAGAATTACCGGCTAGTTCGTCTTTCATAGCCTTTGAAAGGAGCGATCTTATGGGAATGTCAACAAGTGGAAGTGCTGCTTCTGGCGGTGCCATGAAGGATATCAACGTGACGCCGGTTATCGACGTCATGTTGGTACTGCTCATCATCTTCATGGTGGTGACGCCACTGACCCAAGCGGGCCACGACGTAGAGCTGCCCGAATCAGCGGAAAACCTTGCGGAAGACATCCCGCTCGATCCAAACCAGCTAGTGCTCAATATCGACGCGGCAGGCAATGTGACCATCAACAAGCAACCGATCACGCTCGATGAGCTCCCGCTTCGCATTCGAGACATCTTCGAGACCCGTTCGGACAAGACGCTCTTCCTCCGTGCTGCGCCTTCGCTGAAGTACGGCGAGATCGTCGCGATCCTGGATGTGGCTCGAGGAAATGGAGTGGAGCGCGTTGGGATCGTCCCGCCGGATCCGTTCGCGGGCGGCGGCGGCGGATTCCCCTAGCGATTTTTGCTCGTAATTCTAGCCGGGAGCGTGCGCCTCCCGGCTTTTTCTTTTGTTGGTGCCGCCTGAGAGGGTAGCGCCACCTCGTCGACGACCGACCTTGCGACTGTTGAGGACCGCGCTCGGGTCGCACATAATAGGCGCCGAGGTTCCAATGAGCGACGAGTCCCGGATACCATGAGCGACGAGTCCCGGATATTTTGGGTCAACAGCAACTCGGACGCCCCGTCCACGTCCAGGGACGAAAAGACCTTGTTGGGTCTTTCCGTCGACGATGTCCTCCCATCGACAACCCGCATGCCACTGCGGGAGCAGTTCACGAAGCACTACTCCCAGATTCGTGAGTGGCTCACCGCGCACGCGGAACGTCCGGGAGTTACGCTCCTTGCGATGAGCGCCGACGCCTTGCACGGAGCCGCATTTCTGGCAGCGAAGCCAGATCTCGTGAGCACCGCAACCATCGGGCGTCACTCCAAGGCGGACCTTCGCCTCAAAGACGACGCGAGCTTGTCGCTGCGGCACGTCGCGTTGTTGCTGTTCCCGTACCGGGCACCGGTCCGTAGCTGCCGCTATCGGTTGCTCGATTTGCGGTCTGCGACTGCATTTGTCGACGAACGAGGGAAGAGGCTCAGAGCGCTCGAAGCCGACGGACCTGCTTTTGTTCGCGTAGGCAACTACACCCTGCTTGTCTTCGCCACCATCGGCGCGGACGCGCCATGGCCGGAAGACCCCGACGCGGGCTGGGCTCAGATTCCGGCCCGCCTCTACCTCGACGAGGTCGAGACGGACGAGAAATCGAATCAGTGGGAAGCCGAGAGCGATAAAGCATGGGAGGTTGACGACCTGCCCTCGCTCTCCTCGTCTCCAACCCTCGTTCACAACGTCGCCGGTCCCGAGATGGCGGTCCATGAACTCGTCGACGAGAACGAAACGCCGTATGGCGAGCTGCTCATCACCTCGTCGCGTGGTGTCGCGACGGTCATCCTCGGGCGCCGCGCCGTGCAGTCGGGGATTCTGCTCGGCCGCTCCCGCCGCTGCGATGCCGGCAGAGTTCTGGCGGACCGAACGATCTCGCGCGTGCATCTTCTCATCATCGAGATCGCGGGCGTCCTATACGCGATCGACACCGCAAGCTCGAACGGTGTGTTCGACCACGACGCCCGCGAACGCACCTCGCTCCTCAAACCCGGTACCTCTCTGTCTCTCGGCGACGTTGCTACTGTCGAGTGGAGTGCCCGCTAGATCAATATCCAAAAAAAAGAGCCCGGCCACCTCGTCGTTGCCTTCGACGTCGACCCGGGCTCCGAGTTCGCGCCGGCACCCAGCGCCTCAACCCGCTTCTGGAGGCGTTCTACCCGCCCCTGTGAGCCGCCGGACGAGCAGATAGGCGCCCCAAGGCCACCGCGATGGCGAGAAGCAGCAGGACGGCAAGCACACCCCCCCCTGGTGCGTGGATCTGTCGATGATGCCACGCCATAACGTCCAGAACGAGGACGTCCAAAGTCCCGTCCTGAAGCGCCTCGAGCCCTGCCGATGGATGGGACGAGAGCGAGACCTCGAAGCCCACGGGCTCCTAGACCTAGATATTCGGCCAGCATTCTGGCAAGCTCCTCGTCGTCGTCGAGGATGAGGTCTTTATCCGTCACGGCCCAAACGAAAAGGCGAAGCCACGACTCGAAGAATCGCGGCGGCCTCGCCCAGACGAGGGTTACATTCGGCCCTAGCGGCTCGTCTCGCCAGAGCCCTCTTCTGCTGCTGCCGCCTTAGCCGCCCGTTGAGCGTCTTCCTGCTCCACGCGAAGCTCCAACGCGAGGTCCCGGATCACGTTCGCTTCCGCGGTCAGGGCTTCGGCCTCGCTCGGCGTGACTTTGGCTTTCTCACGCAGGAGCAGGTTCTTGTAAATCAGCGCGTCCACGTATTCGCCATTGATGTCGAGTGCCTGGTTGAGCTGGGCGATACCAAGCTCGATATAGTCGCCCTTGTCATTTGTAGTCAGATCCGGATCACGATACACCTTATCCCAGTAGTGAACGGCGATGAGGTAGTACCCTTCCGGATCATTCGCGTGGACGTCGCGCGCCTTGGCGAGCCAGTCCATCGTCTCGTCGAAACGCCCATATTTGTTGAGGAGATTAGCGACCTGGCGATAGACGAGGGGATCGTCCGGGCTCTTCTCGACCGGCGTCTTGTAAGCCTCGATGGCCTGCTCGAGCAAAGGCATCGCCTCGGGGTCATGAAAGCGCTCGTAGACATCCGCCAGCGCGTAGTAGCGCTCTGGGGTGTCGATATCGATCTCGATGAGCCTCTTGAAGTAAAGCACCGCGTTCTCGAAATCGTCCAGATTGTCACGATAGATGGCCGCGAGCTGCTCCATGGAATACTGCTGATAGACCTGCAGCATCTCGAACTCCTCGCCGTGCTCCTGCGCCAGCTCTATAGCTTCCTCGTAATCTGTGATTCCGGCATCCAGGTGGTCTTCGTTCGCAGGGTCGTCGAAACGGCCCGGGCGGTAGATCAGGTGGTGACTACTACCCCGGTAGAAGACCGACGTGACGAGCACACGGGGATCCGGATTCTTGTCCAGTTCCAGCGCGTCGTTGTACAAGTCGATGGCCTTCTCATAGTCCCTACTGGCATAGGCCAGATTCGCCTGTTTGAACGCGCGGCGCGACTTGAGCATGTTCCAACTGTCTTGCACGCCGCAGCCATTCAGCGCGATCAAGCTTAACAATACGAATACAATTCGGATCCGCATCTCGAAAAACCCCCTCTTCCTATGGCGTTCATCAAACTGGGGAACGCAGTATATTATGGGCTCTCGATTCAAGTCAAGAATCTAGAAATACAGGATCGGCCGGCGTCCTGACGCTCCGCCCTTGATCCTCTGCTGCCACCAAGCCTATCATGGACGTGAATCGAAGTTTGTTTACTACTAGGTTTTTGTCCCGAACGCCGATGATCCGCTTCGAGAATATCCTGGAAAAGGTCCGCGCTTACCAGCCCGACGGAGACATCGATCTCCTTCGCCGAGCGTATGTCTTTTCCGCCCGTGAGCACCGAGGGCAGCTGCGCAAGTCGGGAGAGCCCTACCTAATTCACCCGCTCGAGGTGGCGAACATCCTCGCGGAGATGCAGCTCGACGTCGTCTGCGTGATCTGCGGCCTCTTGCACGACGTCGTCGAAGACACGCTCACGACGAGCGAGACCGTCGAGGAGTTCTTCGGCACGGAAGTCGCGCACATCATCGACGGACTGACGAAAATCAGCAAGATGAACTTCTCTTCGGTCGAGGAGCGCCAAGCCGAGAACTTCCGAAAGATGCTGATGGCGATGGTGGACGACATCCGGATCATCCTCATCAAGCTCGCCGACCGCCTGCACAACATGCGTACGTTGCAACACCTCTCCGAGGAGCGCCGAATACGCATCGCGAACGAGACGCTCGAAATTTACGCTCCGCTTGCCGGCCGGCTCGGGATAGGAAAAATCAAGACCGAGCTCGAGGAGCTCTGCCTCAAGAACCTCGAGCCGAAGGCTTACGGCATACTCCTCGCCCGCGTAGACGCCAAGCGCAAATGGTCCCAGGACTTCATCACCGAGATCAAAGGCAAGCTCGAGAAAACGCTGAACGACAACGGCATCGCCGCAGAGATCCACGGGCGAACCAAGAACATTTACAGCATCCACCAGAAAATGAAGCGTCAGCGGATCGAGCTCGATCAGGTCTACGACTTCATCGCCTTGCGCATCGTCACGGATAGCGTGCAGGACTGCTACGGGACATTGGGAATCATCCACAACACTTGGCGCCCTGTCCCGGGACGGATCAAGGATTTCATCGCGATGCCTCGCCCGAACGGTTATCGCTCGCTTCACACGAGCGTCATCACCGATTCCGGCGCACCTTTCGAGGTGCAGATTCGAACATCAGAAATGCACAAAGTCGCGGAACAGGGTATCGCGGCGCATTGGAAATACAAAGAAGGTCGTCCCCTCCAAGAAGACGACGTCAAGAACTTCGCGTGGCTTCGCCAGATACTCGACTGGCAGCTCGAAGTCGAGGATCCGAACGAGTTCTTGAACGAGCTCAAAGTCGACCTCTATCCCGAAGACGTTTTCTGCTTCACGCCAAAGGGAGAAGTGAAGTCTTTTCCGCGCGGCGCCACACCCGTCGACTTCGCCTATTCCATCCATACCGACGTGGGACATCAATGCGTCGGCTCGCGTGTCAACGGCCTGATGGTCCCGCTCCGCTACAAGCTCAGGAACGGCGATATCGTCGAAGTCCTGACGGCGCGGGGACACAAGCCGAGCCGCGACTGGCTCAGCTTCGTAGCCACATCACGAGCGCGGAACAAGATCCGGACATACTTGAACGCGACGGAAAAGATCCGAAGCATCGAGATCGGCCGTAAGCTTCTCGAAAAAGAGGCTGGCCGAAGCTCCGTCAATCTCAAGCAAACGACGGCGTCGGAACCGTTCGCGGAGGCGCTGAAGGATTACGGCTTCAGCAAGACCGACGATCTCTACGCGGCCGTGGGCTACGGGAAGCTGTCTCCGCGCAACGTGCTCGCGCGCCTCATCCCCGCTTCAAAGCTCGAGGAGAAGCCGGGGCCGGGCGCGAGCCTCGCCCGTGCCGTGCGACGCGTGTTTCGCGGTTCTGACGACAAGATCAAAGTCAATGGGATGGACGACCTCATGGTCTACCGCGCCAATTGCTGCAACCCGGTGCCTGGAGAGAGCATCACCGGCTACATCACGCGCGGCAAAGGCGTTTCGGTCCACTCGGTCATTTGCTCGAACCTGCTCAATTTGATGGTCGACCCGGAGCGGCGCATCGATGTGTCCTGGGATGGCGAGAAAGGAACGAAATACGACATCACGCTTTCCGTCAACGTGGAGGACCGCAAAGGCATCCTCGCGGACATCACATCGATCATTGCAGACTCGAATACCGATATCCGTACCGTCGAGGCCAAGACGTTCGAAGATCAAAAAGGCTCGATCGACGTCACGGTATCGATCTCGAACGTCAAGGAGCTCGAGCGCATTACCAAATCCATCCGTGAGGTGGACGGCGTCCTCGGCGTCGCACGGCCAAGCTCGAACAAAGACCCCGACAGGAGCACAATGGTATGAAAGAAGCGATTCTCAGCGACAAAGCGCCCGCCCCCATCGGCCCTTATTCTCAAGCGATACGCACGGGAAACCTCGTTTTCGTCTCGGGCCAAGTTCCCTTCGATCCGGCAACGGGTGAGATGATCGAAGGCGACATCCAAGCACTCACGCGGCGCGCGATGGACAGTGTTCTCGCCATTTTGGAAGCGGGCGGCATGACGGCATCGAACATCGTGAAGACGAATATTTACCTCGCCGATATGGGAGACTTCGCGGCGATGAACGAGGTCTACGGAACCTATTTCACGGATGGAACGCCGCCCGCTCGGGCCGCTGTCCAACCCGCACGCTTGCCGCGCGACGCGCGGATCGAGATCGAGGTCGTAGCGGCGGACTGAGGCCTTCGGCCCGCTACCGGCTACCCGGTGCATTTCGGTGTTCTTCTCTCCAGACCACACGGAATGCTGAGTCCGTAGAGAGAGCAACGTAGTAGACCGCGCGGCAGGTAACCGGTAGCGGGATGCTGCGTGTTAGTCGGTCCGCTGTCGCTGCTCGGGATTACCGAACCGGGCTTTTTTCCCGGCGCCCAGGGAACGACGAAGTCGGGATGTACTTCCGTTCCTATCTGTTATAATGCCAGATCGATAGACAAGCTTCTGTCTGCTTTTCAAAAGGAGGATCAGATGCCGAAGCTCAGAGAATGGGTGGTGGGTGCGACCCTAACGTGCCTGTGGGCCTGCGGCGGTAGTCCGGAGCAAGCGACCATCGAACAATTCTTCATGGCCGCGCGGACCAACGACACCGCCACGGTTGCTGCCATCTCGGCCGTCAGCTCTCCCGGGCCGGTAGAGTCGTGGCAGGTGCTCGAGGTCAGCTCCCGATCGACGGAGCCTTTCGTGTTGCCAGAGCTTCTCGTTCAGTTCGAGGCCGCCGAGAAGAAACGAGAAGCTACGTTGGAGGAAGGCAAAGCGTATCGCGACGACCACGAAGAAGCTCTCGGCGAGATCATCCCGAAGCTGCAAGAGGACTCACAGTTCGAGTTCCGCGGAGAGCTTGGTGAGATTCAAGAGGAGTGGTTGAAGCTGGTTGAAGAGCGCAAAGTCAAGGAACGTGCTTTTCAAGAGCTTAAACGGGCCGTCAACGACGAAACCAGGCTAGTCACTAGATCAGTGGTCAGAAAGGTGACCATCGAGAACTTCGATGGAGACGTCGCGGTGACGGAAATGCTGCTCATGCTCAAATTCAAAGATGACGGCGAGAAGCCCTATAGTATAACGCTTCGAAAGTACGACCTCTCTGCTTCGGAGAGCGGTCAGACCGAGCGCTCACGTTGGATCATCGTCGACATCAACGAAAAAGCACCGACTTAGCCCTAACGCAGCGGAGCCGCAACCCAAAGGTTCGCGGCTCCGCTGCAGCTATTCAGCTTCGCGTCCGGTTCAGTCGCTCTGCGCGCCTTTGCGTTGGTCTGCGGACAACCTACCCGAATTGAGGGGATGAGGGGAGCAACGGTGTCATCAAAGCGATCGTGAAGCCGGCCTCCGGCACGTGTTAGCCGACTCGCCTAAATCTCACGCATCTGGCAGCATGAGCCTCGAGTGGTTCGACGACGACGTCCCCATCGGGCAGGCGGAACAAAGCCGCGCAGGAAACCCGAAACCCCTCCCGACCTGCGCGGACCGTCCAGCCGCCCTCGAGCGGGTAGTCGCGTTACTCTTCGCCGGGCTTCGGGAGGCTCTTGACGACCGTGGCCCGGACGTCACCGTTCGCGTGCGAGAACTCGAACTGGTTCTGGTAGAATTTTTCGTTCTTGCGCGTCCGCAGCTCCAACTCTATGACCTCGCCCGGCAGGAACGGCTTTCGGTGGGTCCGCGAGCCGCCTGGCGTCGCGTTGCCCTGGTCGTCGTACCAGTACTCCGACGCGGTAAACCGCGTTATCGAGCCCTTCGACACGTTGCGCGCCCGGACCATGCTGATCACCTCGTTGCCTTCGACCCTTGTCTCGGTGAGGATCTGAACTCTCGCGACGCCGCGTACCGGCGGAGGCCTTGATGCCCGCCTCCTCCGAGCAGGCCGCTTGCTCTCGGCAGCGCCTTGGTCGTCGGCACCGGCCTCGGAGGGCTCGGTGGCGGCTGCTTGTTTCGTGGCTGGCTTACTCGCTTCGCCGGGCGTGGATTCCGCGGGCTGATCCTGCGAGGTCGTCTCCTTGGTGTCGCCGCTTCCTCCGCAGCCGATGGCAAGCAGTCCGATCCCGACAAACAAGGCCAGTAGTATAATTTCGAGACGCTTCATGGCGTCCTCCTATGTATCGAACGAATGATATCCACCGGGAGTATAGTCCCCGGTGTGTGAAAGGTTCAACCACGCGCCGGCGCCTATTCGGGAAATTTCATCCGGCGAAGGAGGTCCTCGAACCGGGGCTCGGCGCGGAGGGGATCCAAGGCCGGGTCGACTTTCAGAAACCTAACCGAAGCAGAGTGTTCATCAAAGGCCTGCTCGAGCGCGTCGATAGCTTTCTCGTGGTCGCCGAGCGCAAGATGGACGGTCGCAAAGTGGTATCCGTCCACATACGCTCGCTCCGAAATCCGAGTCAGCTCCGCGAGCACTTCAATAGCGCCTGTCCGTCGACCCATCGCGGCATGGGCCTGGCCGAGCTTAGCCAGGTAGGCGGGGTTGTCCTGGATCGCGCGACCTCGCTCGATCTCTTCGATCGCTGCACTCCAATCTTCGCGCTGCGCATACACCCAGATCGACAAGATACGGGCCGGATAGAAATCAGGGTCCAGTGCGAACGCCTCTTGATACTGGGCTAGCGCCTCGTCGTAGTCGCGCGCCATGTAGTGCCCCAGCCCAAGCGTGACCGTCAGGATCAAACTAAGCGGATCGAGCTGCCTCGCATGCTCGAGCGCCGCCATAGCTTCTTCGTGATGGCCCAGTTGCGTGAGGTACATGCCTCTCACCTGATGCGCACGGGCGGAGCTCGGGCTGAGCTCGATCGCCCGGCGAGATTCTCGCGCGCCCCGCTCCCAGTCCCTTTCGTTGAACGCGATACCGGCAAGGGCGGCATGGGCCTCGCCGAGCGACGCGTCGATCTCGAGCGCCTTTTCGAGCGACGCCTTGGCTCGAGGCATCGCTTCAGAAGGGGCCACCGCTCCTATGAGAAACCACATCCGGAGCTGTTGGGCGTCGGCGAGCCCAACGTGGGCGAGCGCGTATTCGGGATCGATGGATATCGCCTCCTCGAAGAATCCGACGCTCGTCAGGAGGCTTTCGGGGGACCTGCGATTCCAGTAGAACCGGCCCCTGAGATAGGCCTCGTGCGCTTCGGGATCGACGACCCGGCTGCGCGCCAGAAGCTCTCGCTCCTCCGGCGTCAGCGTGACGCGAACTTCCCCTACAATCGCTCTCGCCACCTCGCTTTGGATAGCCAGTACGTCCTTCAACTCGCGCTCGTAGCTCTCCGCCCATAGCAGCTCGTCGGTCTCGGCTCGAATGAGCTGCACCGTGATCCGAACGCGATCGCCGACGCGCAGGGCCGAGCCTTCGATAACGGCGTCCACGCCTAACTCTCTCGCGATCTCGGGAAGAGATTTTCCTCGTGCGCCCTTGTATTGCATCACCGAGGTGCGCGAGATGACTTTCAAGGCTTTGATTTTCGCGAGATCGGCAATCAACGCCTCCGTCATCCCATCAGAGAAATATTCCTGGTCCGGGTCACCCGACAGATTCTCGAGAGGTAGAACCGCAATCGACTCGATACGCGGCGCATCGGCCTCCCCGGCAACCCACTCGCGAATATCGGGGATAGAGAGCCCGAGAACCACGATGAGGATGATGATGGCGAGAATACCAATGGCTCCGACCGCGGCGAGACGGCGACTGCCCGAATGTTGCGCAGGCAACGCCGGCTCCACCCAATGCATGTCTTTCACGATGTCCCATGTCGAGGCGTAGCGCTCCGCCGGGTCCGTTTCGAGGCATCGGCCGATGACCCTGACCAGGGTGGCAGGGATCTTCGGATTTACGACCGTGACCAGTTCGGGCTCGTTCTCGAGGATCGCGGCCAAGGTCTCGGTTGCGGACTCCCGCTCGAAAGCTCGTTTGCCCGAAGCCATCTCATAGAGAATGGCTCCGAGAGAGAACTGGTCGGATCGAAAGTCGGCGGAGCGGCCTTTTGCCTGTTCGGGGGACATGTACCCAACGGTCCCGAGGATGGCCCCTGGAGTCGTGCCTCCGTGTGCCCATGTCGAGGCCTCCGCACCGATGTCTCCCTGGGGAAGTAGCTTGGCCAAGCCAAAGTCCAGAATCTTGAGGTAGCCGTCCTCACTGATGACGATGTTCTCGGGCTTCAGATCGCGGTGAACGATCCCTGCCTGATGCGCCTTTGCCAGCCCTTCGGCCAACTGCCTGGCGTAGCGCATGAGCTTGTCGTTTTGGAGTGGGCCGCCGGCGAGCATCTCCCGCAACGTGACACCCACGACAAGCTCCATCGCTATGTACGGAGTGCCCTCGTGCTCCCCGATTTCGTAGATGGTGACGATGTTGGGATGGTTCAAGGCCGAGGCCGCACGGGCTTCCTGCTCGAAACGGCGGAGACGATCGGGGTCTCTTACAACCTCCTGGCGCAAGACTTTTATCGCAACGTCTCGCCCGAGCTTGAGGTCTGTGGCTTTGTACACCTCGCCCATGCTGCCCGCACCAATAGCCTCCACGACTTCGTACTGGCCGAGTCTCGTGCCGGGGGATAGGGGCATGCTAGCGGTCCTCTGGGACGAGACGATCGAGCTCCTGGAACCAGTTGAGGACAACCTCGACCCGGCCTTCAGCAGCGTTGTCTCCTTCCTTGATCATCACGAACCGGCCGTCGGAGCTAACGTCGTAGCCCCTCCCGATGGTGTCGCGTTGATACGGCACGTCGAAAAGAACTTCGGCGCTACCGAGCTCGATCGTCGACGGATTGGCCTCGACGGAAACGCTCATCATCTTACTCCCGCTGCGGAAAAAGAGCTCCTTGCCGTCTCGAGACCAAAGAGGCTCCGTGCCGCCGTTCGGGGACACGGTCCAGCGACTCCCGAGCTCGGGATAGCGGGTCACATAGACCTCGTAGCGACCTGTTTCGTTCGATACGTAGGCGAGCCAGCCTCCGTCGGGCGAGATGGCTGGTGTATGTTCGTCGAACTCGCTGGCGATCAGTGCGCGCCGTTCTCTCTCACCGTCGAGACGTACAACGCCAATATCCCAACCCTGACCCATCTGACGGAGAAACACTTCCTTCCCATCAGGAGATACCGACGAGGGTGCGCTGCGGGCTCCGTGGGTAACTTGCTCGGGAGAGCCGCCGCCATCGGCGGGCGACGCGAAGACTTGAAGCGTCGCGTCGACCCCCGCTGTGTGGAATATCGAAGCGCCGTCGGATGACCAAAGCGGGGATGCGGAACCCCCGAACGTTAGACGTGTCTTGGCACCTCGCTCCAAATCCGCGGTCCAGACGTCGATCACGTTGTCTGTCCAAGTGACAAAAGCCAGACGGCTCCCCTCGGCAGACAGTCTCGGATTATAGTAGCGTGCAGGCTCGTCGATCAACGGTGTTTCCCGGCCTGCTCGATCGACCCAGACGAGCGTATCCGCTCCTGGGTTTTGAGTGTGGTACACGAGTGTGCCCTCGTCAGAGACGTCGAAATTAGAGCCCCAGCCACCGCTGACTGTCTTGTCGGTAACCGGCACCGGAGCAACGGAGACAAATAGATCCTTCCGCTTCCGATCGAGCTTCGCGGCAAAAAGCACGCCCGACCGCGTGAACACGACGTGCCCCGTGGGGAGGAATTGCGGGGATATCCCATCCTCCACGAGAAGCTCGGTAGTACCACTCGCCAGAGAGAAGACGCCGATGCTCTCACCCGCGGTTTCACTCCAAGTCGTTATCAGCAGGGCATCGTCCCCGGGGAGCGAGGAAGGCCGTCCGAATCCCACCCTCGATGGTGAATCGTTTTCGGCGAGGGTGATGGGCTCGCCGCCTTCCGCGGACACTTTGATGAGACGAGCACCCGCTCCAAGGTAGATGTTGCCATCAATGGACCAATGAGCTCCGTGGAAGAAACCCTCCAAGACACAAAGCAAAATCGGTCGCGCCCCGCGAATGGGAACTTTGTAAAGCCGGTTGTCCGCAGCGTAGCCAACCCACTGGCCATCGGGAGAAAAAAAAGGCGATTCCGCGCGCTCGGTGCCGTCGAGACGATAGGCTTCTGCCTCATCGAGTCGGCGGACGTAGAGAGCTGCGTCGTCCCCGGTATCTTGTCCTCTAGCGAAGGCGACACGGACCATGGTCGAGCCGTCTCGCGACAAGGCCAACGTCGACCCTGGTTGATTTTGGTGAACCAGCTCGACGCTCGTGAAACGTCGGACCGGTCGACGCTCCGGGATTTCGCTCTGTCGCGCGAAGAAAAGGGTCACGCTGAGAGCGGCAAAGATAAGCCCGATGGCGAACGTCCATCGACCGGCCGTCGGCGTCGCGCTCGAGGCTGCGACGCTTTCCGGAATGGGCTCGTCGAGCGCATCCTCGAGCTCCAGCCGCGCATCTCCAATGTCGCGAAGACGCTTCTCGGAATTCTTGCGAAGGCAGCGGCGAAGCAGGGTCTGAATGCGCACCGGGAGGTCCGAGACGTTGTTCCAGTCCGGCTCGGCACGAACGACGGACGAGATCGTATCCGTCACCGTTTCTTCGGAGAAAACCTTTCTGCCAGTAAGCGCTTCGTAGAGGCAGCATCCGAAAGCCCAGAGATCGGTCCTTTTGTCGATGGACTTACCGCGCGCTTGCTCGGGACTCATGTAAGAAGCCGTCCCCAGGATCGCCCCGAGCTGCGTGCCTGCCTCGCCGAAGCCTTGGCGTAGGCGGGTGCCTCTCGTCAATGTCGGTGATTGAGACGATCCTGTCGCAACGTCTTCTTCGCGAGTGAAGGCTTTCGCGAGCCCGAAATCGAGAATTTTGATCTTCCCGTCGAGACCGATCTTGATGTTCGCGGGCTTCAAGTCGCGATGGACGATGCCCTTGTCGTGCGCGGCTTCGAGACCGTCGGCGATCTGTATGAAGAAGGCAAGTGCCTCATCGAGCGGGATGGGGCCTCGAGCGATGTACTCAGCTAGGGTCTCGCCTTCGACCAACTCCATGATCAGGAACGGCTGGCCGTCCGATTCCTCGAAGCCGTAAAGCGTCGCGATGTTCGGATGGTTCAGCTTCGCGAGAAGACGCGCCTCCCTCTCGAAACGATCGAGTCGCTCCTTGTCCTGCGAGAGCTCCTCGGGAAGAACTTTGATGGCGACATCGCGTCCCAACTTCGTGTCGCGCGCACGGTAGACCTCTCCCATGCCTCCTGCACCAATGGCCTCCAAGACTTCGTACTGGCCGAGTCTCGTGCCGGGAGAGAGGGGCATGGTTATTTGTCCGTGGGCACGCGCTGTTCGAGCTCTTCGAACCAGTTGACGATGAGATGGAGTTGCGGGACGGCGTCGCCTTGGACTTGAAGCGTCAAGAAGCGGCCCCCGTCGGGTGTGACGTCGTAGTTGGGAACGTAGTTCCCGCCAGCGGAGAGGTCGACGCCTGCCGTTGCCTCGTTAAACAGAGGCGTGGGAGTGCTCGCTCGGAACTCGGGCACCCTCGTCACCTCGACTACCATCAGGTCACGGTCTCGAGTGACGAAGAAAAGCTCACGCCCATCGTGGGACCACGTCGGAGCCCCGCCACCATCTGCCGAGATGGAATGCTTGGAGGTCGGGTCGGGAAACGAGCGCACATAAATCTCGTCTCTGCCGGTTTCGTCGGAGACGTAAGCCAGCCACTGGCCGTCCGGTGACAGAGCACCGACGCGCTCGTTGAAGGCCGTTTCGAGATAGGGCTGGGCCTCGGCCTCACCGTCCAGGCGGAGCCACCAAAGGTCTGTGCCGGTCACGGGGTCGTGCTCGTGAAACGACGCCCAGCGCCCGTCGCGTGAGATGGAGTCGGAATGGCGTGCAATACCCGGCTCGAGCATCGCCTCGGCTTCGCCGGAACCGTCCGCCGCGACCCAATAGAGGTTAGAGCTTCCTTCTTGCGTCGAGCTGAAAACGATACGCGTCCCGTCCGGTATCCAGGCCGGGCGAGCAGCGGTTCCGGTAAAGGTGAGTCGGGTCCATGAAGAACGCAGGAGGTCATGAATCCAGAGATCCCCCTCGAAGCCGACAACGAGACGCTTCCCATCCGGGGAGAGTCTCGGGAAGCTGTACCCACGTTTAGGCGAGACAATCGCCTCCACGGCTCCGCCCCGATCGACCCAAGCGAGCGTCGTTTCTTCGCTCAGATTGGCGACGTAAACGAGCACGCCGGTGCTCGAGAGGCTGTACTGCGCGGTTCCGAAAACATTCGTGCGTGAGACGCCTTCAATGACGGGGACCGCCCCCCCCTTTACTTCCAGCCGCCTGAGATCGAACGCCGCCGCGTAAAGAGTGTTCCCGTTCACATAGAGCAGATGGCCTGTCGAAGCGTAGACGGCATCGGCGCCGCCCCTGATCAGGACCTGTCGCGCTCCACTCGTTAGGTCTTGCGCGACGATGTTCGCCTCGTCCCAATTGCCCGCGTTCCCGAGAGCGAAGAGCAACGTGTCGCCATCTGGGAGAAGGCGAGGCCCTTGAGCAATCTCGCCCTTCTCTGAATCGACCGCGACGACGACTTCGGGCACCCCTCCGTTGGCTGACACCCGTAAGACACCCTGCTGGGACGCGAAGAGGATGAAGTCGTCCACGGGCCACGACGCGCCGAAGAGAGTGGCGGCCGCGCACAGCGTTGTGGGGATGCCACCGTGCACGGGAACCTTCTTGAGCTCACCACTGGCGTGGAACAAAATCCACTCGCCGTCCGGAGAAAAGACCGGCTCCGATGCCAGTGAGCTAAAATTTCCGGCCGTTCGTTCGGTTCCTCGAATCGGCAGCGCCTCCATCGCGTCCAGCTCGCGCAAAAAAAGCCCGCCGGCTGTGGTGAAGACAACACGCGTCCCATCAGGAGAGATGGCAAGAACGTGACGCGCTATACCGGTGACCGGATCCTCCGGGGTCAACAAAGAGACGCGGAAGACACCCGGTGACGTCACCAACGTTCTGCGCGGGATGAGAGCGGCGACCGATCCAGCCACGACCGCGCCCGCAAGGAAAGCAACGAGGGTCCAGCGCCGTCCCGCCGAGCCCGCACTTCGCGGCGTCATTGGAGCTTCCGTCATCTCGTTCCGCACATCACCGATGTCGCGGCGCCGCGTTCTGGGATCTTTCTCCAGGCACCGCCGCAAAAGGTGCGCGATGCGAGGGTCGAGGCCGCGTGGCAGCATCGTCCAATCCGGCTCGAGCTGGATGACGGCGGCGAGGACCTCCGAGACATCCTCACCCGGAAACGTTTTCTTGCCGGTGAGCATTTCGAAGAGCACGGCGCCGTACGCGAAGATGTCGGTCCGCTTGTCGACGTCCTTGCCCTTCGCTTGCTCGGGGCTCATGTAAGCAGCCGTTCCCAGAATCACACCGACGCGCGTCCCGTCTCTCGTAATGGTCGGCGACATCGAGCTGTCGACGTCGGGCGTTTCCTCGACGAATACCTTCGCAAGGCCAAAGTCCAAAACCTTGACTTTGCCGTCCGGGGTGAGCTTGATGTTGGCGGGCTTCAGGTCTCGATGGACGATCCCGTGCTCGTGGGCTTCCTCGAGTGCATCGGCGATTTTCGAAGCGATAGCGAGCGCTTCGTCTTCGGGGATGGGACCACGCGCGATCCGTTCGGCGAGCGTCTCGCCTTCGACCAGCTCCAGGACGAGGTAGTGCGTGCTCCCCGATTGCTCCAGGCCGTAGATGGCGGCGATATTCGGGTGGTTCAGCGAGGCAAGCACCTTCGCCTCGCGCTGGAATCGCTTCAGCCTCTCCGTGTCCTCGGCGAACGCTTCGGGCAACACTTTGATCGCCACGTCCCGGCCGAGCTTCCCATCCCGTGCGCGATAGACCTCACCCATACCGCCCTTGCCGATAGGCTCGAGGATCTCGTAGTGCGCTAAGCGTGTGCCGGGTTGGAGCGACATGAGCGCGGCTATCTTAGGACGACCGCGAATCGGGAGCAACCGCGTTGGTCGGCAGAACATCGACTTGCCGATCGGTATCCGCCGAACGCCGGCTGTCGGTGTCTGGAGGCAAAACAGATAAATAGATATAAGTAGTGGTAATAATTAGAGTTAACGGCCGATTTTACTTTACATACATCTGTGTTACACCTATTATGGAAAGGTCTTGCAAACGTAAATTCCACTCAGAATGAAGGAGGCCTGGCGATGCGCTCGGGTGAAAAGTGTTTGCTCACGGAGAAAGACCTCGAAATGGAGCAAGGCTTGAAAGCCTTGGAGGTCCACAAACGGCTCGTCGCTCTAGCCTAGCGCGTCTGGGATCGGCGTCGAATCGGCGCTGTGCTTCTATCTTCATGAGGTCGACGAGCGGCAGCTCTACTCTTGATGAGAGAGACTTCGCCGGGCTACGGCGACCCGACCCATGCCTCACGTGAGTCATCGCTCATTGCAGGGACACCACTGAGCGGCAGGTTTGTCGGTGCCACGCATGAACCGATCTCGTGCGTGGATCCGTGTCAGCTCTCCCAAGAAAACGGTCAACCGCCGCCTGAAATCTCGAAACCGCGATACGGAGCGAAGCGGTACTCGAGCACCCCTGCGAATATGGAGCAACCTTGTATCGCTCTTGTGCCTCACGTGAGTCATGCTGCCCCGGGGCAAGCCCGGGACTCGGCCCCGAGCTGAAGAGCTTTGACCGTTAGCGCCCCAAGCTTATCTGGATGAACAGCTCGCTAGCTTGGGGACTCAACTCAGGAAGCGCGGGATGGGCGGGGATGGTCTCATCGCCAGAGAAGCGAGCTTCGTTCTCAGAGGAAATGACGAGGACTTCGCGCGGCTCAGGAAAGAGAACCCAAACGACGGAGGTACCAACACTGAGATACCACTTCGCCTTTTCGCGGAGCGCCTCTTCCGAATCACCGCCGTCGGCGCCTGCGACTTCCACCGCAAGGACCGGAGGCACACGCCTCGGGCCGCCGTCATAGGTCCCGAGATCGGAGCGCCGTCAAATGGCTGCATCCGCCGCGCGCGTGGCGCCGCCGAGACGCATCCCGGCTTCGTTGGTTCCGAGGACGAACTCCCGATGACGACGCACCCACGCGCCGAGAGTGATCACGACATCGGTCACAGTGTCCTGCTGGAAGTCTCCGCAAGGTGGCATGAACAGAAGCCTCCCATCGACGTACTCTAGGCGTCCCACGACCTTCGGCCACGTTTCGAGCGTGTCGGCGTCGAAACCTTCGGGAGGGAGCATCTCAACCGGGAAACGGACGGCCCTCGGCAGCGAGATGACTTCGTCATAGCGCGATAGCGTCAACATTTGTCTAGACTAGATCTTGGCACGCTCCGGAGTCGACAGCAACCAAAACCTCGTTCAGACGAGCAAAGCCATCGGGCGGGACCGGTCCTATCACGCGAGAAACAATCGCCGGCTGCGGCGGGGTGTTTCTCACTCCGAACGCGCGTTCGAAGACTCAAGTAAATCCTGAACGAGCTTTTCCCAGACAGAGGTGGCTGGCCCCGAGGCGGGATAGCACAAGCTGGCGCTCTCTCCCGAACGCCTAGGAATTCTAGTTCGGGTCTGCCGGAAAAAGACTACGCCTTGGACGCCTCGAGCTCGCGTTCGAGCTCCTTTAGTCCCTTGAAACTATAAATGCCCGTATTGTGTCCATCGGACCAGGTGATTTGGATCGCATAGTTCCCGACAGGCTCGACGCTCATCGGGCGGAAGTCGGCAGCTAGGAGCAGAATCAAGCTCTTGCGCTTGCCGGTCCATTCGTCGACACAGACCGCGCACGGACAGTGATTGCGTAGGACGCCGAACGGAAAAGCGGACTCGGAGTCATCGGCCCAGACGATCTTGAGCTTTCCGTCGCTTTCCGTGATCTCTTTGGGCCGATCGACAGCGGCGCTTTCATAGTTGGCGCGCGCCACAGCTGCCGCCACGCGCGCGGTGATCTCGCGATAGGCCACTGAGGCTGGCGCATCGGGCTGACGGACCACGATGGGCTCGCCCTCGTCGCCCGAGCGTACGACTTCGGGATCGATCGGGATGCCTCCAAGAAAAGGGATGCCGAGCTCCTGGCTGATTCTCTCGCCGCCACCCTTGCTGAAGATATGCGTCTTCTCGTCGCAATGGGAGCAGACGAAATAGCTCATGTTCTCGATGATGCCGAGCACCGGGACCTGGACCGGCTGGAACATGCGCAGCCCTTTCTCGGCGATCGTCACCGCGACATCCTGAGGCGTCGTCACAATCACGGCTCCAGTGAGCGGCACGCTTTGCGTCAACGTGAGCTGGACGTCACCCGTCCCTGGGGGCAAATCGATGATGAGATAGTCGAGCTCGCCCCAAAGGACACCCGACAGAAATTGCTGGATGAGCCGCGACGCCATCGGACCGCGCCAGATCACCGGCGTTTCCTTGGTCGTCAGGAGCCCCATGGACATGATGCGCACGCCGTGCGATTCAATAGGGATCAGACGCTGGTTCTCATCGGCCTCCGCGCGCTGGTGGAGCCCGAACATCGTGCCTTGGGACGGCCCGTAGACGTCCGCGTCCAGAATCCCCACGCTTGCTCCCGTTTGGTGAAGCGCGACGGCGAGGTTGGCGGCCACAGTGGACTTCCCCACACCACCCTTGCCGGACGCAACCGCGAGCAGGTTTTTCACGCCGGCGGGCTTCTGCGGCGCCGGAGCGACTTGGCCGCCAGGCAACGTGCGCTGAACGCCTTCAGGCGAGGCGCTCACTTGCCACGTCAAGTTGACGTTGGCCTGATCGATCTCCGGAAGCTCCAGGAGCGCCTTGATAGCTTCGGCTTTGATGCGTTCCTTCGCGCCGCTCGCCGGGTTCGTAAGCTCGATATCACAGGTCACAATGGGCGCGCAGACCCGAATGTTCTTAGCGTATCCGAGAGAGACGATGTCGCGCCCGAGATCCGGGTCCCGCACCGCCGATAATTTATCGAGAACGTCTTGCTCTTTGATCATCTCAGCATCAGCATCCAGCATTCAACTCGATTGCGCAAGAGGAAACTGAATCCTGAATAGCTAGCTACCTCAATGCTTCCATAATCTCGAGAAGCGCGCTTTGCGGAGGACGGATTCTGTCGAGCGGCAAGGTGGCGAGCGGCTCGTCGACCATGTTCAAAAGCTCGATGAGGGTCGGCTTTTTAGTATCCACATAGATGAGACCGGTGAGGAATTGCTGTTTTTCACCAGAATCCAGGAGCAGCTCGAGCGCGGTCCGGCGATCGGTCGGATCGTAGTCGCGCTTGATCTTCTTGAGAATGATATGCGAGCCGTCATGGAGCTCCACGTTGGCCGTCTCGCCTTCTTCATATTCGATATCGATGTCCTCGAAGAACGGCACGAAGTCGACTTCCTGAATGAGCTCCTCGTTCTCTTTCCCCCAGGTGTAGCTCTTGGTCGAGCCCGCGTGGTTGTTGAAAGTTACGCAAGGGCTGATGATGTCGAGAAACGCCGTGCCGTTATGCCCGAAGGCTCCCTTCAGGAGGGTCACGACCTGCTTCGGGTCACCGGCGAAAGACCGGGCTACATAAGTCGCGCCGAGCTCGACGGCCAAACCGCACAGATCGATTGCGGGCAGATCGTTCACGACGCCCGTCTTGAGCTTCGAGCCGAGATCCGCGGTCGCGGAGAACTGGCCTTTAGTGAGCCCGTAGACACCGTTATTCTCGACGATGTAAACGATGGGGAGGTTCCGGCGCAAGAGATGGACGAACTGGCCGATCCCGATCGACGCCGTATCGCCATCGCCGGAGACGCCGACGGCAATGAGATCGCGGTTCGCGAGAACGCTACCGGTGGCAACGGACGGCATTCGGCCGTGCACGGCGTTGAAGCCATGGCTCTGGCTAAGCCAATAAGCAGGTGTTTTCGAAGAGCAGCCGATGCCGGAGAGCTTCGCCACCCGATACGGCTCGACGCCATATTCGTAGAACGCTTTGACCAGCTGGCTGCTGATCGAGTCGTGCCCGCAGCCTTTGCAAAGCGTGGACGGCTTTCCTTTGTAGCTCGCCTGGGTAAGCCCCAAGCGATTGACCTTCTTCGATGGAGCCGTGGGTGGTGCCGTAGTTGCCATGGTCTTAATCTCCCAATCTTGTTCTGTCAGCTCAGGCCGAGGGACGTTCGGACTCCCGCGCGAGAAGTTTTTCGGTCACCGATCGCGCGTCGATCGGGTGTCCGTCATAATTCAAAATGCTGTGGAGCTTTTTGAGAAGCTCCGGGCGGTGGGCAAGCTCGAGCTTGATGAGCTGCATTACCTGGGCGTCATGGTTCTGCTCCACGACGTAGACCCGCTCGTATTGATCGACAAACGCCTCGAGCGCGTCGTTGAACGGAAGTGCGCGAAGGCGCATGTAGCTCGCCATCAGATCGTTCTCGTTCCTTAACTGATCGCGGGACTCGACGATCGCCCAATGCGTGGAGCCGTAGGCGATGATCCCGATCTCGGCGCCATCCTCGATGTCGATCACGGGGGCAGGCACGTGCTTGCGCGCCGTATCGAACTTGCGCTGCAGACGGTCGATCAGCTTCACATAGTCGTCAGGACGCTCCGTATATTCCGCTTCGGCGTTGTGACCGCTTCCGCGGGTGAAGTAGGCCGCGCGAGCGTGCTTGGTTCCGGGAAGCGTGCGATAAGGGATGCCATCACCGTCCACATCCTTGTAACGGCCCCAGTCGCTGACCTTCTCGAGCTGGTCCGCATCGAGCACCTTACCCCGGTCGATCGGCTGCTCGGGATAAGCGAACGGGTCGGACATCCAGATGTTCATGCCCAGATCGAGGTCGGACATGACGAAAACCGGGGTCTGGAATCGCTCCGCCAAATCGAAGGACGTGCCGCCGAACTCGAAACATTCCTGAGCCGAGGACGGGAACAGCAAGATGTGTTTGGTGTCGCCGTGGGAAAGCAAATACGTGCTGAGAATGTCGCCCTGC
This sequence comes from Acidobacteriota bacterium, assembly GCA_004356105.1. Classification (GTDB taxonomy): domain Bacteria; phylum Acidobacteriota; class Vicinamibacteria; order Marinacidobacterales; family SMYC01; genus SMYC01. The sequence goes on along the minus strand of SMYC01000091.1, from coordinate 14,152 downwards.
GCCGTACGCGTCGGAAGTCCTGTAGACGGTCCCACACGTTGGATGTCCCAAATGACGGCCGGGATCTCGGCAAAGTATCCGAGCCCGACAAATTCCGACATGAGCGAGATGCCGGGTCCGCTCGTCGAGGTCAGCGAGCGCGCTCCCGCCCAGGCGGCGCCGAGCACCATCCCAATAGCCGCGAGCTCGTCCTCGGCTTGAACGACCGCGAAGGTCGCCTTACCCGTCTCTTTGTCGATGCGATGCTCCTTCATGTACTGAATGAGCGATTCGACGAGACTCGAAGACGGCGTGATGGGATACCACGTCACGACGGTGACGCCGGCGAACATCGCTCCGAGGGCGCCGGCGGCATTCCCGTCGATGAGAATCTTGCCCGCGGTCTCGTCCATCCGCTCGATGCGCAACGCATCCGCCTTTTTCAAGTTCTCCTTGGCATATTCGAAGCCGACGTCGATCGCTTTGACGTTGAGCTCGACCGCTTTGGCTTTCGCTTTGAACTGCTTCGAGATGGCGTGTTGAATCTCCTCGCGCTCGATCGAGAGCAGATGACCGACGACGCCCACATAGATCATGTTCGCGAGCAGTTTTCGGAGCCGCGGCTCGTGGATCACGTCTTTGGCGAGCTCGCCAAAGGGCACCGGGTAGAAGATTAGGTCGTCTCTCACGTTGTCGAGCCCGAGACTCTGCTCATAGACGACGGTGGCGCCGGGATTCAGCGACTGCACGTCTTCGCGCGCGGTTTGCGGATTCATCGCGATCAGCATATCGATATCGCGGTTTCTCGCAACGTAGCTGTGCTTGCTCGCTCGGATGGTGAACCACGTCGGAAGACCTTGAATGTTCGAAGGAAACAGGTTCTTACCGCTGACGGGAACACCCATCTGGAAAATAGCGCGCATCAATACACTGTTCGAAGATTGGCTCCCCGATCCGTTGATGGTGGCGATTTGGATCGAAAAGTCGTTGACGATGCTCGACTGGACGTCGGGCTCCGACGTGTCTACGACGGTCTCGGTTGACATGCAGTCTCCAATTGGCAGAGCTTTTTGCGGCTCATCATGGTCGACGTTCTATTGAGGATCATAGCAATAGGAACTTGTGAACGTAAGCGTTCAGAGGACAAAAAGTCAACTTTTTCCATGGTTTACGGCTTCGAAAGGACGGCCTCTCCCCGCTTGCGGCGAACCCCATAGCGGGCAATCTTGTAATGAAGCGCCCGAGGGCTGATGCCGAGAATAGTCGCGGCCTTTTGCCGGTGATCGGTAAGCTCTTCGAGCGTGCGCCGAATCACGATCTCTTCTACTTTGCGAAGCGGCGTCCCGAGCTCAATGAAAATCTGCCGTCCTCGGCCGCCCTCTTGTACCATTTCTCGAGGCAGGTGCTCGGGACGGATCGTACCCGCATACACCGTAACCGTGAGCCTCTCGACGACATTTCGGAGCTCCCGGATGTTGCCGGGCCAGTCGTAATGCGAGAGGGCTTCCATCGCTTCGCGCGAGAAACGTTTCGCGGGCTTTTTGCTCATGCTAGCGAATTCCTGGAGAAAGGCATCGACGAGAAGGGGGATGTCCTCCTTCCGCTCGCGCAGAGCGGGCAGATGGATGGGCACGACCGCGAGTCGATAGTAAAGGTCCTGGCGGAACCGGCCCGCTTCGACTTCCTGCAACAGGTCTTTGTTGGTGGCCGCGATGATGCGCACGTCGACGCGGACGAGCTTGTCTCCGCCGAGCCGTCGGAACTCTCGCTCCTGGAGCACTCTCAGGAACTCGACTTGGGTCTTTGGGCTCATCTCGCCGACCTCGTCGAGGAACAGCGTCCCGCCATCGGCAAGCTCGAACCGTCCCGGCTTGGCGTCGATGGCGCCGGTAAAAGCGCCCCGTTCGAACCCGAAGAGCTCGCTCTCGAGGAGCCCCTCAGGAAGAGCGCCACAATTGATCGACACGAAGGGACGATCTCGCCTGCGGCTGCGCTGGTGGATCGCCTTCGCGACGAGCTCTTTCCCCGTCCCGCTGTCCCCGGTCAGGAGCGCCGTGGCCGACGTATCGGCGACTTGACTCGCGATTTCATAGACTTCGGTGATGAGGCGGCTCTTCCCGATCACCTTCCCGTACTCGTCCTTGAGCGAGAGCCGTTGGCGCAGCGAACGGTTCTCTCCTGACAGCCGGCGTCTTTCGAGGGCTTTGTGCACGAGGACGGGAAGCCGGTTCGGGTCGAGCGGTTTGACCAGGTAGTCGAAAGCGCCTTCTCGCATCGCCGCGACGGCCGCCTCGACGGAGCCTTCCCCCGCCTGGGTCGTCAGGATGAATTCCGTCTCGGGCGCGGCTTGTTTCAGGCTGGACAAGTGGCGAGACCACTCGCCGTGGAGCAAGTCCATGTCCACGATGATGAGGCCGTAGCGAGAAAGCACCGATGGCCGCAAGTCTGCGGCGATTTCGACGCTCAACTTGCGCGCTTCTAGCCATTCCGCCGTGCGTCTGCCGTCCGCCTCGTCGGAGTCGAGAACGAGGACGCGATCGGAAGCGGGGTCTGGAATTGTCAAGGTAGCTACCGCACGTTAAAAGCCCAAAAAACGGTGAACGCGAAGTCCGATGAGAAGCCGCTTGGCCTCAGGGAACGATGGCGACATCGCGACGAGCCGCTCCGCCTCTTCGATGGCCTCCGGATAACGCCCGGCGCGCCCGAGATGGGATGCGAGCGAGTGCCGAAGACGGACGTCAGCAGGCTCTTCCAAGAGTCGTCGCTGCATGAACGCAATGAGATTACCGAAAGGTGAACGGGGCTGTCTGCGCTTCAGGATGTTTCGCCAAGATGAGTGCATGTGTCATTCCTTAAGTATCGTTACGCAGACTAGCAATTACCGTGCCAGATGTACTGTTAAGCGACAAACCTATTCACTGCAATAATTTAAGAGAATCTTGCTTCAGAGTCCATAAAGAGCAAAAATTGCAAATATGCAAAAATTGCACATACAAATCACTCTACGCGAACGCTACCTTAACATCAAATCGTGGAAGGCAAGGCAAATGGAACATAAGTTGATTTATTTCAATGTTTAACCATACGCAATTTTTTCACATTACCCTTGATTTCATACGCATTTATTGCAGAATCCAAGGAGGGAGCCCAAGGTCCGAAAAGTATGGAGCGATTTGGGGCGTCTTGACAGGCTGCCGATAGCGATTCTACACTCGACGTTCGGAGGAGCGCGACATGAGACCAACTTGGAAAGGCTTTCTCAAGCTTTCGCTGGTGAACATACCCGTCCGTCTTTATCCTGCCGCCCGTTCCCAGTCTCTTTCTTTCAACCAGATCCACAAGGAGTGCAACAGTCGCATCAAGCTAGACAAGCGCTGTCCCAATTGTGAGCGCAGCGTCTCGAGCGACGAGCTCGTGAAGGGCTACCAATACGCGAAAGAGCAGTACGTGATCATGGACGAGGAGGACTTCACCAAGGTCCGACTCGAATCGACGAAGTCGATCAATATCGTCCAATTCGTCGAGCGCAGTGAGATCGATCCGGTCTACTACCACGGCTCGCATTACATCGTGCCCGATGGGCCTGTCGCAGTGGAGAGCTTCGCCACCATACGGCAGGCCGCGATAGACAAAGAGAGGATCGGGCTCGCCCGCGTCGTGATGAACGGAAAAGAGCAGGTCGCCGCGATCCGCCCGCGGGACAACGCGTTCATCATGTCGGCGCTTTATTACGCCAATGAAGTGCGAGAGCTTTCTGGCATCGAAGAGCTCGAGGCAACACCGGAGATCAACCCCGAAGAGCTGCAGCTCGCCTCGCAGCTGATCGACTCCATCACCAAGCCTTTCGAGCCCAAGGATTTCGAAGACAACTACCGCAAAGAGCTTCTCGCGATCATAAAAGCCAAAGCCGAAGGTAAAGAGATCGTGGCCCCTCCCGAGGTCGAGACTGGAAAGGTCATCAATCTCATGGACGCCCTGAAAACGAGCCTGGAGCAAAGCCAGCTCGCGCCTCCGGATGCCGGCGAGATCGCAAAGGCGGCGGGCGAGTAAGCCCGAACGGCCAGCCATTCAGACCATTCAATAATGCGCGATTGGTTGCATTCCCCGGTCCAAGCTATGCTCGCGGGCTCGGGCACGCCTTTCGATTCGGACAAGCACTTGTTCGAGATCAAATGGGACGGGATCCGCGTGCTCGCTTTTTTCGGCGAGGGCGTTCACAGGCTTCAAGGCCGCAAGCTAACCGATGCTTCGGAGCGCTATCCCGAGATCATTGGCGCTCTAGAAGCTCTGCCTGGAGACGGGATTCTCGATGGCGAAGTCGTCGTTCTCGATCAGGACGGCCGTCCGGACTTCCAGCGCGTGCTCGTTCGGGAACAAACGAGGACGCGCGACGCGGCCTTGGTCAAAGCTTCACGGCACCCCGTCGTCTACATGGCTTTCGACTTGTTGTACCGAAATGGGGAGCCTCTCATCGACCGCCCGCTCATCGAGCGTAAGAAACTTCTCACAGAGCTCCTCGTCTCGCCGCCCTCCCCCATCGTCGAGAGCACCTACGTCCTGAGCCAAGGCAAAGCGCTCTTCAGGGAAGCCGAAGCGCGCGGCCTCGAGGGGGTCGTCGCCAAAGCCATCTCGAGCCGATATGTCGGCGAGAGGTCGAACGACTGGCTCAAGCTCAAGGTTCGACGCCGCACCGACGCCGTCCTCATCGGCATCGTTCGCGAGCGCGGGACGAGGAGGGTAAAGTCGCTCGTCCTCGGCGCCTATGACGGCGAAGAGCTCGTTTGGCTCGGCAATGCCGGGAGCGGCCTCGACCAGAAAACCGTGCACCAACTCGGAACCGAGCTCGAGCACCTGAGTGCCGCGGCGCCCCCAAACTTCCGGGCCGAAGCTCCAGGGGATATCGAATGGCTGCGTCCCGCTCTCGTCGTCCGGATCGAATATTCCGAGCTGACGCGTGACGCGCGCCTCCGCCACCCCGTCTTCATCGGCTTCGTCGACAAGAACCCAAGCGACTGCCTCCGCCCCGAACGCCCCTAACGATCATTCCCGCAAAATCATCCGCGGAAATTAGGCACAGAGGCACAGAGGCACAGAGGGTCAAGAGGTCGGTTCGTGTAGCAGCAGCGTCGGGAGACGACCCGCGCGAGGGGAGAGCACGCGGTGGCGCCAACCATGCGGGTTGGCTGCGGCTAAGCTACGCCGGGTCACCCTTACGACCCTACAAGCACGACGCTCTCTCTCGAACCTCTGATCCTCTGTGGCAAAAACAATCGTCGCTCAGCGGATGAGGTCGAGGAAGTCTTTGATGAGCTGCCCCGTGATCCCCCAAATGTCGTGACCTTCGAAGTGGTAGTGGTAGACATCGCGCATCGAGCCGTCGGGCATGGGTCGATTCTCGACCTCGAGAATGTCCGGATCCCTTAGAGTCTCGATCGGCACTTCGATGAGAACGTCCACCTCGTGATTCGTGCGAAACGGGTAAGGCGCCTCGACGGTACCTACGAAGGGTGTGATACGGAAACCGGTGACCGTGGCGCGCTCGTCCATCTTCCCGAGCACGTTTACGTGCTCGGGAAGAAGGCCAATCTCTTCGCGGCTTTCCCTAAGGGCCGCATGGAGCGCCGTAGGGTCCCCCGGATCGACCGCGCCACCGGGAAACGCGATGTCGCCCGGTTGCCGTCGCAGCTTGTCGGAGCGCCGGGTCAGAAGAAGCGTCTCAGGAACATTGCCTACGAGGATCGGAAGGAGCACTGCCGCGGGCCTCAAGCTCGAGCGGAGGCTCTTCGCGCGTCGCTCCTCGAGCCGGCAGCGCGTATGAATGACCAAATCCTTCATGCCTGTCCTTCTTCTGGGAAAGAATAGTATCCGAACGGGAAACATTGATGATGCTGCGAGGCCTTGGATATAATCCACACTCATGATCCGATGGAATGGGGGAGCGGCGCTGCGATGCGGCGCGGTAGCTTCGCTGTTTCTGGGTCTTGCGGTGAGCTCGTCCGCCGGAGATGCTTTTCTTCGAGGCGGCGTCATCTTCCACCCACGCGATGTCGAGTTCGCGGGACGCTGGCGCGTGAGTTTCGGCTCGGACTACGCGGTGAACTTCTCGCAGACGATCTTTGTCGGCTTCGAGGTTCAGTCATCAGTGTTCCGCCAAGACGTTGCCGGAGGCGACAGAACGGCGACGCTCATTCCCGCCAATGGCTTCGTCAACGTGAAATACAAGTCCGGAACTATCGGGGCCCGCCCCTATGGCGGCGGTGGCATCGGCCTCATCAACAACTTCGTGATTCTCGCCGGAGACAATAGGTGGAGCCACAACATGGGTTTTCACCTGCTCGGCGGCGTCGAGCTCGGAGCGCTCAGCCTCGAGCTACAGCTGCAACGGGCCTTCGAGTCCGGCTCCGGTACGAGCTACGCCTTCTACGTCGGTTTCATCTTCTAAAGGCCCTGAGCCTCGGGCTATCCATGACGCTACGGGCGCGAGCACCGACGCGAATCGATCTCGCCGGCGGCACGATCGATCTCTGGCCGGTTTATCTTCTGATCCCGAAAGCGGCGACGGTCAATCTAGCGATCGACCTCTATACAGAGGTCGAAGTCGAGCCGTCACCGGACCAGCAATGGCACGTTCGCGAGCGCGTCTCGAAACGGACGATCACGGCTGATTCGACCGCAGCCCTCGCCGAAATGGAAGGGGCTGAGATCGCGGGCCGGCTGCTCACGTTTTTCGCTCCCGCCAAACCGTTGCTCCTAACCACCCATTCACAAGCTCCGCCCCAGGCTGGGCTCGGCGCTTCATCTTCTCTCGGGATCTCGATCGCAGGCGCTTTGAATGGCCTCACCGGCTTCCGCTATGGGAACCTCGAGCTCATCGAGCTCGTGAAGGACATCGAAGTCGAGCTTCTTCGCATGCCTACGGGTGCGCAAGACCACTACCCACCGGTTTTCGGCGGCGCCATGTGCCTCTGGTGGAAAAAGCTTCGCCACCGGCGCGAGCCACTCCCGATCGACGCGAACGCGTTTCGCGAGCGTTTCCTTCTCGCATATTCGCATCAGCCTCACCGCTCGGGCGCGACCAACTGGGAAGTCGTGAAGCGATTCATCGAGTCGGACCCGACGACGACGGCCGCCGTGGAACGTAGCGGTCGCACGGCGGCGGCGCTGCGCGACGCGCTCGTCGACGGGGATCTCGACCGCGTGGCCGTCCTCATCGGCGAAGACTGGCAAGCGCGACGCGAGATGGCCCCTGCAGTATCCAGTCCCGAGCTCGAGACCATCATCGCAGCGGCGCGCGAAGCCGGCGTCACGGCCGAGAAAGTGTGCGGCGCAGGTGGTGGGGGATGCATGATTCTCGCGGTTCCCAAGGGGAAGCGTCCATCAGTCAGTGCCGCGGTGGTCGAAGCGGGCGGGTCAGTGCTCGACTACGACGTCGCGCCGCGCGGGCTGGAGCTCATGATCGAATGAGCCCGCCTTCGCGGGCCACAGGCCCGTCTCGTTCGCGGGCCACGGTGGTTGCGGTGGGGACGACACGTCAGCCCAAGCTCGACGCGGTCGAGCTCGTGTTGCGCGAGCTTCGGGAACGGTTTCCGGATTTCTTACCGGGCGAGCTCGGTCTCGAGCCGCGCCAAGTCCCGTCCGGGGCTCCGTCCACGCCGACCACGACTGAAGAAACCATGCGGGGCGCGAGGAATCGCGCGACGAACGCATTCGAGCTCCTCGAGCGCGAGGGCATCACGCCAGCCCTGAGCATCGGGCTCGAGGGCGGCATCGTCGCTAGAACGGCGCCGCGTTCCTCGAATCGTGGTCCTTTGTCACTGACGGTAATCGCGGTTTCTACGGCGGAAGCGGCTCAATCCCGCTCCCCGAAGAGCTTACGGAGGCCGTGCTCGTCGCCCGCGAAGATCTCGGCGCCGCTGCCGATCGCTATTTCGAGCGGCGGGACGTCGCGGGACATGAGGGAACCTTCGGTCTGCTCACGCAAGGGATGGTGAGCCGCAAGGCAGCGTTCGTACGCTCGATGCTGCATGCGCTCGCGCCGTTCTATAATGCGGGGGCCTACCGAAGCAAGGAGCAAATTTAGGAAACATGGATGTTTTTCGTTCCCATCCAGGCTGCATCGAAGTGATCACGGGCAGCATGTTCAGCGGCAAGAGCGAAGAGCTCATCCGCCGCTTGCGTCGGGCTCAGATCGCGCGCCAGCGAGTTCAGATTTTCAAGCCCCTCATCGACGGGCGCTACAGCCAAGACCACATCGTCTCCCATAGCGATATGCGCATCGACGCCGAGCTCGTGGAGCGCGCGGATGAGATCCTCGAAAAGCTCGATCAACGGACCGAGGTCATCGGCATCGACGAAGGGCAGTTCTTCGACCACACCCTCGTCGGGGTGTGTAACCAGCTCGCCAATGGCGGGAAGCGGGTCGTTGTCGCCGGTTTGGACACTGACTTTTTGGGGCAACCTTTCGAGCCGATGCCGCAGCTGCTCGCGGTGGCCGAGTACATCACCAAAACTCTGGCCATCTGCATGCGCTGCGGAAGCCCCGCGAACCAGACGCAGCGGCTCGTCGCGTCGAAAGATCGCGTGGTGGTCGGGGGTGCCGGCGCCTATGAAGCGCGCTGCCGGCGTTGCTTCGAGCCCGAAGTCGAAGAGGATCAGAAGCGCGACGCGATCGCCGCCGGGCTCAAGAGTCCCGCTCTTAAGGCTGACGCGAGCGACTAGGCTCTAACCAGTCAGAAACGAGGATTTTGTTCACGGTTTGGAGCAAGAAAATCTCACCGCAGTTAGTTAGTTAGTCTAGTTCTTGGCCTGGCTCTGGAGCTCTTCGGACTCGAACAAGCTCGGCTGGTAGCTTTCCGCCGCCGGAGTCCCGCCGCGCCGCCTCTTTCGCCGCGCTTTGTCCTCGTACATGCTCTTGTCCGCGGCCATCAACAAGGACTCGAGATCCTGCCCCGCCGCGGGATAGGAAGCAAGTCCAAGCGAGATGCCGACTTTGAGCATCGAGCCGATCCCGACGTCGAGCTCTGTCTCCTCGACAGCGTCCTGGAAACGATAGGAGAACTGGCGCGCCTGCTCGTAGGTGGTCTTCGGCAAGATCGCGATGAACTCGTCACCCGCATAGCGTACGAGCACATCCGCGTCGCGCATGTGGCCCTTCAAGATTCGGCCGACTTCCTTTAAGAAGCGATCGCCAGTGTGGTGGCCATGTCGATCGTTCACGCTCTTGAAATCGTCGAGATCCATCTCTATGAGCGAGAGCGGCTCACCGTAGCGTTTCGCCTCGGAAAGCGTCTGCTCGAAAAAGATGTATAGAAAGCGCGAGTTGGGAAGCCCCGTCAGCCGGTCGGTGAACGCGTCCTCCTGTGTCTCTTCGAAGCGGGTGGCGTTGAAAAGCGCAATCGAGGCGCGGTTGGAGACGATCTCCATGAGCCGGATATGGTCATCGGTAAAGCGCTCGTCACCGGCAACGTAGAGGGCGATCGTTCCGAGCCGGCGATCCTCGTGAACGAGCGGCGCGAGCAGAGAGTTCGCGTAGAGGCTCTTGATCTCCTCTGAAAGAGCCATCGTATCGGGCCCGGGGTGGACGTTGTAGAGAAATCGGTTATTGGCGGCCACCCAACCGGCGAGCCGGGTGCCCATCTCGATCGAAAGCCCGGAGAAAGCCTCTTTGTGCTCGCCCGCGACATGCGCCGGCTTGAGCTCTTCCGTGGTTTCCTCCGCGAGATAGATGACGAGTGTCGTGAAGGGCACGATCTTCTCGAGCTTGGACGCCAGAATGGTAAGCGTATCCGTGCGGGACAGGGAGTTACCGAGGTTCTGAAAAATCTCGAACAACGTGAAAATTTCTTGCTGTGGCTCGGAGATCGAGCTGCTCAGCGTCTTAGCCTTCGACGTCCCGACGACGTCGGGCGCTCGCTTTTGGTCCCGATGCTCCTTCGGCTCGGTGAGCGAGCGCACCTCGATTGACTTGAGCTCCTGCTGGAGCTTCGGGATCACTTCGAGGAAGAGGTCGAACACGACGGGGTCGAATTTATGCTTCTCACGCTTCATGATGGCGACCGCCGCGTCGCGGCTGAGCGAGCGCCGGTACACGCGCCGCGCGGTCAACGCTTCGTAGCAGTCGGCAACAGAGAGAATGCGTGACCCTAGCGGTATGGCCGTACCTTTGAGCCTGTCCGGATATCCTGTGCCGTCCCAATTCTCGTGATGGTGGCGCACGATCTCGACGACTGGGAACGGAAAATCAATGGATGAGAGAATCTGGGCGCCGACAGCCGCATGCGTGCTCATCTTCTGAAACTCGCGCTCGGTCAAGCGTGACGGCTTGTGCAGGATGTAGGACGGGATCGAGATCTTCCCGACATCGTGCAGCACTGAAGCGTAACGGAGACCTTCATAGGTCGTTTCATCCACCCTCAGCTCTCGAGCCAGGCCTAGAGTAAGCACCTGGGTCCGCTGGATATGCGTAGAAGTGTGATGCTTGAAATCGGTGTGGAGCTCCATCGCGTCGATGCAAAACGCGAAAGCTTCCAGAGTTTGCTTGTGAACGCGGGACAACTCCTCGTACTTGTCGTTGTAGAAGAGATGCGCGTAATACGCCACGACGAGGATCGGAAGCGCCAAGACGTAAGACCAGGGCCCCGCAACGGCATGGAACAGGTAGACGACGGCCGCGCCACCCGAGGAAGCCAGAAAATAGAGCGGCACGAGCGGCAGATTCTGAAGCCAAAGATGACCGAACGTACCGCGGCCAGCCAGGGCTTGGACCGCATCCGTCAAAAAACTGTTAACGAGAAAATAGGCGGTTGCCATCAACACGACAGGGATGATGAGCTGCGCGGCGCCGATCGAGCCCGCGGGGCCATCGGGGATCGTCATGAAGAAGACGTGGCCGAAGACGAAAGCGTAGATCGCGCCCGCGCCCATATTGAACGCCGCCTGGAGGTCGTTCCACAAATGGCGGGTTCGCGGCTGGTCCGGGGCCACGGGTCGCGTCGCCGACCAGTACCCGACGAGGTAGAAAATCGCGTTCGCTAGAACGCCGGCGACGATCCCATAAATCATCGTCACCGCGAGCATCAGTGAATCCGCCACCGCCATGTAGTTATCGGTGCGCGGCACGCGAACCACCCAGCGTGCACTCAAACACGCGACGCTCAGCACGCCGAGAAGGGCCATTCCTTCGGAAAGCGAAAGTGAGTTAACGAGCTCACTGCTGGACAGCATCGCCCATGCGAGCACAGCCGCCCCAAGTGTAGTGGTGGCGTATGCAAAAGCTCGGACCCCGACGGGTCCTTTACGCAAGTCCAAAAGCGGCTCCGGTTCGACTCTGCAGGCGGCACCTGCGGGCTGAGGAACGCTGAACTATGAAAAAAGCAAAAGAGTACGGATAAGACCTCGATCAACCCAACCTGTTCCCGCAGCCATGAATGCTTTTTGGACTAAGAGCAGTGCAAAATAGCACAGATATCTGGACCGGGTCAATGACCAAGTAAGCGTGGGAAGGAGGAAAGTTCAGGAGACCGCTCCCCATTGGCCTCCTGAAACAGAAACTTGGAGGGGATTAACAATACTTATGAATAGACTTACAAAACTACGATCATTCCAGGCGCAGTGCGCTCTTCGAGCTCTTCTACCGTTAATTCTACGATTTCCTGAACGTCTTGTACGTTATCCATTAGATGATCTCCTTATTTATGATAGAATGATTAGTTTCTGTCTTATTGAAAATCATACCCATAAAATTCCACTCATTGGACACCTCCTCTTATCGTGATTAAATGCGCGACCCCTGGCCCGACACAAACGAGCGCCGGACAATAAGCTCAGAAATTCTGGGTCTCAGGCGAGATAACGATGCAGCGGAAGGGCTCTAGAGCCCCGGCAAAGCGGACATAAAAGAAAGTAAGAAAGTAAAATAATCGCCTTTCCAAACTAACTTTGCCGTGAGGGACCAACCCTACGCTCGCGCTATCTTTCGGCACCTCCTTAGTCCCGTCGACCTAATTTGTACCTAAAGGAACGTCTGCAAGGTACTCCCGCTTGGAAAGTCGTTCAGTGACCTACATCACAGGATTTTTACCACGTGGTGTTTTTTACCACGACTCGAGAGTGAGCTCGTCGCTGTTCCAAAGTGGATGCCCGAACGGCGTGGCCCGCACGTTTTGCACCCGTCGATGAATGCCCAAGAGGGCGTGAGGCACAACGAGGTCGAGCATGGGAAGTTGCTCGGCAACGATGGCCTGGACTTCGTAGTAGCACGCTTTCCGGTGCTCGACGTCGAGCGCCACCATTTGAGCCTCCATAAGCTCGTCGATCCGCGCTTCCCACGCCGTCGCTGGCTCAGCCTGTGACGGGTGCCAAAGGTGAAGCGGTGCTCGCGACGGCCACAGTGCCATCTCCGCCGACGGATCCGGATCCGTTTGGGTGATCCCGAGCAGAAAGGCCTCGTAGTCGTAGCTCCCGGTCACCCGAGCGAGGAGATCGCCCCCTTCTAGGGGCGCGAGCGTGACATCGATACCGAGCTCGCTCAAATCCTCCTGGATGAACGCTCCCGCCCGCTGCCGCTCGTTGCTGCCGGCGGTCGTAACGATTGTCAGCTGCACCCGGTTACCGTCGGGATCGAAAAGCCGCCCGTCGTCGTGAAGGCGGAAACCCGCCACCTCCAGGAGACGGCGCGCCTCGTCCACATCCTGCTCTGTCGTCGCAATGGCCGTGTTACGCCAAAAACGGTTGGCGGGCGAGACCGATCCGCTCGCCGCGGTGGCAAGCCCAAAATAGACAACACGCGCGAGCCCTCGACGGTCGATGGCAAGAGAAAAAGCGCGGCGAAAACGCACATCCGAGAACCACCGTTTCTTATAGCTCTCGATGGGGCTCTCCGGATTGAGGTTGAACCAGAGCCGCTCGGACACCATTCCCGGGCCGAGATCCTCGAGCTTGAGCGACGGCTGGCTCTCGATAGCGAGGGCTCGGAACGATTCGGGTGAAATCCGCTCCAGAAGATCGACCTCTCCGGCCAAGAGTCGCAGCTCCCGCGTGCTGCGATCGGGCACGACATCGAAAACGAGCCCCTCGAGCCTCGGATAGACATCGTTTTTCTTGGATCTCCAGTAATAGGGGTTACGCTCGAGCACGATGCGCTGCCCCACTTCGTAGTCTCGAAGCCGAAACGGCCCGAGCCCGACGATAGTTTCGACGCTAGCGCTGAGGCCGCTATCCTGCGCCAGCGTCCCGTTCTGAAGACTCTCGGCCAACCGGTGCTCGGGAAGGATGCGGATGCTATCGAAGATGCGATCGACCGTTGCGGTCCGCCGCGGCAACCGGAAGGCGACGGTCAAGTCGTCGACGAGCTCGGGCACGATCGGCTCGCCGTCGATCTGAGCGGTGTCCACGAGCGGACTCGCAACTTCGGGATCGTTCAGGACACGGAACGTGAACACGACGTCCGCAGCTGTCAAAGGCTCGCCGTCGGAAAACCGCACGCCCCGCTTCAACCGAAATACGAGCGTCTTGCCGTCCTCAGAGAATTCCCACCACTCGGCGAGCGCCGGCTCTATTTCCTGGGTTTGCTGGTTCAGCCGAATCAGCGGCGCGTGGAGCTGGTCCGTCACGATTTGCGTGGTAGTGTCCGCGACAAGCAAGCTATTGAAAGTCGTGGGCTCGCGGTTGATGGCCACGCGCAGCACACCCGTGTCCAGCGCGGGTGGTGACAAGCACCCAGCGCCGAATCCCCCGCAAATGACGAGAACGCAGAAGAACAGCCTTTGCAGCATGGCAGATCTCCTCTTCTGCTGGAAAACGTGCCTAATCCTATCACCGGTGTCAACCCGGTGCGCAAAACAATTATTAGTTAAAAAGCAAAGAGATCAATATTGAGAAAAGCGTAACGCAAAGGCGCAAAGCCGCAGAGACGCAAAGAAAAGAAAGAAAAAGAAAAAAAATGAGAGGACCGCTCTTGTCGCTGATTTTCGGGGAAGGCGCCGTAAGCGGTACTTTCAATATTTTCTTTTTTTCCTTTGCGACTTTGCGCCTTTGCGTTACGCTTTTTTATTATTGATCTCTTTGTTTTTCCAAAGATTGACCGTGGTGCGGCCTGAGCCGCAAATTGGAACAGAGCTTGTTATAGTGTGACCGACATTATGGCAAGTGGGATTCAGGCTCAGAACATCATCCT
>SMYC01000090.1 GCA_004356105.1 Acidobacteriota bacterium | reverse complement strand
TGTTTGGTAAGTCTTTATGTTCCAGATGATTACGGGCCGTTCAACTGCCCGAAGGGCCACGTCTTCCGGGCGAAGTCCCGGACGCCGCCTAGGCTCTTAGCTGCCAAAAGCGAGGATTTTGTTCGCGTTTTAGATCTGGAGCAAGACAATCTCACCGCAGAGGCGCAGAGCACGCGGAGAAGAAGAAATCCCGGATTTTCCTCTGCGCCCTCTGCGCCTCAGCGGTTCAAAGGCTTTCAGGTTTACCTGGCTAGGCCTAGCCTAGAAGCCTCTAGCTCCTTTAGCTTCCTCTAGCTCGAGCCGAAAGACAGGCCCGTCGATTCGTGCGACAATGGGCACGGCTTCCTCCGAATCCGTCGAAATCCATGATCGTCAGTGGCAAGTTAGAGAACGTTCCTCTTCTTGACGTGCTTCAGGTGTTGGCCTACTCGAAGCAGACCGGAGCGCTCTTTGTCGAAAGCCCGGACACGTCCGGTACCATCATCTTCGTCAAAGGCGCCATCGTGTGTGGAGAGTCTTCATCGACGCGTCTATTGCTCGCCAAGGCGGCGCGGGAGGTCGAGCCTCAGAGCCGTCGCGCCTTTCGGCGCGTGCAGGCCATGGCCTGCTTGACCGAGATACTCTCTCTCCGAAAGGGCACCTTCCGATTCTCGAAGCACGAGACACCCCAGAGCGAGCTCGCCGGCGTGGACTTGAGACCGTTCTACGCCTCCACCCCCATTCCGACGGCGGAGCTGCTCCTGGTGCTCGCGACGATGGTCGACAAAAAGGACGACGCTCCACCTCAAGACGGGCCGGCTGTTCACGATCGCGCTCATGTGCGCTACACGCCGACGCTCATCGAGGCACAAATCTCCATGGGCTCCTCCTCTTTGTCGGGCTATCTCACGAACTTGAGTGTCGGCGGAGCTTATTTCCGAGGCGATGCGTTGCCGGAAGTCGATCGGGTCGGCGCGCTGCGCTTCGAGCTTCGCGGCGAGGGGACCGTGTCGACCGAAGCGCGTGTGGCCTGGGCCCGCGCTGAATCGACCGCGGGGGAGCGCGGGGTGGGACTCGCTTTCGATAGCATTCCTGAATCCGAGAAGAAGAAAATCCGGGCCTATCTCGATCACCTACGAGAGCTCGCCAGCGAGATGGAAACTACGCTCTAGCTATGGATAGAGGACTGCCAAGAATAGCGCGTCCCCGAAATCGTTGATAGATTGCCGATGTGCCACTCTCCGACAAACACCACCGCTTACCGGCCGCCATGCTCATCGACCAGGCACGCGACGCGCGCGCGCGGACGCTAGCGCTCCTAGACGACCTCGATGACGAGCAGCTCGAAGTCCCGCGTCTTTCGAACGTGAATCCCCCGCGCTGGGAGCTAGGGCACATCGCGTTCTTCTTCGAAGTCTTTTTCTTGCGCGAGCTCGGCCACGACCCGCAACTGCTTCCCGGCGCCGACGAGCTCTTCGATTCCTTTCACGTCGCCCATGACATCCGCTGGTCGCTCCCGCTCCCGACGCGGGAGAAGACGATCGCTTATATGAACGATGTCCTCGAGGCTTTTGCCGAAGGCTTGGGGAGCGGCGAGGCGAGCGCTCAGGAGACTTATCTCGCACTTCTTTGCACCCTTCACGAAGACATGCACGGTGAGGCTCTCACCCATACCCGCCAGACCCTGGAATATCCGGCGCCCCGGCTGGGTGCGTCCGCCGCCGCGCCAGGCGGAGGCGATTTACCTGGCGACGTCGAGATTCCCGGCGGGTGCCATCAGCTCGGCGCATCCAAGAACACCTCGTTTCTCTTCGACAACGAGAAGTGGGGCCATCCCGTCGAAGTGCCCGCCTTTCGCATCGCCCGCGCGCCGGTCACAAACGTTGCGTTCGCCGCCTTCGTCGACGATGGTGGTTATGGTCGGCGCGAGTTTTGGAGCCCAGAGGGTTGGCTCATCCGCTCGAGCACGGGTGCGACGCACCCCCTTTACTGGCTGCGTGACGAGCGGGGCTGGCTGAGAAGGGATTTCGACCGCTACGTGCGCCTCGAGCCTCACGCCCCGATATGCCATGTGAGCTGGTACGAGGCGGAAGCTTATTGCCGTTGGGCGCGCCGCCGCTTGCCGAGCGAAGCCGAGTGGGACAGGGCGGCGAGCGCCGAGTCGAGTGGCGGCTACCCTTGGGGCGACGCCGAGCCTTCCGCCGAGCTCGCCAATCTTGACTCACGCCACCTCGGGACCGTGGACGTAGCTGCCTTTCCGGAATCCGACAGCGCCTATGGCTGTCGTCAAATGATCGGCAATGTTTGGGAGTGGACCGCGTCGGCCTTCTATCCCTTTCCCGGCTATCTCGTCGATTATCCCTATCGAGAGTACTCGGCTCCGTGGTTCGGCTATCACAAAGTGCTCAAAGGCGGCGCGTGGGCGACGCGGTCGCGTCTCATCAATAACAGCTATCGAAATTTCTTCTTACCCGATCGCGCGGATGTGCTCGCGGGTTTCCGCACCTGCGCGAAGTGAGTCGACAGCCTGGCAACTTGATCCCTCTCGATTCTGCAATCTTGCTTTTGGCCGCGTTCGCGCATATCGATGTATGGGCGTTCGGCTGTCTTCTCTACGATTACGAGATGCTCGCTGGCCGGCGTGCTTTTGGCGGTCAAACGCCATCCGATGCCATTGGCCGCGGTCTTGCGCGACCAAGTCGGCTGGGGCCAGCTTCCCGCCGACACGCCGCGCGCGTTGGTGCGATTGATCAAGCGCTGTTTGCGGCAAGACGCTCGCGAGCGGCTTCAGGACATTGGCGATGCGCGGATAGAGATCACCGAGCTCGCGCGCCAGGGAACCGCGGTCGATCGGGGATCGCTTTTTGATTCTGCGACCCCCTCCGGGCGCCCGCATCGATCGCTTGCGCGTCGTCTCGAACTGGTCCGCAGAGCTCGCCGAATTCGTGCCGATTACCGGCCGTTGAAAATCGGCGCACTAAGGCTGCGTGCTGCGTTGCTCCTCTGGCGGCTTGGGCATCTCTTTGCTCGAGAACCGTGGCAGCAAGTCGTCGCGCATCGCCAAGTGGTAGAGCGCGGCAGCAATGACGGTGGCCGAGTTGATGGCGTCGCCCGGCACGACGCGCTCGTAGCCGTCGAGATTCGTGTGCCACGAGTGGGTTCCATATTCGATCGGGTCTTGGCTCATCCCAATCCCGGGAAGCCCGGCGCCGTTGAAAGAGGTGTGGTCCGACCCACCGACTCGCCGGCTCGTGGTCGTGGTCGCACCCACAACGCCGAGATCGGCGAAAGGCGCGAGCGCGTCGCGCAGGATCGTGGCGGCGCTCGAAGGACCGAACACCGTCGCCCCTCGGGCACGCCCCGTGCCGGAGTCGATGTTGAAATAGCCGCCGAAATTTGCGAATTCGGGTGTGGGCTCCTCTGCACTTCCGAAATGTTCCGCGACATAGGCCTTCGATCCGAGAAGGCCTTGCTCCTCGCCGCTCCAGAGGGCGACGCGGATGGTACGCCGCGGTTCGACGCCGATGGCTTTGAGAATCCGTGCAGCCTCCATCATCACCGCGCAGCCGATCGCGTTGTCGGTCGCACCCGTCCAGGAATGCCACGAATCGAGGTGGCCTCCGAGCATGATGACCTCGTCGGCTTTGTCCGTTCCCGGAATCTCGGCAATGACGTTATAGGCCGAAGCACCTTCCGGGTAAAAGTGGTTCACGATATCGAGCTCGAGCTCGACCGGACCGTCTTTCAGGAGCCGCGAGATCCGGCCGTAATCTTCGTTGCGTAGCACGAGCGTCGCCGGCGCTTTGTCTTTGTCGTAAGTGCGGTTCGAGAAAGCGCGGATTTGCCCATGCGCCCGCCCCGCATCGTTCAACTGCGCGAGCGCTCCGTGGTCGACGAGGAATTGTGCGACGGCCTTAGCGAGCGCCCGTCGATCGAGCTTGCCGTCTGTGCGCGGGGTGCGGCGTCGGCGAGTCCGGGGCACGGGATCGATAGGATCGTATTGCGCCCGAATCGCTGCCTCGTCGCGCCTCTTCGCGGGCGGGTTGAACGCCACCGGCACGTCCTGGTGCTTGCCGACGAGGACGATCTTGCCTCGGACTTTATCAGCGACGGTCGAGAAATAGATGTCGAGCTCTTCTTGTGTTGGAAGACGTGGCGGCTCGATCTGCGTGATTTCTCCACGCAGAACACCATCCGTCCCAGGCGTCCACGCGAGCACTTCGGCGGTGAGAACGTCTTTGACGGGGGACACGATATGCGCTGTGAGTCTCTCGTTGCTCCATCCGGGATGGCCGAAATCCCAAGACTCTAGATGCGCATTGGAGAAACCCCAAGCCGTCATCTGATCGACGGCCCATTTCCCCGCAGCCTCCAGATTGGGTGAGCCTGTGAGACGGGGGCCGTAGCGATCCGTGAAAATGTGGAGTGTTTCAAGAATCTGTGAGTTCTCTTTCGCCTCGCGACGAATCTTCCACGCAATGTCCTCTTGCGCCGCGAGCGGCCAGACGAGCGTAGTCAAACCGATAACAACGATGCCTAGCGTTCTCATTGGCTGAGTATATACCTCGGCTAAACCATTTCTTCACAGCGCGCCTCCTTGGGATTTCGTGTCGAGCTCTGGTAGGCGCACGAGCTCCTCTCTGCGCAAAGACCTTATGAACTGGCCGACGCGCTCTTCGGCGGGCTCGACGGAGTCTCCGAACTCCGCGCGAAGCGCCGATGCGATCTCTCCCGCGGTGCGCCGGCCATCGAGCTGACGCCAGCAGAAGCTACCGATGTCGTCGAGTCGGAGACGCTGAGGCGCGAGCAAATAGACGATCCAGTGGAAAGGCGTGAGGAGGCCGCGATGGAGAGGCCGTGGACGGATGACGATGACATCGCCGCCCTGCTCCTCCGATTCCGCCGCGGCGACTGGCGTGAGGTCGAGAAGGTTCATCGTCTCGACTAGCCCGGTCTATGTGCTCCGGCCTTCGCTCATCTTTTGGAGCGGAAGCCACACGAGCATGTATAGCAGGATCGGATAGATGAGGAGGCCGGGCCAATAGCTCGGCGAGGCGGCCGAAGTCATGCTGTTGTGCAAGGAGGCGAGTGCTGGAAGGCGATCGGCGCCGAGCACGAGAAACGCGAGCACGACCGCCATCAACGATTCTCCTGCGATGAAGCCCGAGGATAGTAACGTCCCCGTGTTCTCGGCCTTTACCCGCTCCTCATCGCCCGCATTCTGCTGGCGCAACCGCCAGCCCAGGATCGCTTTGATGAGGCCGCCCACGAAGATCGCCGAGGTCGACTCGAAAGGCAGGTACATGCCCACGGCAATCAGCATGGGGGATGGCGCCCCAATCAAAATGAGCATGACCGCAAGAAACATTCCTACGATCACGAGGGGCCACGCCATGTCGCCTCCGACGATGCCGGTCGCCATCAAAGCCATGAGGCCAGCCTGCGGCGCCGGAAGCTCGGCGGAGCCGATCCCATAGACCTCGTGAAGCGCCATCAGCGGAAACGCGAGGACGAAGGCGGCAAACACGACGCCGATGAGCTCGCCGACCTCCATCTTCCACGGCGAGCCTCCCAAGAGATGGCCCACTTTGAGGTCTTGCATCATGTCGCCTGCGATACCGGCGGCGCAGCAGACCACACCGGCAACCCCGAGCACGGCGGCGACGCCGTGGACGTCGGTCAAGCCGATCGCCACCATGAGCAATGCCGAGATCAAGAGCGCGCTCAGCGTCAGACCCGAAATCGGATTGTTCGAGCTTCCGATGAGCCCGACGAGATAGCCGGCGACGGCCGCGAACAGAAAGCCGAGGATCACCATCACGACGGTGAGCAGCAAAGCGCCAGCAATCGCCTGAGCGAAGTAGTTATAGAGGAGGAAGGTCCCAATGGACGCAATGCCGACGCCGATGGCGGTCTTCTTGAAGTCGATGTCGATCTCGGTGCGGTCTGCAGTCTCATCGGCCGCGGTGCCGATGTTCTTGACCGCGTTCCGGATGGCGGTGATGAGCGACGTGCGAAGATTGTAGAGCGTGTAAAAGGCTGCGACGATCATCGTGCCGACCGCAAGCGGCCGGATTTGCAGAAGCCAGATTTCGGTGGCGAGAGCCGAGTCCAGTGCAACGTTCCATGCCGGGTTCAGAAACATAGCTAGCGGGACCAGCACGAGCCACCCCAAGAGCGCCCCCGCGAAAAGGATGGCACAAACGCGCATCCCGACGATGAAGCCGACACCCATGAGCGCAGGGGATGCGGCTGGTGTCGCGAGATGCATGCCGCCGGAATAAGAAATCTTTTCGTTCGCGAATTCAATCGTCGAGCGTCCAAACGAGACGAAGCGGCTCGCGCTGTCGGAGATGAACTGGATGCCGTTCGAGTTCTTGAATATCTCCCAGAGGCCCGCGAGCCCCATGGCACCAAAGACGAGGGATGCCCCGGTGGATCCGCCCTGGCCCGCCTTCACGATTTCCGCGGCCGCGACACTCTCGGGAAAAGGGAGGTCGGCCTCGACGACGAGGGTGCGTCTCAAAATAATGATAAAGAAGACACCGAGCGTCCCGCCAATCAACATGATGGCAGTGCTCTCCCAGTAGCGAATATCCTCCCACGCGCCCGCGATGACGAAGGCGGGGATGGTAAAGATCGCGCCGGCCACGAGCGCTTCACCCACGGAAGCGGTGGTGCGCGCGATGTTCTCTTCGAGAATCGTGCCTCGAAAAGGCCTGAGCGCCGCCATCGCTACAACGGCGGCTGGAAAGGTCGCAGCGACCGTCAGCCCCGCTTTCATGCCCAAATAGGCATTTGCCGCTCCGAGCACGACCGCCATGATGACCCCGAGGAAAACGGCTTTGAACGTGAGCTCCGCCATGTCGCTCGAAACGGGGACATAGGGGACGTGTGGCTTCTTGTCCATGCGCGACCTCCGAATTGGCGGGGAATATATCAGGTTTCAGTATTCACGTGCCCGGGTTTCACGGTAACGGCTGACACGCCCCGTCTCGATGAACTTGAGAAATCTAAATCGTTAGTTCAGAATTCTCAACTATGAAAATCGTAGTCCGCGAGCTCGAGAAGGAGCTGAGGCTCGCGGCCAAGCATTTTCCGGCCGTGATCCTCTCCGGTCCCCGCCGTGCTATTGGATCGATCCCGGTCTGCTCTGTTTCCTGCTTGGCGTCGATGACGAACGGCAGCTACAGAGGTCGCCCTTCGTTGGCTCGATCTTCGAGGCGTTCGTCGCTTCAGAGATGATAAAGAATCAGATGAACTCCGGCGGTCGGCGTGAGCTGTACTTCTTCAGGGATCAGCAGGGCCTCGAGGTCGACTTCATGGCTCCGGGATCACGTGGGGGACTCCGTCTGATCGAAGTGAAGTGGTCCAAGACCATCGTACCGGCAATGGCGAAGTCGCTCGTACAGCTCCGGCGGGCCATTCGACGACGGACCGTCGAGTGCCTCATCGTTCACCGCGCACCGAAGCACGGGCCGGGAACGAGCACCGTCGCCCCAGGCGTCAAGAGCTGGAGCGTCGAAGAGTTCCTCCAGAGCTATCCGAGCGCACTTCGCTCGGGTATTTGACATCGTCGGTCCGTGACCCAACGGATGCCCGGCGACGGCGTGCGTTATTCGTACCGGAGGGACACGAGTGGGTCCACGTTCGCGGCCCGCCGAGCGGGAATCGCCATGGCCGCGAGCGAGACGAGGCTCAAGAGGACGGCTACACCGACGAAGGTCGCGGCCTCGAACGCCGCGACGTCGAAGAGCACTCCCGAGAGAACGCGTCCCAGAAGGACGGCGAGCGGAAGCCCGAGGGCCAGTCCGAGAAGCACCCGTGCAAAGCCCTGCTTCAGAACGAGAGCCATGACTTCGGATTTTCGCGCGCCAAGCGCCATGCGTAACCCGACCTCGTGGGTCCTCTCTGAAACCGTGTAAGACATGACGCTGTAAATCCCAATGATGGCGAGGAGCAAAGCAAGGCCGGCGAACATCCAGAAGAGCGTGCCGAAAAAGCGCCACTCCCAGTAAGACTGATCGACAAGCGTCCCTAGGGTCATGACCTCGTGAACCGGCTGATTCGGATCGACGTCCCTCACTGCGGCCCGCACCGCGCCGGTGAGCCCGGCCGGATCGGTGTCGGTGTGAAACACCCAGGTGAGCCGAAGGGTCGTCGACTGCTGAAACGGGACGTAGAGCGCCGGCGTCACACCTTCATCGAGACCGAAGTGGCGGACGTCGCCCACCACCGCTTTCACGAGCATCCAGGGTTGGTCCGAGTCCGGACCGTACAGCTTGAAACGCTTCCCGACCGCGTCTTCTCCGGGCCAATGCCGGTCCGCGAAAGATTCATTGACGATCGCCACTCGCGGATCCACGGCAGAAAGGCCGCGATCGAAGGGCGCGCCTTCACGCATCCGAATGCCCATCGCACGAAAATAATCCCCACCGATTCGGTTGTAGAGAGCACTCGTGTTCTTCTTCTGCTCCTCTACGCTCTGACCCTCCACGGTATAGGAGACACGATTGGAGGCTCCCTTGAGAGGCATACGATCGATGGCGGCGACCGATCGCACACCCGGAACGGCCTCGAGCCGCTCGAGCAGTCGGTTGAACACCTGCACTCTTTGGCTCGGCTCACTATCGGCATGCGCGAGAAGATCGATGCCCACCGTGAGGCGACCGTCCGACTCGAAACCGGGATCGACCGCGCTCAATCTCATAAGACTTTGAATGATGAGCCCCGCGCCGACGAGCAGAACGACGGAGAGTGCGACCTCGGAAACGACGAGTGCCGCCCGAAGACGTTGTCCTCGGAGACTGGAGACCAGACCTCGCGCTCCCTCACGAAGCGAGGCGCTCACTTCCGTTCTCGCGGTCGAGAAGGCGGGTGCGAGGCCGAACAACACAGCTGAGAGCGCCGAAAGTCCAATCGTGTACAAAACGACGTTCCCATCGACGCCTATATGGACCCAGGCTGGTATCTCGATGGGAATCAACCGCGGTAGCTGCTGGATGCCGAGATATCCAAGAACAAACCCGACACCACATCCGACGATCGAGAGAAGAAGGCTTTCCGTCAGGAGCTGGCGGACGAGCTGCGCGCGGCTCGCGCCGAGCGCCGCACGCACCGCCATTTCGCGTTCCCTAGAGACGCCATGGGCGAGAAGAAGATTCGCGACATTGGCGCAGACGATGAGGAGAATGAAAGAAACGAACACGAGGAGAGTCAGCGACAGAACACGCATATCGCCGACAAGGGCCTCGCGCAGCGTCACGAGCTGCACGCCGCGACCGCCGTTCGAGTCGGGGTACTGCTCTCTGAGTCGGGCCGCGATTGGTTCGAGCGTTGCTTGCGCGGCCTCGGCGGACATCGCCGGCCGAAGCCTCGCCGTTGCCTGGAGTCCGCGAGAGGCGCGGCTATCCCGCGCGGGATAGTTGGCCAACGTGACCCAGAGACGAGCCCTCTCGGGATAGGCTCCGTCGCGCGGGATGATACCGATGACGACGTGGGGTCTACCGTTGAGAAGAACCGTTCGGCCAAGAACTCCCTCATCCGCACCGAACTGACGCCGCCACAACTGCTCGCTCAGGATGACGACGGGCGTCGCCCCAGGTTCTTCCTCTTCAGGGAGAAACGTTCGACCAAGAAGCGGCTGAATGCCCAAGACGTCGAACAGATTCGCCGAGACCCGCCCACCGCCAACGCGTGCAGCGCCGCCATCACCCGCGATCGCGTACGGTTCCCAGTCGTGGACGGCGATATCGATCAGGCCTGTTTGCTCAATGGCCTCTCGATAGTCTTTGTAGTCCGGATAAGAGAGATTGCCGACACGGCCGCGACTCTCGTCGGTTGTATAGGCGATGACGAGCTCTTCCGGGTTCGAATAAGGAAAAGGCCTGACGAGCACACTATTGACGAAGCTGAAGAGCGTGGTATTCGCGGCGATCCCGACCGCAAGCGTGATCACCGCCGCGGCTGTGAATGTCGGCCGCTTCGCGAGAGACCGCACCGCGAACCTGAGATCAGGAAGGATTTTCAGCATCGGGCTATCTCCTTTGCCTTCTGGAATCGTGGGGCGCATCGGCCTTTTTCGGTTCACGGCTTTCCGCTCACGCTCGATCTCGAAGAGCTCCTCGAAGGGCAGACCCAGCGCGTCCAAGAGTTTCTGACGGGTCTTTGGGGCGAGGTAGAGCCGCTTTCCGTTGACGATTTCCGACAGGTGCCCGCTCGCCAATCCCATCTTTTGAGCCCAACGGTTCAAACTGAGACGACTTCGAGCGAGCTCGCGGGCGAGCCGCCGGTACCTGAGCCTCACGCGCATGCTCATAGGAGATTAACGTTTCTTGCTGCGCGAGGTTCTATCCTTTTTACAAAAGTGCTCGCAATTACTCGACTACGAGGCTCATCTCATTGTTTGCAAAGCATTTGTTGGATGGTAGCTTGCACGAAGCGGTTCGAAGGGAAACGCGTGCCAAGCTCGAATGCATGCCGTGCAAATCCATCAACGCCGTGACGCACAACGACTTGAAGCCACCCGCTTACTGGGCGGGACTTCTGACGCCTGTCCCGGTACGGCCGGTCAGCGAGTCCCCTAACTCCTCTCGCGCCTCCTCGGCCAGAGCGAGCAATCGCTCGACGACCTCGGGATGCTCCGCTGAAACATCCGTCGTCTCTCCTCTGTCGGTCTCGAGGTCGAACAGCGACAGCCCGATCTCGGCCTGGCGATAGATTCCATGGAACGTTTCCGTGGCGATCTGAGCACCTTCGATCGAGTTATACGTGTGCGGCAGGTGCAGCTTCCATTTGCCCGAGCGAACGGCGCGGAGGGCGGATGGCCAGTAGTAGTAGAAGACGTCGTGAGGTGTCTTGGCGCCGGGTTGACCCGATACGATCGGCCAGATGTCTTTGCCGTCGATGACGCGGTCGGTCGGAAGCTCGGCGCCGACGATACCCGCCACGGTAGGGAAGATATCCATGGCGGTCACGAGCTCGTCACTCACGAGCCCTGCTGGTATCTGTCCGGGCCAGCGCATGATCGCCGGTACACGATGGCCGCCTTCGAAAGACGACCCTTTGCCTTCTCGGAACGGACCGGCCGAGCCGCCATTCTCGCCTTTGACCAGCCACGGGCCGTTATCGCTCGTGAACAGAACCAGGGTCTGCTCGTCGAGGCCGAGCCGCTCGAGTGCGCCGAGAATCTCACCCACGGACCAATCGATCTCCATGATGACGTCGCCATAGAGACCCCGCTCCGAAGCGTCTTGGAAACGCTCGGAGACGAAGAGGGGCATGTGCGGCATGGTGTGAGGCAAGTACAAGAAGAAGGGACGCTCGCGGTTCCGCTCGATGAAGTCGACGGCGCGCTCCGTGTAGCGGCGCGTGAGCTGAGATTGATCGGGCTCGATCTCGATGACCTCGAGCTGCTCGACGAGAGGAATGGGCGGATGCCGCTGGGCCGCGGGGTTGGGGTTCTTGCTGACGTCCGGGGTCATGTCGTTGGAATAAGGGATGCCGAAATACTCGTCGAAGCCGTGGGACAGCGGGAGGTGCTCGGGGTGATGCCCCAGGTGCCACTTGCCGAACACCGCGGTCGCGTAGCCCTTTTCTTTGAGCAGCTCGGCGATGGTGATCTCTTCGGGCGCGAGGCCGATATTGTGATGCGGGAAGAGCACGTTTGGGATCCCGACGCGCACCGGATAGGAGCCGGTCAGGAGCGCCGCGCGCGACGGCGAGCACGCGGGTGACGAGACGAGGAAGTTGGTGAAACGGATCCCTTCGGCCGCCATCTGGTCGAGATGCGGCGTCTCGAAGCCTACCGCCCCGTAGACCCCGACATCGGCGTAGCCTTGGTCGTCCGTAAAGATGATGACGATGTTGGGTGGGCGCATCGGATCGTCGACCGGGGTCTGACACGACACGAGCCCGGCGATCGCGGCGGCACCGAGAAAAGCGAGCGCTCAACGAACCGTCTCCAGAAATTTCTGGTCGCCTTCGCGCTCGAGCGTCGCGCAGCTCTGCTTGAGCATCAACGAGCAGTGCCGCACTGACTCTCGACCGCGGGAGGACCGGTTGGCTTCTCCCACGAGAGGCCCATAGTACATCGCTTTTCCGAGTGGCATCGCGCTAAGCAATGCAGGGAGAACGCCGACTGGCTCAGATCGTCCTATCCGCTACGGTCGAGGTCGAGCTCGAAAATCTCTACGGACAGGACGACTACCGTGACGTCCAGAAGGAGCTTCACGAAAAGCTCACCCAACTGCAGCGCGAGCTCAAAGACGATCCGTAGTCAACGCCGATTCTGAGAGGCCCGGCAGCCACGACTCGGCTAAATGCGCGAGGCTCAGCTCTCGAAGGGATCGAGGCCAAATAGCTCGGGGGCAGATCGAGATGGCCGAATCGTGATCACTCGACGGCAGGGACGAGACGCTTCAGCTCTTCGACCCAGTTGAGAACAACGTGGATCTCGTTCGCCTGGCCGGTCTCGATCATCAAGAGCTTTCCATCGGGGAACACGCCGAAGGCGACCTGTCCGGTGGGATCGAGCCAATACTGCCCATCACTGCCTATGGACAGTGATTCCCAAGAAAACGCCCGTACGAAGGAGGTTATCTAAACGAGATCTCGTCTCTCATAAGGAGAAGGAGAGCGAGAAATGAAGATTCCGTTTCGGATAATCGGGGCGTTCGTTGGTTGCACACCCGATCCAGACAAATGCAACTGGACCGGCCCCGTCGCGTTGTCCCTATTCCCGCGGCCGTTTCGTGCGTGGTAGCATTCCCTTATGGCTAGCCAGATTGCGGCCGCGGCTGGCGAAAGCGTTCCCACCGCGGATCAGCGCCTCGTCACTTACGGTGTGCCCTGGAGCCATTTTGAGGCGCAGCTCACTTTGCGCGGGGAGCGTCCCGTCCCCCGGATCGCGTTTTTGGACGGAGCGCTCGAGCTAATGAGTCCGTCGAAAGACCATGAGCGCATCAAATCCTACATCGGCCGTCTCATCGAAGCTTACGCGCTCGAGCACGACATCGACCTTTCGCCTTACGGTTCGTGGACATTGAGAAAGGCTCCTGAGCAAGCCGGCTTGGAGCCCGACGAGTGCTATCTCATTGGCGACCAAGCGCGGGACACACCGGACTTGGCGATAGAAGTTGTGTGGACCAGTGGTGGGATCGACAAGCTCGAGATTTATCGACGTCTGGGCGTCCGTGAAGTCTGGCGCTGGCAAGATTCACGGATTGACGTTCATGTTTTGCGGGAGCAACATTACGAGCTCTCGGAGCGGAGCACGCTTTTCCCGGACCTTGATGTGCAACTGCTCGGCTCGTTCCTCGACCACCCGACGGCACTTCAGGCCGTGAAGGCATTCCGCGCGGCGCTTCACGCCTAGATAATTCAGAGCTCCTTCGTCAGATCCGAGGCTGGATCCTGATTTATCGACCCGTCTCGGGCTTGCCGTTCAGCAATACGGTGCCTGGAGCCCAAGCAGCAACCGAAGTCCCTCTTCTACGGCGTCGATTTGCCGACGCGTCACCGAGCCGACTCTTTCGCTCAGCCAGCCACGATCGACGGTGGCGATTTGGGAGACGTTGGCCACTGAGTCCTTGGGTAATCCCGACTTTCTGCGTCGAATGAGCACGTTGCCTGGTAAATCGGCTGGCACGTAACCCAGCCGCGAGCGCTCTTCGAGTTTGTCCAGCATATGCAGGGCCGCTTGCTCGTCCCCGGATTTGGCGAGAGCAAAACCTAGAGTACCCACAAAGACCGCGTTTTCGTCGGAAAGCCTGATGGCTTGCTCGAGCTCCGCGATGGCCTGGCGGTGACTCCCTATCTCCAGGTAAGAAAGAGCCAAGAAGTAATGCGTGCTGACGAATTCCGGCGCGAGCTCCAGAGTTTTCTGATATTGCGCGAGGGCCTCGTCCGTGGAAGGCCCGATAGCGCAATGATGACGCTCTCTGTGATCCCGTCGCTCAGGTACTCTGTGTTGGCATCGGCGCTTTGATTTTGAACGGCAGCACCGCGAGAGATTGGATGCGTCGCTTCAGGCCGCTATCGCTTCGGATGGTGCGCCGAACTGGGTTCTTTTTCTTCGGAGGCTCAGCAACGCTCTCCGATTCCTCGCTCTTTTTAAGCGCTTTCAGGTCGATGAGCATGTCCTTGACCACTTGGTACCGCTCTTCGCGGTTCTTCCGAAGTGCCTTTGTCACGATGTGCTGGAGCTCTTCGACGTCTTGCGGCAGCAGCTTCAACGCCACGTTGCGCCCGAGCTCGAGGTCCTTCGCGAGGTAGACCTCGCCCAAGCCGCCCCGAGCAAGAGACTTCAACTCACGGTAGTGCGAGACGGTGGTATCCGGTTCCAAGGAAGCGCGGCATGGGGCAAGAATCTAGCTTTGCTTCTCCAAGGAAGCTCAGACCCAGCCGAGCTCTTTCATCGCCAATCCCGCATGCCAGATCTTGGTAACGTGACGGATCTTGTCCTCGCCGAAGTCCATCACGTACACGTAGTCTGTTCTCATGCTCTTGCCCGTCGGCGGGCAGGGACCACCCTCGCCGGTATGCGTGCCAAAGAAAATGCCATACGCGCAGACATTTTTCCGCTCATCGTCGGTGGCTAGTGACTTGAGCTCGTATCCTGTCTCGGACATGAACGTGAGAAGATCCTTCATCCAGTTCGTGTACTGCTCCACACTCGTGATGTCGGCGAGTGGCTCGGCTTGCGCGGAGAACGTTGCGTCGCCGTGACAGTACTCTTTGCATCCCTCCCATCCTTTTCCCTCGTCGCAGGCCTCGAAAAAGCTCTTGGCGATCTCAGTCATTGATGGCATCAGTTTTGGCTCCTATGGATAACGGTCAGAGCAAGCGACTGTAGCATGGCGCTACCGGAAAGGACAAAGGAATCGCAATTACAGGAAGCTCGCCGAGCGAATGGTGCTCGCCTTCTCAGAAATCGAGCAGGTAGGTAAATTTTGCGATGAGGGCTCGATCGATGCGACGGCCTGACTCATCTCGTCTCTCGTTGTACACGAGAAAGAAGTCCGACAACGGCCGGTGAATGACGTTGAAGCGGATATTGCTGTTCCATTCCTGGACGACCGAGTTGTATTGAACGAGGGCATCCAAGAACATGGTCGTGCTGAAGGAGTATTTGACGCGGGACGCAAACTGATTCGTCGTGAAGTCTCCCTCCTCGAGATCGATGTCGTTGTAATTCCAAGACACTTCCGTGGTCAACCGGGGTCCGAGTTTCAGCGCTCCGTTGATGTTGACGTTGAAACTATTCCCCGAATAAAAACTCCCGGAAGCGGCTCTTCCGCTAAAAGACAATGTACGGCTCGAGTCCGTGGCGAAGCGGACGAAGTGCTCGCGGAAATCATGAGACCCGGCCATGATGGTGGTGGTGGGATGGATATTGAAAGGATCGCTGAGGTTCTCCAGGCTTCCGTTACTGCCGGTGCCGAACAAGCCGCCGTTTTGGAAGAAAAAGAACAAGGTCCAGTTGGTGTATCGGCTGACCAGCTCTCCTTGCTGGTCGGTGAAGTCATGGACATTGATCCCCGGTTGGATCTCGCGAAGCCATCTTCTGCCCCACGATTTGGCGGTAGCGGTATTGAGCCTGAGCCGTGATTCGCCGCACACCGACACGGGGTGCGAAGCCCACCTCGGGGTTGAAGTTGTCATCGAGTGTGGACCACGACGCCTCGAGATTCACGCTTCGGTTGCGGTAGGACCAGCCGATCCTCCCGGCCCCGTCATCTCCAGAAAGACCGGGCGTCTTCGTCTTGGCCCAATAAGCGTTGACGTCCATTTGCGGCGCGTGACCCTGAAATTCGCATCTACGCCGATGCTGCGGTTGAAATGTGAAGAGTTCATCGACTCCCGATTGATGAACATGACACCGATATCGGAGTTGGCCAGGATGTCTCTTTTGACGCGAACGACGCTGAAGTTGTCGCCCGTCGACAATCCCTCCTCTTCGCCGGTCTGAATGCTCAAGAGACCGATTTGGTAGGCGCCGTAGCGGCCAGTCAGCCGACCACCCCCCTGCACCGGAATGGGTCTTCCCTCGGAGAGCCCGATGCGACGGCTGAAGAACAGCAATAGATCATTTCCTCGCGTCTGGCCTGCCGGAAAACCCGATCCCGCGCTGAGGCCGGCCTGCCGGCGGAACCGCCTGAACCGTGGATCTTCCGGTGGACCGAACCGAAAGATTCCCGCGTTCTCGAGGAAAAAATCTCGTTTCTCTGGAAAGAACAAGCTGAAGCGCGACAAGTTCACCTGTTGCAGATCGGCCTCCGCCTGGGAAAAATCTGTGTTCAAGGTCAAGTCTAGAGTGAGGCCGGTTGAAACGGAGACCTTTGCATCGAGGCCGCCCTCGAAGCTCCCGTCCGTGTCCGAGTCACTGCTCTCGCTGACGTTGGCGGTGGCGAAGGGCGTGAGCTTGAACCTCGTGCCCGGCCGCAAGTCACGGAGCTCCTCGAGCGTGCCGGCGAGGGAGACCCGTGAAGCGTCGTAGATGCGGGGAATCGGTGACCAGTAGCTTTCTTCGTTGAACCTCCGGTTGCGGCGAAGGAAGTTGATCCCCCAGTTCTGGCTGTCGACGTTCTTGAATTTGAGTGTCTTGAAGGGTATCGCAAACTCCGCCGTCCAGCCCCGATCTTCGATCTGCCCGGCCACGTGCCATACCCCGTTCCAGTCTTCGTTGAACTCCTGGCCTTCGCTGAGAGACTGAGCGTCGGACTTGGCGCCCATCGGATTCGTCGAGAAGATGTAGCTGTTGCGGCGGTCGTGAAACGTGTCCAGTATGACGCTGAACCCGTCTACGGCAAACGTGGCGAAATCACGAGTAAGATCCTTAATGATGAGGCTGTCGGGATCGTCGTCGTGAGCCAGCACACCGAAGTAGAGGTTGTTCTCGTCGTAGAGAACGCGAACCTCGGTGTCGAACATGGCCGGGGCGCCCTCCTCGGGCTCACTTTGGATGAAGTTTGTCGCTATCGGTGCGCTTTTCCATGCTTCCTCGTCGAGGACACCGTCGATCACGATGGGCCCTTCAGCTCGGGTGGCATTGAGTCTTCGCTCTAATCGAGCGCGCTCGTAATCGATGGGACTGTTTTGGGCTGCGACGAGTGGCGCGACTCCCAGAAGGGCGAAGGTCAAGCAGGATAGGCGGTGTGTCATTCGCATGGGTCAATCAATCGAGATGCTAATTTGTGGAGGATGGCAGACATTGCATAGGTGACTGTAGAGCGCCAGCAGCCAAAACGGCACGGACGTCTGGAAGTTGTAGAGGTCGACCTTACCGAGGCGTTTGACGGCCCAGAGCTTCGCTCCGTCTGTGAGTTTCGTGAAGAGGTCCAACTGGCCCATGGTACATCGCTGCGCCCCAAAAGTTAGGCGGAGGAACCGTCCTCGCGAATGGGACGTGAATGAGCGACGGACGGGCGTAGTGAAGCGGGCAAGCCAATGCCGTCGAGGGTGTTTGGACGGGCTCAACGAGTCGTCTTCAGAAATCGCTCGTAGCCGTCGAGCTCCGGGTCCTCGGTCGCGCGCATCTGCTCGAGCATCAACGCGCGGTATCTCTCGACCTCGGGACGATGGTTCGGCTCCTCCATGAGATTTACGAGCGCATCGGTATCCTGACTGTAGTCGTAGAGCTCCTCCGTTGTGCGGTAGATCAAATGCTCGACGCGAAGCGCAATCGCGGGATCGTGTCGAGCCGCCTCCTTCATCGCGGGAAAGGTAAGACCCCGCATCGAGTTGTTGAAGAACTTCTTCTCACCATTCGCCCAGGCGTTATAGATGTAGCCGAATCGCCGGTCGATAATCGATCGCATCGGATACCATTCCGGTGCAATCGTCACGTTCATGTGGGTGAACGCGAAATCGAAACCGTCTTGCTCCTCGCCACGGAGGGCGCCGACAAACGACCGGCCATCCGCTCCGGCTAAATTCGACGCCCCGACGGCGTCGAGGATGGTTGGCGCAAGGTCGATCCCCGACACGACGTGCCGGTCGTCCACGGCGCCCACCCGGACGACGCCAGGCCAGCGCACGATCCAGGGCGTCCGAGTCGAGTGCATCCAGACGTTTGTTTTCGCGAAAGGAACGGCGATGCCGTGGTCCGAGAGAAACATAACGAGCGTCGAGTCCGTAAGCCCCGCATCGTCCAACGCCTGGAGCACGGCGCCCGTGGTCTCGTCCGCCCGTTTCACCGACGTGTAGTACTCGGCGAGCTCCTGGCGAACATCTGGGAGATCGGGCAGAAAGCCGGGGACGGGAATCTCTGCTGGATCGAAGACGACCTCGGCCCGCGGGAAGCCTCCGCCATATTGGTGGTTCTTGCTGTTGGCGTCCGTTTTTCGTTGTCTTTCTTCGGCCGCGCTCCCGGCGAAAGGCCGATGGGGATCCTGCACGTTGGCCATCAAGAAGAACGGTTTGCCGGCCGCCTTCGCTTCGTTCATGAAGCGAAGCGCTCGTTCGTGGTAGAGCGCCGGGCTTCGTCCGTTCTCGAGCTCTCGTGCCGGCACAATCTCCGCCCACGCGTCTGGGCGCGAGGGGATCACGTGGCCGGACTTGGCCATGAGCCCCGTGTGGAATCCGCGATCGCGGAGGGCTTCGGCTAGAGTCGGAACGTCCGGCCGGATCTCCTCGAAGCCGAGGGCGCCGCTTCGATGCGGGTAGCGTCCGGTCATCCACACCGCGCGCGTGGGCTGACAGATCGCGATGGTGACATGAGCGTGCTCGAAGCGGAGCCCTTCGCTTGCCAGCCGGTCGATGTTCGGCGTGAGGTTCGGAATTTTTGCGCCGTATACGCCGACGGAGTCCCAGTTCATGTCGTCGACGGTGATGAGAAGAACGTTAGGCGGCTCCTGCGCGTAGACCGTCTGAGCGAAAAGCGCTACGCCGAGGATCGAGGCCTTAATCTTCATTGGCCGACGGGTCCAGCGCCGGTCTCGATAATGTTCCGCTCCCGATCGATCCACGCGACATAGGCATTTCCCGGCAGGAACGCGTCATGCGCCTCGGCGAGAAGATGCTGGAGCGTCGCCTCGAGCTCGTCCACAACGCTGGCGTGGTCCGCGTCATCGCTCAAGTCGTTCATTTGCTCCGGATCGGCCAGATCGTCGTAGAGCTCGGTCTCGCCCGTGATCCAACGCGCGTAGGTGTATTGCTTCGTCTTCACCGCGCGCCACTCCGGCCAGCTCGCGCCAGGCTGGGACGCGGTCATGAAGTAATCCCAATGCGCGGTGTAGTTGCTCATCAACACCGCGTCGCGCTGCGTCACCTCCCCGTCGAGGATCTCCGGGCTCAAGTCGATCCCGTCGAGGCCTCGTGGTGTCTCGAGCCCGGCCATGCGGATCAGCGTCGGCATGTGATCGAGCGGCGTCTGCAGCGTGTCGGTGCGAGATCCCGGCGTCACGTGTCCCGGCCAGCGGACGAGCATGGGTACCTGCACAGCCTCGTCATAGGGCACCATCTTGTTGCGGCGTCCGTGACTTCCGAGCATCTCGCCGTGATCGGAAGTGAACACGACGATCGTGTCTTCGGCCAATCCCGATGTGTCGAGATATTCGAGGATGCGTCCCATATTGTCGTCGGCGTTCTTCGACATCGCATAATACGCGCGCGCTTCCGTTAGGTTCTGGCCGGTGTGCATGTCAGCCGGCACGTTGTCGTCCCACGTGAGCGTCTCGGGCACTTGTTCGAGATAACCCTCGGGCAATCGATCCCACGGCGGGTGCGGCGGATGAGGCGCGACCATGATGAAGAAAGGTTCGTTCGCACGACGCGCCTCCTCCATGTAGTCGATCGCCATATCCGTCAGAGCATCCGACTCGTAGCCGTCCATGATGAGCTTTTCGGGCGCGTCGCGATAATAAGGGGCGGCGAGGAACTCGACGTGAAAATTGAACGCGGCCCAGTCCTCGAAACCCAACCGTGCTGGCCCGGGAGGCACGAAGTTGAAGTCCGGATTTTCGTCGATGTATGGCTGGGCGTGTTCCCAGGAGCCTTCCTCCTGCCCGACCCACGCCATCTTGTGGCTGCCGGCTGAGAGGTGCCACTTGCCCATGAACGCCGTCCGGTAGCCGGCCGAGGAGAACACATCGGCGATATTCGTTTGCGACGTATTGGCTTCGAGGAAGTTCAGCATGATCCCCGTATGGGTCGGGTAGCGTCCGGTCATGAGCATGCCGCGATACGGCGTGCATACCGGCGTCGTCGAAAGAGCGTTCGTGAAAAGCATGCCTTCACGGGCTAGCCGATCGAGATTTGGCGTGGTGATGTTCTTGCCGCCGCCATAGGCCCCGATGATGTCAGGACGGTATTGATCATAGAAGACGAAGAGAACGTTGGGGCGCTCGACGTCGGCGGGGGTCTCGGGCTGCGAAGTCGTACAGGCCGCCCATGCCAAGAGGATTCCGGAGAAGCTCAGCCGTTTCATAATGCGTGCAGGATACGGAAAGCACACGAGAAATCAACCCCGACGTCCGAGGCCAACTCGCGGGCACGACTCGACGTCTTCCTATGCCGAACGGAGTCATCTTGGCGGGCTATCGTCGAGATTCGCGGACTTCACCGAGACTCGTCGTCGAGCTCGAGATCTTCCAAACTCACTGCCTTCCCGGCTCGCACGCTCCGCCGGGCGGACTCGATGCGCGCGAGAAAACGCGGGTCGTTCTCCAGTCGATAGTCGATCCAATCGTCTTCGGAGTGGAAACCAATGAGCAAACCGGCTGGCTTCCCGTGTCGGGTAATGATCACTTCCTCCTTCTCCGCAAGACGCAGATATCTCGAGAGGTCGTCCTTGACTTCGGAGAGCGCTACTTTCTTCATTCCTCCTCCCCTCTTTGCTCCAGCCATTCCGTTGCTTTGGACTTCAGAACGATCGCAAGAATTTCTACGACCGAGTCGGAGACGTCGTAGAAGACAGGAACGTCATCGACCCTGAGTCGGTACTGCGGACGAGACATCCCTCGAAGTCGCTTGATTCGACTCCTGCCGGTTTTTGTCGGCTCATGTCGCAAGTGGGTCTCGATAGCGTCCCGAACTTTCGATGGCACGGTTGCCGGCAGTCGACGGAAATCCTCGACGGCCTCCGGAGCGACGACGACCTCGTGTCGCATTCTGGCTATATTATAGCCAGACTTTTGCTCCGAGGCAATGGTCGAGTTTTCTGATGTTCGGAAATGCGATCCTGCACATTACAGGTACGGTGGCCCTCAATCGCTACGCTCCTGGGACCGTCACTTTTGTCGTTCTCTCTCTCCCGTTCTTCTTCCTATTTGTCCTCCGCGCTCTGCGGCAATTCAGCCTTGGATGGGTCAACGCGGCGGCTGCTGTCTCGGTTGCGGCGTTTCCCATGTTGCTTCACGGCTACTTGATCATTTTTCGCGCCAGCCGGTTGTTCTGATGCCGGGCTTGCTTTGCCTCGGCATCGCCATATAATCGCCGCTTACCACGGTGAGGCCCACTCCATGACGTCAACCCGTCTCTCTTCGCTCGTAGTCACGCTGACGATCTGTGGCAGTGCGACGGCGGGGGCGATCCAAAGCCCCGACTTCGCCCTTGACGTTCTGCCGATCTTCGAATCGTCGTGCACCGTTTGCCACGGCGCGGAGCTTCGGGAGAGCCAGCTTCGTCTGGATTCCGAAGCGGCTGTGATGCGCGGCGGCCTCTCGGGGCCGGTCCTCGTTCCCGGGGATAGCGAGACCAGTCTTCTTATCCATCGTCTCGTCGGCGTGGAAAAACCTCAAATGCCCATGGGCGGCGAGCCGTTGAGCGGAGACCAGATCGCGAAGGTTCGCGCGTGGATCGATAGCGTCGAGCCAAGTGCACCCGTGCTTCCCGCGAGCACGCATTGGGCTTACGTAAGCCCGGTGGAGCCAGAGCTACCGATCGTCGAAAACTCCGACTGGCTACGCAATCCGATCGACGCCTTCGTTCTCGCCGCACTCGAGAAGAAAGAACGGGCACCATCGCCCGAAGCCCAAAAAGAAACGCTCATAAGACGACTGAGCCTCGACCTCATCGGTCTTCCACCGAGCCTCGAAGAAATTGATGCGTTTATCGCGGACGGACGTCCCGCCGCTTACGACGCGCTCGTCGACCGCTTGCTGAGCTCGCCGCGCTACGGAGAGCGTTGGGCGCGCCCGTGGCTCGACCTCGCGCGCTACGCGGACACCCACGGCTACGAGAAGGATGGCCAGCGCTCCATCTGGAAGTATCGGGACTGGGTGATCGACGCCCTCAACCAGGATATGTCGTTCCGTCAGTTCACCATCGAGCAAATCGCCGGCGACATGTTAGAGGACGCGACGCTCGAGCAAAGGGTCGCGACGGGGTTTCACCGCAACACCCTCTTGAATCAAGAAGGCGGCGTCGACGACGAGGAAGCGCGGTGGGAGACGCTCGTCGACCGGGTCAACACGACGGCGACCGTGTGGCTCGGTTCGACACTCGCCTGTGCGCAGTGCCACAACCACAAATTCGATCCGTTCAGCCAGCAGGACTATTACAAGTTCATGGCGTTCTTCGACAACTCGGCTTACGAGATTTTGAAGCTTGGCCAGGGT
Organism: Acidobacteriota bacterium; assembly: GCA_004356105.1. Taxonomy (GTDB): domain Bacteria; phylum Acidobacteriota; class Vicinamibacteria; order Marinacidobacterales; family SMYC01; genus SMYC01. The sequence continues at coordinate 9,235 of SMYC01000090.1, read as the reverse complement.
GAGTCCTGGGTTGTCGAGCCCGAGCTTTCGCTCCCGACACCGGAGCGGGCGGCCCAAGCGCTCGTGATCGAGACGGAGCTCGAATCGCTTCGCCTCGAGTTGGACACGCCGACCACTTCACTCACGGCGGACCAGCTGCGATGGGAAGGGGCGTTGCGGCGAGCCGATGCCGATTGGACGACGCTCCGGCCCCTCGAGGTCCGGTCACGAGGTGGCGCGGAGCTCACGGTGCTCGACGATGGATCGATCCTGGTGAGCGGAGACAATCCGGAAGCGGATACGTATGAGATCGAGGCCGCCCCTGACTCCACGGACATTATTACTGGTATTCGTCTCGAAGTTCTCGAGCATCCGTCGCTTCCCAACGGAGGGCCGGGACGTGATGCAGACGGAAACTTCTTTCTGAGCGACTTCGAGATCGAAATTGCTGGTACGCGTGTCGAGCTCGACGATGCCGTCGCCAATGACTTCCAGCGAGGCTATGACGTCGCGCGAGCGCTTTCGAGCCGTCCCGGCTCCGGTGGATGGGCTCTCGACGGGTCGCCGTCAAGACCCGGGCTACCCCGGCAAGCCGTCTTTGTTCCGAGCGAAGCGTTCACGGCAGCTCGGCTGACGATTCGGTTGAAGCACAACATGCGCCGCGCGGCGCGCAACCTCGGCCGCTTTCGTCTTTCGACGACGTCGATCGAGAAGCCACTCGGGATCGTTCGCCTTCCGGCGCGGCTCTACCCGGTTCTCGATATCGCCCTTTCCGATCGCACCGAAGAGCAAGCGACCGACGTCGCCGCCGTCCATCGCTCGGTCGCCCCGCTTCTGGATCCGGTTCGGGAACGGGTGGCCGAGCTCGAGCAAGCGCTAGACGCACTCGCGATACCGACAACGCTCGTGCTCGAAGAGCGTGATTCACACGCGCGTCCGTCGACGCCGCTGCGGGTCCGGGGGAGCTTCATGAGCCCGGGAGAGCTCGTATACGCGGACGTGCCGTCTGCGCTCCACGAGCTTCCCGCCGATCAGATGCCCAATCGGTTGGGCCTCGCCCACTGGCTCGTCGATCCGGACAACCCCTTGACGGCCCGGGTGACGGTCAACCGGCTGTGGGAGCAGATATTCGGTCGCGGGCTCGTCGAGACGAGCGAGGACTTCGGGTCGCAAGGTTCGGCGCCGTCCCATCCCGAGCTTCTCGATTGGTTGGCGACGCGATTCATGGCCGAAGGTTGGAGCCAGAAGTCGATGCTCCGGACGATCGTGACTTCGGCGACCTATCGCCAAAGCTCGGCCGCGCCTGCCGAGCTGTGGGAGCTCGACCCTTACAATCGCCTGCTGGCGCGGGGCCCGCGCTTCCGCGTCGAGGCCGAGATGGTGCGCGACATAGCGCTCACGGTGAGCGGGCTCATCAATAATAAGGTAGGGGGGCCGAGTGTCTACCCCTACCAGCCGGAGGGCGTTTGGAACCGGCCGTATAGCAGCTATCGGTGGGAGCTCAGCGGTGGGGAGGCCCGCTACCGCCGCGCGCTCTACACGTTCATCCGGCGAACGGCGCCGTACCCGAGCCTCACCACCTTCGACGCGCCGAGCCGCGAGCTTTGCACGGCCCGACGGGTTCTGACGAATACGCCGCTCCAGGCCTTGACGGTGCTCAACGACCCTGTTTTTTTCGAGGCGGCGCAGCATCTTGCCCAGCGGATGACCACCGAAGTGGACGGCGGGGCGGCCATGCGCGCCAGCTACGGCTTTCGCCTTGCCGTATCGAGAGTCCCCACGTCGACGGAGCTCGACTTTCTTCTTGCCTACTACCGTCGGGAGAAGGCGCGATTCGAGCGCGACCTGGTCGCCGCTTTCGAAGTGACCGCGGGCGTTTCGGACGGGAGCTCTGAGCTCGCCCTCGTGGATCTCGCTGCCTGGACGATGGTGGCCAACGTCCTTCTGAACTTGGACGAGACGGTCACGAAGGAGTAATGGTGAACGAAGACAAACTCCGAGCGATCACGCGTCGGTATTTTTTCGAACGAGCGGGTTTCGGCGTCGGGGGGGCCGCGCTCTTGAATCTTCTCGAGGGTGAGAGCCGTGCGAGCTCCGCGCAATACCTCACCCGGCCCGCGAAGGCGAAAAACATCATCTATTTGTTCATGGCCGGGGCCCCCTCGCACATGGACCTCTTCGACGACAAACCCAAGCTTCGCGAGCTGGACGGCCAGATTTGTCCGCCGGAGCTTCTTCAGGGAGAGCGGTTCGCGTTCATCGAAGGCGCCCCAACGATTCTGGGCTCGCCCTATACGTTCGATCGTTACGGTCAGTCCGGAACCGAGTTGTCAGAGCTTCTGCCTCACCTTGCTGAGGTCGTCGACGACATCGCGGTAGTGAAGTCGATGCACACGGGCCAGTTCAACCATGCCCCCGCGCAAATCTTCATGAACACCGGTCATCAGATCGTTGGCCGTCCGAGCATGGGCTCGTGGTTGACCTACGGCCTCGGAAGCGAGAACGAAGACCTCCCGGGCTTCGTGGTGCTGTTATCGGGTGAGAGCGATCCTGACGGTGGGAAGTCCTGTTGGGGGAGCGGCTTTTTACCGACGATTCATCAGGGCGTCGAGTTTCGCTCGCAAGGAGCGCCCGTGCTCTACCTCGAGAACCCGGACGGGGTCTCGGCCGAGAGCCGTCGCGCGTCGCTCGACACCATCGGTGAGCTCAATGCCGAGCGCGCTAAGGTCGTGGGAGACCCGGAAATTGATACGCGCATCGCGTCCTACGAGCTAGCCTATCGGATGCAGACGAGCGTTCCCGAGCTCATGGACATTTCGAACGAGCCGGAATCCGTTCATAGCGCTTACGGGACCGAACCTGGCCAGGCTTCGTTCGCCAACAATTGTTTGCTAGCGCGGCGCCTCGTCGAGCGTGGCGTTCGCTTCGTTCAGCTCTATCACTGGGGCTGGGACCACCACGGCACCTCGAGTGTGGACGATATTGCCACGGCGCTCCCCGCGCTCTGCGAGCAGACCGACCGCGCGTCGGCGGCGCTCGTGAAAGATTTGAAAGAGCGCGGCATGCTCGACGAAACGCTCATCGTGTGGGGCGGCGAGTTCGGTCGCACGGCCATGAACGAAGGGCGTAACAACTCGAAGTTCATCGGTCGTGACCACCACCCGCGCGCGTTCACGATGTGGCTCGCCGGTGGGGGAGTTACGCCCGGTATCACCGTCGGCCGCACCGACGAGCTCGGCTACAACATCGTCGAAGATCCTGTCGACGTGCACGACCTGCACGCCACGGCGCTACATCTGCTTGGGGTCGATCACGAAAGACTCACCTATCGCTTCCAGGGAAGGGACTTTCGCCTGACCGACGTGTACGGGAAGGTCGTCTCGAAGCTCGTCGGGTAGGGCGCAGGTTTCTTGGCGATCAGCGATTCAGAAGAATTGTCGCTTGCCTGTGGGCGATTCCCTATGCGCTTACGAGGGCGCCTCGGCGTAAACCACTGACAACGTTGTGGTCCTTCGATGGCACGAGGATTGCTTTGTTGAGTCCAAACTCTCCACATCAGCTCACTTCCACAATCTAGGAGCGAACGATGACTCTCCGAAGCAAAACGATCTTACCTCTGTTCTTGGGCCTTTCACTGCTCTTCGGGTGCGGGGGAGATTCCCCGACGACACCCTCGACGACGTCCTCGGCGGGAGACCCCTCGACCACCGCAGCGCCCACTACCAGCGAGAATGTTGGCGTAACGCAAGCGCAAGCCGGACAGATCGATGCGAGCATCGACGCGAGCGTTGCCGATATCTTCGATGCGATTGCCAACGCGATCCGAAGCGCCTTTTCGCAGGGCCCGGGTGGCTCCGCTCAGCTCAACATCGCCTTGTGCGACCCCTCGATAAACCAAGTGGGAGACGATGTGACGATCGCTGGCTCCTGCTCGGTGGATTGCGATGCGTCCGGTACGGCAACCCTCAGTGGGACGCTTCACTTCACGCCGTCGACGAGCGCCCTGCGAGGACAGGGCAACATCCTCTACAAGGAGTGTCAGGCCGAGAACGCCGGGGCGATCATCGATGGGACGACCTTTGTCGGCGGTACCGGCCACTATCCGGGAGCTTTCTCGGGCACGGTCAGCGGAAACGTTTCCGTCTATACGCGCGGTTCGGGAGGGGGACTGGTGCTCGTTGACAGCAGCTATGGGATTGACAGAAACTTTACCGTTCAGCTTCGCTAGCAGGTACTGAAAAACGTCGGCACCCGGCGGCGCGTCCGAGTCCATCACGTCCCCGGCCCGAGAAATCAGTTACTTCAGCATGTCTCGGAACGTCCAGACCATCGCCTTCACATCCATTGTAGCGGCATCGAACGTGTTCGAGCTCGGATTCGATCCTGATTCTGAGCTGTTGCAGGGCGAGCCGACCCCGATTACGGGGGGTTCCCGGCTCTTCGTCGCTCCGCAGCCCTCGCCCGATGGAGAATCGTTGGTCGCCTGGACCACGATACCGGATGAGGGAATCTCAATCGTGAGTGAGGATGGTCGGAGCCTACGCGAGCTGCCCGTGGCGGCTGGTGGCAGGTATTTCGGGTCGAGGCTGTGTGTCGCCGCCGGGCGTTCCGAAGGCCATGAACGGCTTTCCTTCTTTCAGTACGAGGGCGGGGTTGATGTTGTCCCTGCCAATTACGAACCGCTGTCAACGTCCGACGCTCCTTCGCGCCTCGTCTGACGGAGGTTGGGCTCTGAAGCCGATGCTCACGAACATCCGTGCGCCTTGTTCCACGCGCCTGACGAGATCGTTGGTCCCGTTCACCGCGACGGGAAGACCGAACTCTTTGCCGGTCGCAAGAATCGTATCCACCGCGGCCGCGACGGCCTCCCGGTCGCCTGCATAGGACGCGTTCAAGTCTCCCGAGCCTGCCCAAAGGATGGCGCCAATGTTTCCCTCGCTGAGGGTGCGAGCAATGTCGCGGACGTTCTCGACGCCCAGCTTATTCTCGATGATGAATATCGGGATCAGGCTCCCGGCGGGGTCGAGCTTCCAGATGTCCGCACGCTGACGATATTCCCGGGTCGACAAGCCCCAGTACCGGGCCGCGATGGATGGGCTCGAGCCGCGAATGCCATCGGGCTCGAAGTCCGGACTGCCCGGGGCCTGTGGGTATCGCATCGCTCGAATCGCGTGCAGCACTTGTTCTACGGTCTCGGTGTGGGGAAAGACAAGCCCGTGAACACCCTGATCCAGGACGTTCTTGATGAGCCACTCGTTCCCTTCGCGAGCGTTGAAGGGCATCCGCACGAAGACCGACTTGGTCGCCGTGATACCCGCCTCCGCAATGGTGCGGCGATCTAGAAGCCATTGCATGTATTCGGTCAAGCGAGGAACATCGAAAGGAACGTGCTCCAGATCGTACACGACGAAGTCGTAGTTTTTGTTCGCGGCGTGGGCGACCGCGGATTCCCGGTCGCTTCCAACGCCGATATAGTTGACGAACTGCCCGAAAATAGGCTTGTCCTGCTCGAGCAAGGGCAGGACGTTGTTGACGGGAACTTGCTGCCCGAACAGCACGGTCGTGTAAAGCGTCCCAATGATCGAAAGCATCCAGGCGGCAGCGCACTTTCTCGTTTTCATTCTCTTGCTCCCCGATAGGTGAATTTGCCGGCCAGTCTGGCGCAGGTCCCGTCGCCTGGCCGGGTGTCGTAGTGTTGACCCCTGGGCCGAAATCCGCAACCGGATTGACAGCGAATCGACTTGATGATTCGATGCCAGCTTGAAGAGGGAGGATTGTATGAACAAGTCGACGCGTAGGGATTTCGTTCAGCGGGCCGCGGTGTTGACCGGCGGTGTCGCGGCGGCAAGCGTTTCGTCGGCCGGCAGTGCTGTGACCGAGGGGGCCGCACAGGCAGGCGCTTCTCGCCCGATGTCGAAAACCGCGAGGCTGAGAGCTTTGCTACTCACACCGGGCGTTGCCATTGTGCCGGAAGCCTATAGCGTGTTCACCGCCCGGCTCGCCGAGATCAACGGCTTTGAAGCGATTTATGTCGGTGGCAACATGATGGCCGGCATGTATCTCGGCATCGAAGACTGGGGCCTGATCGATACCGCCGAGCTGGTGGAGATCGGTGGACGGATCGCGAGAGGCGTTTCGGTTCCGGCCATCGTCGACGCGGACCAAGGTGGTGAGACCGCGCTCAACGCCTACCGGAGCGTTACCGCCTATGAGAGCGCGGGCATTGCTGGATTGCATATCGAAGATACAAAGAACCCCAAGCATATGGGGCAAGGCAAGAGCGAGCTCATGGCGCTCGATGAGATGCTGCTGCGCATCGCCGCTGCCGTCGACGCGCGATCCGATCCGGACTTCGTGATCATCGCCCGCTCTGATTGTTTGATATTGGGGTCGAATCGCGGCGACGCGGATGAGGCCATCCGCCGCGGTATCGCGTTCGCCGAAGCGGGCGCGGACGCTTTTTTCTGCGTCGGGATGAAGAGCGACCAGGTCGAGGGGATCGCCCACGGCGTGCCGATCCCGCTCATCGCGCTCAACATCCCGCTGCCGGCCGTGCGCGACACGGGTCTGAAGATGGACATCCATGCCGTGCAGGTCTATCAGGCCGCGGCGAAGTTGTACGAGACCATGATCCTCGAGCTCAAGGACGAGGGTCAGTTCCTTCGCCGTGACGAGCGCCGCCTCACGCGTGAGACCGTAGCGCAAGTCATGCATACGGCCGAATACCGGAAGCTGGCGGAGCAATGGATGAAGGTGCGCGGATGAACGTCCACGCGGGTGTCGCCGCCGCATTCACGCTTGCGAGTCTTGTCGCCGGATGCACGCCGGAACGAAGTGTTGCGCCGGACGGCGACGCGTTGGTGTTCGAAGGGGCACGCCTGATTACCGGGGACGGAAGTGCCGCCATCGAGAACGGAGCGTTCGTCGTACGCAACGGAAAGATAGAGCAGATCGGCGCAAGCAGCGCGATCGAGAAGCCAGCGGGAGCGTCAACGATCGATCTGCGCGGCAAGACCGTGATGCCGATGATCGTGAACGTGCACGGCCACGTTGGTTATATGAAGGGGGCCACCACCGGCAGCGAGCACTACAGCCGAGAGAACGTGCTCGATCATTTGCGGCGCTTCGTCTATTACGGCGTGGGAGCCATCCAGTCGCTCGGGACTGAACGCGGCGGGGTAGAGATGGACATCCGCGACGAGCAGCGTGCGGGCACGTTGAAAGACCTCGGACTGGCAACGCTATTCACCGCGGCCAACGGCGTCGTGGTGCCGACGCCGGGCTCGGTGAACGGTGGACCGTTTTTCGCCACCGACGTCGTGCACGAGGCCGCGAGCCCGGATGACGCGCGCCGATACGTGCAGGCACTCGCGGCGAGTAAACCGGACATCGTGAAGCTTTGGGTCGACGATCGCAACGGCACGAAGACCAAGATGTCAAAAGATGTCTACCGCGCGGTCATCGACGAAGCGCACCAGCAGGGCCTTCGCGCGGTCGCGCATGTCTACTATCTCGAGGACGCAAAAGACCTCGTTCACGCGGGCGTTGACGGTTTCGCGCACATGGTTCGCGCAGAGCCGGGTGTGGACGATGAGCTCGTCAGGCTGATTGTGGAAAGCGACGTCTTCGCCTGCACCACGATGACGATTCAGAAAGGCAGGGTCGACGGTCCGTCCTGGCTGGACGACCCGGCGCTCGCGGAGACCGTGAGGCCCGAGGTCATCGCCGAGTGGAAAGCTCGCATAGAAAGCGCCGCCCCTGAAGCGGTGGAGAGCGCGAAACTCCGCTACGCCTTACTCGAAGACAGCCTGCGGAAGCTCAGCGAAGGCGGCGCCCGCATCGCTCTCTGTGGGGACACGGGGCTTTTGAGCCAAGCTCCCGGATTCACGGAACACCGCGAGCTCGAAGCGATGGCGCAGGCGGGGATGCCACCGCTCGAGGTCATTCGCGCGGCCACCCAAGTCGGAGCGGCGATTCTTGGCCTTCGCGACCGTGGGACGCTAGCGCCGGGCATGCGTGCGGACTTCATCGTTCTGAATGCGAACCCACTGGAGCGGATGGCAAACTCGCGCAAGATCGCGGCGGTGTACCGCGAGGGGATAGCCATCGACCGCGCCGCGCTCAGAGCGAGCTGGACCGGTGTGGGCGAGCCTTGAACACGACTTCAGGAATCAAGCGCGCTTTGATACCGCAAGGAAGCTCGTCGAGCTACTGGTTGGCGAGCGGCAATACCGCGATCGACCCCGTTTGGCGATGGCCCGAGGCTTGGGACTGCGCCCGGACAGAGGACGTGAGACAAAATTGAAGACAACGGTGGAAAAGGGACGGCTCGCATATTGAGCGGCGGGCCATGTGTTTTTGGCCGGAAGCTACACCGCAACCAGCGGGCGCGGTTCAACTCTCCCCGGACAGAGCTCAAACGACGACACAGGTTCACCGACCCGGTCGGCTGAACGACGGTAAGCCGGCGATCGAAGCGGTCGTCATGAAGGCGTTGAGCAAAAAGATGCAGGATCGCCCGTCCACGGTCGGGCTCGCGAAGATTTCGGTCAGGGTCTCGGGCGCCGCGAGAGCGACAAGCGATCGTCGGGCACCACCTCCGGCTCCGGCGAGCCTACCTTACGATCGAGCATGAGGACGTCCCGGGCTTCTAGCCAGGAGGTTTTGCTCGGCTACGTTCTCGGAGGCGTCAGGACGGCTCTTCGGCGGGAAAGAGCTCACTGACCTCGATCACGACATCTTGCCAAGCCTCGGGCGCGACGCGATCTCCGGCGCGGTAGGTGATGCGGTCTCGGTAGGCGCCTTCTTCAGGAGAGCGAAAGACCACGAGCTCGCGGTCAACGAGGTTCACAATCCAGTATTCGGGAACGTCCGCCTCCGCGTAAAGCGGAGCTTTCGCGTTCAAATCGTAGCGAAGCGATGATGCCGCGACCTCGATGACGAGCAGACACCGCCGCGCCCGTAGCAGGCGGGAACTGGATCGGCCCCGGCGCCGTTTGTCGCAGCGCTCACCCGCGTGAACGCGAGGGCCGTCGCGTCTCGCGACCAGGAGCCCGGCCAGATCCAGTCGTCGGCCCGGAAAAGCGATTCAGCCAGACGTTCCAAGTTCTCTACTTTCAACAGCTTGGTGGGCTGTAGAGCATGCTCTGGTTGTTGCCTTTGTCGGTGCCGACCTAGAGTCACTTTATTCTTGCCGGCATAGGGAGGCTCCCGGGTCCCTTTGTCGTCCACCTTAAAGGTGGACTGCACCAAAACC
>SMYC01000089.1 GCA_004356105.1 Acidobacteriota bacterium | reverse complement strand
GGACCGGCTCCATGCCTTGATACTGTGCGGCCAACAAACGAACCGCGACAGTAAACATAAACAGTGACGAGAAGGAGAGCCCCACTCCACGCATAGCCTCATCCTAGCTAGAGGCTGTTGCAAAACGCAACTCCTTTCTCCTTTGGTTGCAATCCGCGTCCAATCGGGCAGCTGACAGATCTGTTATTTTGTCGGCGCCAAACGTGCCTGGATCATCCGTAAGAACTTCCCGCAACTTTTTTTGTATTTGGTCCTTTTTCCCTTGACTTGTAACCTAAGGGATGATATTGATTAGGTGTGATAGGAACCGTTACCAGGCAGTCCGCGCTCTTCTACGTCAACTTCTCCAAGCAGGCGTCGCTCATCAAGGATGATCTACTCGAGCCCGTGAACACGCTGCTCGAAGACCCAGAGTTGATAGCACTTACGAAGGAGTCGCTCGCGGGTCGTTTCCCGCTCTCACCGCGTACCGGCCGGGTGGGTATCGCGCCTGACCGCTTGCTCCGCAGCTGTGTACTCAAGCACATCAAAGGATGGTCCTTCCGAGTCCTGGAACGGGAGATCCGTTCTAGCCTCGTGTATCGGCGATTCACTCGATTCGACGACGATTCGATTCCTGACTACTCCACCTTCAGTCGCAACTTCTCGCTGCTGGGTGATGAGTTCGTAGAGAAAATCCATGCACGTGTGGTGGCTCAGGCTCAAGACGAAAAGGTGGCTACGGGACGCAAGTTACGCACGGATACGACGGTAGTGGAGAGCAATATCCATTACCCGACAGATAGCTCACTGCTTGCCGATGGCATCCGGGTGCTCACCCGTAATCTAAAGCGTATTGCAGAGGCTTGTGCGCGCGGTGCGCTCAAGGTGGTGGACCATAGCCGGTCAACGAAACACCGGCTGCTTGAGATCGACCGCGCCAGCAAGTCGTTTACCGCATCGAGCCAAGCCAAGTTCAAGCAAAGTTATCGCAAGCTCATGGGCACGGCTCGTAGCGTGGCCCGGCAAGCCGAAGAAGTTATTCAGTCGCTCAAGAGCGGGAAGCTTCCGGTCGTGGGTTCGCTGGTGAACATCATCAGCAATCAGAGCCAACTCGAACATTATCTGCCACTGTGCAAAAAGGTGTTAGCTCAGACAAAGGCCCGTGTTTTCGGGGGCCATCGTCACCATCCGGACAAGATCGTCAGCCTGTTCGAAGAGCATACGGCCGTGATCCGAAAGGGCAAAACATGGAAGCCGACCGAGTTTGGACGACTCGTGCGGATTGATGAGGTGGAAAACGGCATTGTTAGCCACTACGAGGTGGCCGCGGGCAATCCGGCGGACCAAAATCAGTGGATGCCCGCGCTGGAGCAACACAAAAAACAGTTCGCTCGGGCACCTGAGATGGCGACCGCTGACCGTGGATTCTTTTCAGCGGACAATGAACGCAAGGCCAGAGAGCTCGGAGTGAAGAAAGTGGTGTTACCGGCTCGAGGACGACCCTCGAAAAAACGAGCCAACGTTCAAAAAAAGCGCTGGTTCCGTCGAGCCCTCAAGTGGCGCGGGGGCGTCGAGTCCCGCATCGGCACCCTCAAGCACCGCTTCGCTATGCTTCGCGCCACCTACAAGGGCGACCGCGGATTCAAGCGTTACGTCGGGTGGTGCGTTATCAGCCAAAATCTCATATCGATCGCTCGAGTCAAGCAGCGAAGAAAGGACAGCGAAAATGCCTGATACTCAGCTCGAGTCGCGTAAACGTCGGGACCAGCTCCTAAAACAAATTCAACAATACGCCCGAAAGGCCGTCTTCGGCACACCCTCCGAAACCTATCGTACCTGCGGTACCCCCACTTGTCGGTGCCACGGGCCCGGGCCAAAGCATGGCCCTCACCTCTATATCAATTTCCGTGGCAAGCACGGCAAGACTACCGGCTACTATGTACCCAAAGCCGCACACAAGCCTATCCGCGAAGGCGTCACCGCTTGGCAGAGCTTGCAAGATTGTCTGCGAGAACTTGCCGAGATCAACAAGCAAAATGTGCTCGACCGTGCCCGACAGGCGCGTCCCTAACAAGCCGTACAACCAACCGCCTCACTCCCTCTCTGTGCCCACCAAATCAGTGCCTTGACGCTAACGGGCTTTTGCAACAGGCTCTCTAGGCACGTGGGCCTCGGCATCACGTATTACCTGCCTAGAACGTCTACCGACTGGTGGTACAGTGGGTGGTTTCCAGGAGGTTAGCTGCGGAACAGTTCCAGAACCGGCGTCGTTCTCGCTTCTAGCTGTGGGCCTCTTCGGCGCCATCGCGGCTCGTCGCTGGAGCTCGAAGCGCAGATCTTCGCGCGACGTTCGTTAGCGCGCTTCGTCGTAAGAACGCTTCGTCCACGCGGCGCGCACGTGGATGGGGTTCATGGTTTCTTGTACATCGAATCTCCCGGCTTCACGTCGCCGCTAATCTGGACCGTGAAGCCGTCGGGATCGTTCACGAGAAAGCTGACATAGCTCCCGCCGCCGGGATTGTCGAGTCGAGGGTCCAACCCGCGGCGCTGAAGCTCGCCTTTCACCCGGTCGGTATCCCAGTCGGCGATTTTATACGCGATGTGGTCTACCTTCGGACCCGTGGCGTCACTGTCCTCGCGATGATTGCGAGCAATCAAAGTGGCGTCACCAAAGCCTAGCGAGCATTGGCTCTTCCCGTTATCGCTTCTCACCTTCATCCCCAAGAGATCCGCATAGAAGTCGCGCGTTTTGTTGTAATCGGCGACCTGATAGGAGATGTGATCGAGTGCGATGGTCGTGAATCCTCCTGCCGCGTGCGCGTCTCTCGTCGAAAGTCCGGCAGCGGCGCTGGCCGCTAGAGCCACGCTTTGAATGAGCTGGCGCCTTGTCACGTGTCCTTCTTCGTATTCCTCGAGCAACCGAGAAATGATCGTTTCCATGAAACCTCCTCGTGGATGGTGAGCGGCGATTCTACGACAACCGGGTCCGAGCGGTTTTTTCTTCGCTGCGGGGTTAAGATAGCGCCCCGGGCGTAGCGAATCGAGAGGCAAATATGAAACAGAAGACAATTACCGGACACATCGTTCTTTTCGTCCTGCTCACCGTCGCCGGCACGCTGGCCGCGATGGCGCAGCCAGCGACCATCGAGGACAAGGTATCGGGCATGGAGAAGCTCGACGGGTTCGTTCCCCTCTACTGGGACGAGCGCACCGGCAAGCTTTGGATGGAGCTTTCTCGCTTCGATACGGAGATCCTTTACGCCAACGGGCTCACCGCCGGTCTCGGCTCGAACGATATCGGGCTCGATCGCGGCCAGAACGGAGGCAGCCGGATCGTGAGCTTCGAGCGCATAGGGCCGAAGATCCTCATGGTCCAGCCCAATTACAACTTCCGCGCCTCGAGCGACAATCCGGCTGAGCGGCGTGCGGTCGCCGACGCTTTCGCGCGGTCGGTTCTTTGGGGTTTCACGAGCGAGGCCGAGACCGGCGAGCGCGTGCTGGTCGACGCCACCGATTTTTTCCTACGCGATGCCACTAACGCGGGAACGCGACTGCGCCCGGGCAACTATCGCGTCGACAAGAGCCGCAGCGCCATCCACCTGCCGCAAACCAAGGCCTTTCCGAAGAACACCGAAATCGACGTCATTCTCACATTCACTAGAGGGATCGCGACAACGGGTCGCGGCGGTGCGCGCGGCCCAACCGAGGGACCGACCAGGGTCGGCAACAATATTAGTACCGCTGCCAGAGGCGGAGGCCGAAGAGGCGGGCTATTCACGGGAACGGTCGCGAGCGTCTCGCCAGCCGCCGACTCCGTGACCCTTCGACAGCATCACTCCTTCGTCGAGCTCCCCGGGCCAGGCTACACCACACGCAAAACGGAGCCTCGCGACGGCTATGGCGGCATGCTCTTTCAGGACTACGCCGTCGCTCTCGGTGAGTCGATGAGCCAACGCTTGATTCGCCGCCACCGGCTTCAGAAGGTCGACCCTTCGGCAGAGGTCAGCGACGTCGTCGAGCCCATCGTTTACTACCTCGACCCGGGTACACCGGAGCCGATGCGCTCGGCGCTCCTCGAAGGCGGCAATTGGTGGCAACAGGCTTTCGAGGCCGCGGGTTTTCGAAACGCTTTCAGAGTCGAGGTGCTTCCCGACGGCGCCGATCCGATGGATCTCCGCTACAACGTGATCAATTGGGTCCACCGCTCGACGCGCGGCTGGAGCTCCGGCTCGACGGTCACCGACCCTCGGACGGGCGAGATCATTCGCGCTGTGGTGACCTTGGGCTCGCTCCGGGTCCGCCAGGACTATCGGATTTTCGAAGGTCTGCTCTCGCCTTATGAAACGGGTACCGAAACCCCATCCATCCTCGCCGAGACGGCGCTCGCGCGTTTGCGCCAGCTCTCCGCGCACGAGGTCGGACACACGCTTGGCCTCTCCCACAACTATTACGACAGCTCGAAGGGGCGGATCTCCGTCATGGACTACCCGCACCCGCTCGAGATCTTGCGGCCCGACGGCACCATCGATCTCTCCGACGCTTACGACGTTGGTATCGGCGAGTGGGACAAAGTCGCGATTAATTATGGCTACCAGCATTTTCCCGACGGTGTCGACGAGGAAGAGGCTCTCGGCAGCATCTTGAACGACGCGTGGAAGCGCGACATCATCTTCATGTCCAACCAAGACATGGCGGTGAGTCCCAAATCCGATTGGTGGAACAACGGAGCCGATGTCGTCGACGAGCTCACACGGCTGATGAAAGTCCGGCGCTCGGCGCTCGACCGGATGGGCGAGAAAACGATCAAGAAGGACACGCCCATGGCGATGATCGAAGAAGCGCTCGTCCCGATTTACCTCTATCACCGCTGGGCGGTGCAGGCGGCGTCTTCCGTGCTCGGCGGTCAGGACTACATCTATGCGATACGCGGCGATGGACGTGTGCCGTTCACTCGGCCCTCGGCCGCGCGTCAGCGGGCCGCGCTCGAAGCGCTTGCCGCGACGCTGAAGCCCTCGGAGCTCGCCGTGCCCAAAGCAGTGATCGACCTGTTGCCGCCGCGTCCCGCGGGATTCGGCTCACACCGCGAGCTCTTTCCACGCAGCACAGGATCCTCGTTCGACGTCCTGGCACCGCCGGCCATCGCGTCCGATATAACCATCGGTTTCGTGCTCGAGCCCGATCGTGCCGCGCGGATCGTGGGCCAGCACGCGATCGATCCAACGCTTCCCGGGCTCGAAGAGGTGATCGACCGGATGACCGAGGCGACTTTCGGAGGCAAGGCGACGAACGCTTACGAGGAGGAGATCCTTCGTGCTTCCCAGCGCGTGCTTGCCGACCGACTCATGTGGCTCGCCGGCCGCGCGCCACTCGCGCAGGTCCGCGCCATCGCGTTTCTCAGGCTTCAGAAGCTCCACGAGAAGCTCGAGGATAGCTCGGATGCGAAAGAGGCAACCCACGCCCACCATCTCTTGCTCGCGAGCGATATCAGCCGCTTCATGGAGCGTCCGTCGGAATCCATCGCGCCCGTCTACACTTTGACGGCCCCTCCCGGGGCCCCCATTGGAGGGGATATTGGGATGGATTGGCTGTCACCGGTGCTGTGGCGCTGCATGTCGGAGGAGTACGCACGTTAGTGATTCGCGCACGTCCTGGGTAGGACGGCGCGGCCAATGGCTCTGAGAAAGGATACGTCGATGATGCTCGGTCGCATTCAACGATTCCTCCCCACGGCGCTCTGCGTCTTCTTGGCCGCGGCCGGTGCCTTGGCCGGCCAGCAGACGGCCGTCGAGAACCCCTACACGTCCGCAAAAGACATCGCGGCCGGGGAGCAAACGTTTCGTTCCTATTGCACCATATGCCACGGGCGGACGGGAGAGGGTGCCAAGGGTCCCGACTTGACCCTCGGAATTTTTCGAAACGCGACGAGCGACGCGGCCATGTTCAGCGTCATACGCTACGGGATTCCCGGAACCGATATGCCGCGCCACTACATGTCGGATGCGGGAATCTGGCAGGTGGCGGCCTACGTGCGATCGCTCAGCGCGCGCGGTTCGACGGCGGAGGTCGCGGGCGATCCGGTTGCCGGCGCGCGCATCTTTCACGAGCAAGAGAACTGCTCGCAGTGTCACGCCGTGGACGGACGGGGCGGGCGTAGGGCCCCTAACTTGACGGAAGTCGGCTGGCGACGCTCCCCCGATTATCTGCGCGCGTCCTTGGTCGACCCGAACGCCGATGTGCCTCCTAAGTGGTGGAGCTTGCGTCTCATCGACAGCGATGGCGCGACCGTGACCGGATGGCGTTTGAACGAGGACACGTATTCGGTGCGGTTGCTAGATGCGAACGACAACCTCCGTGCGTTCGAGAAACGCGATCTTCGTGAGCTCGAGCGGATCGAAACGTCACCGATGATGAGCTACGAGGACATGCTGAGCGAACAGGAGCTCGACGACCTGGTCGCCTATCTCTATTCCCTTCGGAGTAATGGACGATGACTTGTAAAAGTTGCGGACTGCTTGTATCGCTCCTGGCTGTTGCGCTCGCGCATCCGGTCTTCGCACAACAGAGCTCGGGCATCACGTCAGAGCGTCTGACTCATGCCGAGGACGAGCCTGAGAACTGGCTGATGTATAACGGGCAGTACAGCAGCCAGCGATATAGTCGCCTGGTTCAAATCGACAAGTCCAACGTCGCCGAGCTGCAAGTGAAGTGGATCTACCAGCTTCGAACGCTATCGGATGTCGAGACATCGCCTCTCGTAGTGGACGGCATCATGTACTTGACGCAGTCTCCGAGCAACGTCATAGCACTCGACGCCGCCACCGGCCGGCCGTTTTGGACCTATGAGCATCCGCTGCCGGAGAAGCTGAGCCTATGCTGCGGGCGTCAGAACCGCGGCGTGGCCATCCTTGGCGACAAGTTGTTTCTCGGCACACTCGACGCACGGCTCATCGCCCTCGAAACCAAAACCGGCGCCGTCATTTGGAACGTGAAATCCGCGGAGGCCTCTGAGGGCTACAGCAAGACCGCGGCGCCGATCGTCGTGAAAGACAAAGTGATCAGTGGCATCGCCGGAGGAGAGTACGGTGTCCGAGGTTTTCTCGATGCCTATGACGCCGAGACCGGCGAGAGAGTGTGGCGCTTCTACACGATTCCTGGCGAAGGCGAAAAAAACAATGACAGCTGGGAAGGCGACTCCTGGAAGACAGGTGGCGCGCCGACGTGGGTCACCGGCTCGTACGATCCGGAGCTGAACTTGATCTACTGGGGCACCGGTAATCCAGGCCCCGACTGGAACGGCGAAGCGCGCAAGGGCGACAATTTATATTCCGACTCTGTCGTAGCGCTCGATGCCGATACCGGCGAGCTCCAGTGGTACTTCCAATTCACACCTCATGACGTTCACGACTGGGACGCAACCCAGACACCCCTTCTTGTCGATATGGAGTTCGACGGCCGCATGCGCAAGTTGATGCTGTGGCCGAACAGGAACGCGTTCTTCTACGTGCTCGATCGGGAAACCGGAGAGTTCCTGCTCGGCTCGCCCTTCGCGATGCAAACATGGGCGAAGGGCCTGGACGAGCGTGGTCGACCCATACGCATTCCGAACATGTTTCCGAGCCTTCAAGGAACGCTCGTCTATCCGTCGGTCAATGGCGCGGCGAACTGGTGGTCGGCGAGCTACAGCCCGAGAACCGAGCTCGTCTACATCGTCACCTATGACGGCGCCGATACGTTCTTCATCGGCGAGGACGACTATGTGCCGGGCGAGCTATTCGTGGCCGGCGGCTCTCAGCGCTTCGAGCCTCAGGAAAAATACGCGAGCATGATCCGAGCACTCGATCCCCGGACCGTCGAGACGAAGTGGGAGTACCCACTCCAGGCGAAGACCCAGTCCGGTCTGGTATCGACCGCAAGCGACTTGCTCTTCGGCGGAAGCGTCGACGGCTACTTCTATGCGCTCGACGCTACCGACGGGAAGGAGTTGTGGCGGATGAGCGTCGGCGGAACGGTCAAGGCAGCACCGATGACCTATATGGCTTCCGGCAAGCAATACGTCACGATCGCCGCGGGCAACGCCATCGTCACCTTCGGCTTGGAGTAGCGGCCGGCGAGGTTACCAGCCAATACTCTTGGCCCCCGGCCGCCGTGGGTCCGAGTAGCCATAAAACAAACCATCTTGGAACATGGCGATCTGGAGACTGCCCATCGCGGGTGTAAAGCGAATCTCATGACCGCGCGCGCGAAGGATCCGAATCGTATCGGGGCTGAATCCGCTTTCGAGCTGCAAGACGTCGGGATACCACTGATGATGGATGCGGGGGGCCGCGGCCGCGTCGGCGATGTTCATTCCGTGAGCGAGGACATTGAGGATGAGCTGAAGGTTGGTAGTGATGATGCGACTCCCGCCGGGACTTCCCGTGAGAAGGAAAGGCTTCCCTTCGCGAAAGACGATCACGGGTGTCATGGAGCTCACCGGACGGCGCCCCGGCGCGATCTGATTGTCGGCGCTTCCCATGAGCCCGAAAGCGTCCGGGATGTCGGGGCGGAGCGTGAAGTTCCCCATGTTGTTATTCATGAGAATACCCGCGCCGTCGATGACAACGCCCGAGCCGTAGGAGAACATCAGCGTATAGGTATTGACGACCGCATTGCCGTGCTCGTCGAGGATCGAGTAGTGGGTCGTCTCCTGGCTTTCGTAAGCGCCGAGCTTTCCGGGAAGGATGTCGTCGGACGGACGCGCGCGCTCGAGCGAGATGTTCTTCACGAGAGCGCGAGCATAGGCTTTGCTCGTCAACGCTTTTACCGGAATGTCCACGAAATCCGGGTCGCCTAGATACTTGCTTCGATCGGCATAGGCGAGCTTCATGGCCTCCGCCATCACGTGGATCGCGTCGGCGCTTCCATAACCCATCTCGTCGAGCGCGTAGTTCTCGAGGATGTTCAACATCTGAACGATATGCATCCCGCCCGAGCTCGGCGCGGACATCGCCGCAATCGTGTGGCCCGCGAACGTCCCGATGACCGGCTCACGCTCGACGACTCGGTAGCTCGCGAGGTCCTCCTGGGTGATGAGCCCACCATGGGCAGCCATGTCGGCGACGATCTTTTCGGCAATCGGTCCGTGGTAGAACGCTCGAGCGCCTCCTTGTGCGATCTGTTCTAGGGTCCAGGCGAGATCGGGCTGTTTGAAGATCTCACCGACCGCGTAGCTCTCACCCCCGGCTTTGTAATACGTGGATCGCGTGGTCGGATTGACGCTCAACCTCTCTTTAGCCCGGTCGAGATTGGTAGCGAGATCGTCCGTCACACTTATGCCGTCGCGCGCGAGGCGCAGCGCGGGCTCGGTGACCTCACTCCAGCTCATCGTCCCGTAGTTGCGAAGGATGTGGTCGAAGCCTGCGACGGTGCCAGGTACCGCCGAAGATTTGTGCGTGAATCGATACTCGGTGTTGTCGACCTCGCCATCGGCCCCGAAATACATTTCGGCGAACGCGGCTTTCGGAGCAGTCTCGCGAAAGTCCACCGCAACGGTGCGGCCCTCTTTGGCGAGGTGAACGAGCATGAATCCGCCGCCGCCCACGTTGCCGGCGCGCGGCAGCGTCACCGCAAGCGCGAGTCCCACGGCGACGGCGGCGTCGATGGCATTCCCGCCCTTCTTGAGAATCTCGACCCCGATCGCGCTCGCGACGGCGTTCTGGCTCGCGACCATCCCGCGGCGGCCGATGACCGGGTGGTGTACCGCGTTGTAGCGCGCGATCGGCGGCGCCGATGCCCGGTCGGGCGTAGCCGGCGTTTGCGCGGCTGCGGGAGCCGCGAAGGGTAGCAGCGACAAAAACAAGCCTGCAAGAATGGCGATGAGCCGCATGTCGTCTTCCTTTCTCGAGCGTCGAGCTATTGTGTCACACCGGCGGTTTCGCGCCTCGACGTCTACATGGCGAGGCGAACAGGTGGGCGGCAAGCTACAGCCCGAGAACCGAGCTCAGATAAATTCCCCCACCTTGCTGAGAGTTCATGCACATGAACTTTAAGGGGCGTGCTCTATTCTGCGTTCAGATTTAGGCGTTCATCCTTCCAAGTCCACGCCTGCTTTTCCTATGATCTGTAGGTAAAGTGTGGGTGGCCGCCAGAAAAAGATGTTACTTTTCAGCGAGGTGTCTCTGAGAAAAGTACAGACGCTTCCCAGTGACCGCGGAAATGTGACCTTGTGATCCGCCACCGACACAAATGTTGTGCGTTGCACGCACAGAGAGTTGCGGGGCTGTTGCAGCGCATACGGCAAAGGAGTCCGCCTTGGGCGCTCTCGAGAAATGACCCGGGTGTGCTCACGGGAGCATCGGGTCGAACGACGACCGCGTTGACTGAGAGGTCGAAGTGCGAGCTCGAAAAACAGCCTGGGATTAAAAACGTTCGAGGATCTCAGTATCGACGATCACCTCGGCTCGAGTAAAAGCGAACGTGAAGCGCGCTTGCTCGACCTGCTCGGATC
>SMYC01000088.1 GCA_004356105.1 Acidobacteriota bacterium | reverse complement strand
TGCCGTCGACGCCCTCACCAACTGCCACGTCTACCCCAACCCCCCTTCCCGGAGCCTTCGCGAAGCCTTGGCTGCACGGTTTCGTGTCGATACAGGCATGATCTTTTGCGGCGCAGGTTCCGAGGACATCATCCGACTCCTTGCCTGCGCTTACGCAACCAGTGGCGACGACATCCTCTATACCGAGCACGGGTTTCTCGCCTATCCCATCTCGGCCAGAGTGGCGGGGGCGAACACGATCGTTTCCGAGGAAACGAACATGACCGTGGACGTGGACGCGGTGCTTCGCACCGTCACGCCCGCGTGCAAAATGGTCTACATCGCAAACCCAGGGAACCCGACGGGGACCTATATCTCACACGATGAGATGAAACGATTGCGAGCAGACTTGCCGAGACAGGTGCTGCTCGTTCTTGATTCCGCCTACGCCGAATTCGTTTCCGAGAAAGACTACGACCCTGGATGGGAGATGGTCGAGAAAAGTGACGACAATGTTGTCATGCTGCGCACTTTCTCAAAAGCTTATGGCCTGGCGGCCATGCGGGTGGGTTGGGCCTATGCGCCCGAAAGCATCATCAGGGTGCTGGACAAAGTCCGGAACCAGTTCAATATCACCGGCCCGGCCCAGGCGGCAGCCGTCGCAGCGCTCGCGGACGAGGAGCACCTCCAAAAGACGCTTCGCTACAACGCTACCAACAAGCGCTGGCTCGAAGAGCGTTTGCGAGGCTTTGGATTCGAGCTCAGCGACAGCGTTGCCAATTTCGTGCTCGCGAAGTGTTCCGAAGGCAATGAAGCATGCGCGCGGTTGAATCAATACCTGCGCGACAATGGTGTGTCCGTCAAACCCGGAAATATCAGCGGGCTCCCCGACTGTCTTCGCATCACCGTCGGTCCGCGCGAAGCGTTGGATAAGCTCATCGCGACGCTCGAAAGCTACTTCGCGCTCGCGAACAAAGGATAGGATGAGCGAAGCTCAGGCCTCTCCTCCCAGAGAGCTCTGGTCCTCCGACCGAATGTTTCTGCTCGCCGTGGTTGGCGGAGCCGTTGGGTTGGGCAATATCTGGCGGTTCCCCTATATCGTCGGTGAGAATGGCGGCGGCGTTTTTCTTCTGCTCTACGTCCTTTTCGTGCTGCTGGCGAGCTTACCCTTGAAGATGGCTGAAGTCGCAATGGGAAAGGGCGCGCGTGGCAGCCCGGTCGCAAGCTTGCGCGGCATCGCCGTAAGTGAAGGAGCGAGTCCACGCTGGGGCCTGCTGGGCTGGATGATGATCGGCTCGGCCTTGTTAGTTTTGACTTTCTATCCGGTGATTGGTGGCTGGGCGCTGAAATACGTCTTCGTGGCGCTTTTCGGGGGTCTCGACGGCTTGCGGGCGGAGACGGCGCAATCGCTATTCGATTCGATCAATGCGAATCCACTCAACGTGGGTGCCTGGCATTTGCTCTTCTCACTCATCACCATTTTTTTCGTCGCCAGAGGTATCCGAGGAGGGCTCGAGAAAGTCTTCAAGGTGGCTGTGCCGGGGCTCGTCATCATTCTTCTTCTGCTAGTGGTGCACGCCGCCCGTGTGGGCGACATGGCAAGGTCGTTGCATTTTCTTTTCGATTTCGATTTCTCCAAAATCTCTCTCGACATGACCCTCATGGCTCTTGGGCAGGCTTTCTTCTCGCTGGGGGTGGGAAGCGGAATCTTTTTGAACTACGCCAGCCACGCGCCCCCGACGGTGTCGGTCGCGAAGTCAATGTACTTGGTGGGATTGGTGGATACGTGTATCTCTGTTCTTGCCGGGCTCGCCATATTCCCTTTCGTCTTCGGCTTTGGTCTAGAGCCCGCCGCCGGCCCCAGCCTGTTCTTTCTGACCCTGCCGATCGCTTTCGGAACGATGCCAATGGGCAATTTGGTGGGTGCCCTGTTCTTCCTGCTCATCTTTCTTGCTGCCATCTCGAGCTCCGTCGGGATGCTCGAATGTGCCATTTCCCGGTTCAAAGAAATCTATCCGGGAAAAACCCTTCGTATCGCGTGGCTCGTTGGTGGACTCTGCTGGCTGCTCGGTATCTTTTCTGTGCTTTCCTTCAACGTCCTGAAAGACGTGTCACCCCTCGGATTCATCCGACTCTTTGAAGGGAAGAATTTTTTTCAGACATTCGACTTCTCGCTATCCAACATCGTTCTTCCATTGAACGGCCTGCTACTCGCGGTCTTCGTGGGCTGGGTCGTCTCAAAAGCGAAAGCGGCTCGATATGCTGGCCTCTCGAATCGCACACTCTTCTCTGTGTGGAGATTCCAACTCCGGTTCATCGTTCCGGCAGTACTCGCGGTGCTCATCATCTTTGGGCTGTTGTGAGAGGGACAGAGGCTTTGAAGCAGAGACCGAACTTCATCTTGTTCATCACGGACCAGCACCAGGCCAACCATCTGGGGTGCTACGGCAATGCCGTCGTGAAAACACCGCATATCGACCAGATCGCCGGCCGCGGCACTCGATTCGATCGGTTCTACGTCACGAATCCATTCTGTATGCCGAGCCGATCGTCGATCATCACGGGAAGAATGCCCTCGGCGCATGGTGTACGTACCAACGGCGTGCCGCTGTCGCTCGAGTCGCAAACCTTCGTGGAGTCTCTACGGAGCGACGGCTATCGAACAGCGCTGATCGGCAAACTCCACCTCCAGAATATGCACAACATACCGCGTGCTTACACACCGTCACCTTCCGATATAGCTTTCGACGATGAAGACATCGTACAGGCTCGCCGATTCGACCTTCAGGGACCGGCCTATGAGAACGAGAGCCACGAGAAGTGGGCCAACGATCCGGACCACGAGATTCGAGCTCCCTATTACGGTTTCGAGCACGTCGACCTGTGCACCATGCACGGGGATCAGGTGGGCGCCCAGTACGGCCGCTGGCTGTCGAAAGAATTGAAAGATCCCGCGGCGGTGCGGGGCAGAGACAACGCTCTGCCATCATCTTTTCAGCCGCCTCAATCCTGGCGCACCAGCCTGGAAGAGGCGGTTTACCCAAGCGCCTATATCGGCCGGCAGACCGAGCGGTGGTTGCGCAATCTCAAAGCATCGGGTGAAACGCGCCCGTTCTTTCTACAATGCTCGTTCCCGGATCCGCATCACCCTTTTACGCCGCCCGGGAAGTATTGGGACATGTACGACCCGGACGACATCGTCCTTCCCGCGAATTTCGGCAAAGGCGACTCCCCCATGCTGCGTCACCTGAGGAAGGCCTTCGAAAGCGGTACCGCGAATCGCAACACCACGCTTCCCTACGTCGTCACCGAGAAAGAAGCGCGCGAGACAACTGCCTTGAATTACGGAGCCATCTCGATGGTCGACGATCAAGTCGGCATCGTCTTGCAGGCTTTGAAGGACGAGGGGCTGGCGGAGAACACGATTCTCGTTTTCATGGCCGATCACGGTGAGTACATGGGCGACTACGGCATCATGCTCAAAGGCCCGATTCACTCACAGAGCATGATCCGCATTCCGTTCATCTGGACCGACCCCCAGATGCCAGGTCTATCGAGCACTTCGGCGCTCGCCTCAACGCTGGATCTCTCCGCCACCGTTTTGTCGCGCGCCGGACTTCTTCCCTATCATGGACTTCAGGGTCAGAGCCTCCTCCCACTCATCCAGGAAGAGAGAGAAGTCCACCGCACGGAGATCGTCGTCGAAGACGACCGCGAGGTCATCTATCTCGGTTTCGAGGAGCCGCAGCGGGTCCGCACACTCGTCACCGAAGGGTTCCGGATGTCGTTATTTCGCCCGCTCGGTTATTCCGAATTGTTCGACTTGAAAGAGGACCCACACGAGATCACGAACGTTTGGAGCGATCCCAACTATTTTGACGCAAAGGCCTCGCTGACCGAGCGCATGGTGGGCGCGATGGCCGACTTGCAAGACTGGTGTCCCTTGCCTACGGGACGCGCCTAGGAGGACTAGTGGAAAAAACCGCGGGCGAGCTTCTCGTCGAATGCCTCTTGAACCAGGGTTGCAAGCTGGGATTCACCGTGCCTGGCGAAAGCTTTCTCGGTGTGCTCGACGCTCTCTACGACCGGCAGGACGACTTCCGACTCGTTGTGTGCCGGCAAGAGGGCGGAGCCGCGTTCATGGCCGAAGCTTACGGCAAGCTCACCGGGCGTCCCGGCATCGTTTTCGTGACGCGCGCGCCTGGTGCGACCAACGCGTCCATTGGCGTGGTCACCGCTCACCTCGACGCCACGCCGATGATCCTCTTCGTGGGACAAACCTCTCGCGGAAATGACGGCCGGACCGCGTTTCAAGAAATCGACTTGCGCGCGACATTCAGCTCCATGGCCAAGATGGTCGTGGAAGTCAACGATCCCGAACGGATTCCGGAGCTCGTGAGCCGAGCTTACTACACGGCTTGCTCGGGAAGACCCGGCCCCGTCGTAATCGGTCTACCTGACGACATGCTTACGGATCGGGTCAGGAGCGATGTTCAGATCGGCGACCCCTACCAGGATGTCCACACCTACCCCTCTCCGGCGGCGCTCGAGCAGCTTCGAGGCCTCATTGCCGGGGCTAGCCAGCCATTGATGATTCTCGGTGGAAGTCGCTGGTCTCAGGAAGCTTGCGACGATTTTCGTCACTTCGCGGAGAGCTTTCAGCTGCCGGTCGCCACAGCCTTCCGGCGGCAGGACTTGTTTCCGAATCGCCATCCGCTCTACGTGGGCTCCAAAGGACCGGGGGTGGACCCAGCACTCGAGAGCATGAGCGACGCGGACTTGCTTCTGGTGGTGGGCGCTCCGCTGTCGGAGCTCATGACCCGCGCTTACACCAAAATGGCTATCCCGCGGCCCGCTCAAAAGCTCGTTCACGTCTGCTCGGGCCCGGAGGAGCTCGGACGCACCTACCAACCGGACCTCGCCATCGCCTGCGATATGCCGTCCTTCGCACGTGCTGCTCGAGAGCTCGAAGCGCCCGAAGGTCCGCCAAAGTGGAAAACGTGGCTCACAAAGGGCAGAGCCTCCTATGAAGCGTTCATCAAACCCAAAGTCTTGACCGAGACCCATGCGGACATGGCGCGGGCGGTGTCATGGCTGAACGAGACACTGCCAGACGACACGTTGATCTGCGTCGGGGCCGGAAACTACACGCACTGGGTCTTGCGCTACTACGAGTACCAGCAGTTCGGCACTCAGCTCGCGACCCAATGCGCGGTGATGGGCTATTCGGTACCCGCCGCGATCACCGCGAGCCTACTTCACCCGGAGCGATTAGTGGTCGCCTTTGCAGGAGACGGCTGCTTCCTCATGAACGGCCAGGAGCTGGCGACCGCGGTCAAGTACGACACGAACACTAAGTTCATCGTGGTCAACAACAACATGTATGGGTCGGTCCGCATGCATCAGGAGCGAAAATTCCCCGGGCGGCCGATGGCAATCGATTTGACCAACCCGGATTTCGCGCAACTGGCAAAGGCCTACGGAATCCCTTCCGCGGTCGCCACCAGCAACGATGAGTTCGAGACAGCCTTTACCGACCTCGCCAAAGCGAAGGGCCCCGCGCTCATCGAGCTACGCACCGATCCGAACGTGAGCAACCCCACCGCGACCATCGACGATTTGCGAAACAAGGCAAAGGCGTAATGACTGAAGCCATGAAAAACCACACGCTTTCCCCAAGCGCTTGAGAATCTTCTTCCGCTACGATCGAAAACTGCTGGGCGAATTGGCCGGCTGTGCGTGGCGAGCACTGAAGGTTGCGCCGAAGCCCACCATCGCCAGGCAGGCGACGGCGAAACGAAGGCGGTAGAGCCAGGCCTGCGCCAGCAGGCGACGAAACTCTTTCACGTCAGCGACGTGCTATCAGGGGCGCGGGGTTTTCGGTAATTGCGGCTTGGGCGCGGGCAACACCACGATTCGCCTCACTGTCGCGGAACGCG
>SMYC01000087.1 GCA_004356105.1 Acidobacteriota bacterium | reverse complement strand
TTTATTATCAATTAGTTAGCCGAGTTTACTCCCCAATGCTACCCACAGATTTTGCGGAGGAGGCAAAAAGCGTAACGCAAAGTCGCAAAGGCGCAAAGAAAAAAAAGAAAAAAGATGAGAGGAAATGCTCTTCTCGCTGTAGTTGGTGTCGCAGACTACAAGAAACGAATATTTTGGGCGTCGCACGACGCGCAGCGGGAAGGGGCACCGTCAGAATGTGACGGAGAGCGATGGAAGCGGAGCGTTTCCTCCCATCTTTCTTTGCTTTTTCTTTGCGCCTTTGCGGCTTTGCGCCTTTGCGTTACGCTTTTTTAATATTGATCTAGTCTTGCCTCGGGCTAGGCGGTCGGCGGAGAAGCGTTTCCTCTCATCTTCTCTATTTTTTCCTTGCACCTTTGCGACTCTGCGCCTTTGCGTCAAGCTTTTTTGATATTGATCTACCGCGGTTACGCATCGGGACGAAGTCGCGCTCGTCCTCGCCGAGGTAGAGCTGCTGCGGGCGCGCGATCTTCTGGTCGGAGTCGGTGATCATCTCCACCCATTGCGCGATCCAGCCCGAAGTGCGCGGGATCGCGAAGAGCACGGGGAACATGCTCACCGGAAAGCCCATGGCTTCGTAGATGATGCCCGAATAGAAGTCGACGTTGGGGTAGAGCTTGCGCTTCACGAAGTAGTCTTCTTGTAGCGCGATGCGCTCGAGCTCGAGAGCGATGTCGATCAAGGGGTTCTTTCCCGTCACACTAAAGACTTCGTGCGCGGTCTTTTTGATGATCTTGGCGCGTGGGTCGTAGCTCTTGTACACGCGGTGGCCAAATCCCATCAAGCGCACTTCCCCGTCCTTCACACGCTTGACGAAGCTCGGGACGTTGTCCTTCGAGCCAATCTCGTTGAGCATGCGCAAAACGGCTTCGTTGGCGCCGCCGTGGAGCGGGCCGTAGAGCGCCGCAGCCGCGGCCGCGGTCGAACAATAAGGATCCGCTTCCGAGCTTCCCACAGCCCGCATCGCGTTGGCGGAGCAGTTCTGCTCGTGATCCGCATGCAAGATGAAGAGCTGGTCGAGCGCTTTTTCGAGCACCGGATCCGGCGTGTAGCTATTCGACATACAGAACATCATCTTGAGGAAGTTGCCCGCGTAAGAGAGATCGTTGTCCGGATAGTTGAAACGCATCCCGATCGTGTGCCGATAGGCGAACGCGGCGAGCGTGGGGACTTTCGCGATGAGGCGATAGGTCTGGAGCTGCCGCGACTGAGGATCGTGAACCTTTTTCGCGTCCGGGTAGAACGTGGAGAGCGCGCCTACCATGCTCACGAACATCCCCATCGGATGCGCGTCGTAGCGAAAGCCTTCGATGACCCGCTTGATGTATTCGTGGATGATCGAGTGATGCGTGATCTCGTGCGCGAAAATGTCGAGCTGCGACTGCGTCGGCAGCTCGCCATTCAAGATGAGATAAGCCACTTCGATGTAGCTCGATTTCTCGGCTAGCTGCTCGATGGGGTAGCCGCGGTAGCGCAGAATCCCCTTTTCACCGTCGATAAAGGTGATGCGGCTCTTACATGAGGCCGTGTTCTTGAAGGCGGGATCATAGGTCTTGAGACCGTAATCGTCGTCGTCGACGCGGATCTGCCGCAGGTCCATGGCGCGGATGGCTCCGTCCTCGATCGCGATCTCGTAGGTCTTGCCTGTCCGGTTGTCGGTGACGCTGAGCGTGTCGCCCATAATTTTCTTACTCCTCTTTTCGACTGAGCCGAACCTGTTATTGTAACCGTTCTCCGCCGCAGCATGAAAGCCCGCGAAAAAAGCTACCACCGCTCAGGAGTTCATGGTGGCCCACGTACCGAACGGGTGTCACCCGTCGCCATGCCAGGACTATTACGGCTGGGACCACGCATTCTTCGATGCGTATCACGAGAGGTCGCGCACGCGCGCAGGGTTCCTCGAGTGGCTCGAGAGCTGGCTCATCAGGAAAGAGACGCTTTGAGGGCGGCGCGGCGACGCTCGAAGTCGTCATCGTCCACCGCCGGCAAAGCACCTTCGAAATCGACGTCGAACGGGAGCGGCACGAAGAGCGCGTCGCCTTCGTTCTCTGCCACGTTTTTGAACTTGTACGTCCTCGGAAGCTGATACACGCGTAGCACGAGGCCGACCAACCCGGACTCCCCGAGATGGAATCGTCGCGCCGCCTCGACACCGGTCAAGGCGTGCTCGCGGTCCATCGCGGCGAGAGCGCCCGCCGATTGGATCGGGATTGTCTCGACGATCTCTGCGTAGTCCTGGATCCTCGTATGGCCTTCCTTGGGAGGTTTCAACTCGTGACGCCAGATCATCCAAGTATCCGGTTTGATCGCGTCCGGATCCTGGCCCGCGTAACTCGGAAAGATGATGAGCTCCTGGTGTCTCGAATCCCAGGCCTTGTGAAGCATGACGATGGAGCCACCTTCATGGAGGTCTCGCGCGATCACGGACCAGGTTTTCACAGCCAGTTGGTCGGACACGTAGGCTTCGGTGGCCTCGGCCGAGGTCTCTGTATTTTCTGTCACGACTTCGGATCTCCTAGGAATGCGTGAAGGATTATAGTAAGGCTAACATGACCGAAGAGCATCTATCCGAGAAAGTCGCCCTCGTCACCGGCTCGACCCGCGGGATCGGGCGGGCGATCGCCGAAGAGCTCGCGAAAGCGGGCGCCACCGTCGTCATCTCCGCTCGGCGCGAAAAAGACGTCGCCGAGACGGTGAGCCAGTTGCGAACCGAAGGTTTTCGGGCCCTCGGCTCGGCCTGCGACGTCCGGAGCTACGAGGAAGTCGCAAGCCTGATGAAGTTCATCGCCGACGAAGCTCCGGGGCTCGACATCCTCGTTAATAATGCGGGCGTAGGCCTGTTCGGACATATCTCCGAGCTCACTCCTGAGAGCTGGAACCAAGTCATCGAGACCAACTTGACCGGGGTATTCAACTGCGCGCACGCGGCGATTCCTTTGCTAAAAGAGCGTGGCGGCGGGGCTATTATCAATATCAGCAGCCTCGCCGGCAAGAACGCCTTCCGGGGCGGAACCGCGTATAACGCGTCCAAGTTCGGTCTCGAGGGGCTGAGCGAAGCGATGATGCTCGACCTTCGCTACGAAAATATCAAAGTCGCCTACGTGATGCCCGGAAGCGTCGCAACCGACTTCGCCGGGAGAGCTCCGGGAGACGGCGACGACTGGAGACTCAGCTCGAAAGACGTCGCCGACGCCGTGATGGTTATCCTCGCGCAGGACCATCGCGCTCTCACGAGCCGCATCGAGCTACGCCCCTTTCAACCGCCGCAGAAAAAGTAGCACCCGGTTGAGCGCATAGCCGAACAAGATGGCGAGCAGCGGCTCAATCTCCCAGCGCATGCGATCGTTCTCGCCGATCTCGACGAGGCTAGTGATTGCAGTGACCCACGAGACCGTGAGCACCATGTAGACGAACACCCCTCTCGGGCCTTCTCGCGTCGCGCCGAGCGCGCCGAGGCCGAGGACGAGGGGGAAGAGCACGAGCCAGAGGTTTGCAGGCGGCGCGAGCATCCGGATCGGCCGCTCGATGGGACCGCCCCAGAACAAATAGCGGGTCCATGCCGCACGGTAGCGATGCACGCGCTCGAAGTCGTAATCGACGAGAAAGTGCACCGAGTTCGGTCCCGGCTGGAGATAGAGGAGGAGCGCCGTGACCACCCGGCGTGAGTAGCGCTCGGGATAGCTCGAGAGGAGATCGATATGGGCTCTAAACAGCTCGTGGGAGATGGTGACGTAGTCGCGGTGGTTGAAGTTGGGCTCACCGTTCGACTTGTAGAGCGCGTCGAGCGCCGGGTGCACGTGCCTTGCTTCTTGGAAGAAACCGAAGGCCTGGTAGTAGTCGGGCTCTTGGAACGGACGCCGCTGCCAATAGGCCGGGATCACGCCTCGCTGCTTGAGCTCGGCGACTTCCTTTTGGGAGAGCGGCCACCGCTTCGTCAAGCTCAGGCCGAGCCAGCTGCTCGAAGCGTAACTGCCGACGACAGCGTAGTTCTTGAGAGACCACAAGCTCACGAGAACGAGCGGGATCGCGGCCGCGAGAAGGAAGCGTCGTCGCTCCTCGACGAACGGCGTCAACGCGAGTGCTATGGCGACGAGCCAGAGAGGATGGAACACGGAGCGCGTCAACATGATGAGCGTCACGAGCGTGAGGAAGAGGGCGAGCATGGCCCGGCTCCGGCGCTCGAGAAAGAACCCAAGCGCGATAGTGGAGCCGAGCAGCAGAAACGCCATCGGCAAGGTATAGAACAGCCAGTTGCGATAAACAGGAAAGTTCGGCGCGAGTGCGAAGGCGAGACAAACGGCGCCTGTAATCACATCGGCGATCCCGAGCCGGCGCATGAGCCACGCCATCCCGAGGAGGATGGCGAGCGCCATCGCGCCGAAGAGAAAGGAGAACACCGCGAGATGGGATTCCGGGAAGGCCTTCACGATGATTCCGAGAAACAAGTTGAAAAGAGGTGGCTGCGCGTGAAGGTAGAAGAGCCCCCTCGAGAGGTCGGTCTGAAGGATGGAAGGGTCGAGATATTGATAGAGCGTGCCGAGCGTCTCCCCGGCGAAGCGGATGCCCAGCGCGCGGCCCAAAAGCTCGCTCGCACCGAAGGCCGCGAGGACAAAGAGGTAGAGCGTACCTTCCCGAAACCGGTTCATGAGCATGAAACCGCGCGAGGATAGCACCACGCTCCGGACGAACGCGAGTCCGCTGCTATAATCGGCACAACGAGGAGGGTCCCATGAATATCCCGAACCGACGCTATCGATCGACGCCTCACACGATTGATCGCATCGACGTCGCCCATGGCTCCCGCGAGTCCCTCGAGGACCAGATCGCGGTGGAAGAGCCGCTCGAGATCCGCCTCGACGGGAAGAGTGTCGCCGTGGTCATGCGCAGCCCCGGCAACGACGAAGAGCTCGCGGTCGGTTTTCTCTATACCGAAGCCATTCTGAAATCCCGCGACGAGCTCGGCGGAGTGGAGCTCAAACAGGACCCCAAGAATCCCGAGCTCGCGAACGTCGTGGAAGTCACCTCCGCCAAAGGCATCGATCTCGAGAAACGCGGCTGGCAGCGCAACTTCGTCTCGGCTTCGAGCTGCGGGCTCTGCGGGAAGCTCACCATCGAGTCGGTGCGCCTTCACGTTCCGTCGGTACGGAAGGACGCGCTTCAGGTTTCCGCCGAGCTCCTGCGCGCGCTTCCCGACAAGATGCGCAGCCAGCAAGCAGGCTTCGACGAGACGGGAGCCATCCACGCCGCCGGGCTTTTCGACCGCGACGGCAACCTCCTCATCATCCGGGAAGATATCGGCCGCCACAGTGCCGTCGACAAAGTCATTGGCACCGCCTTTCTCGCTGACGAGCTTCCTCTATCTGAGCGCGTGCTGATGGTGAGCGGCCGCTCGAGCTTCGAGATCGTGCAAAAGGCGCTGATGGCCCGCATCCCGATGGTCGCGGGTGTCTCAGCGGCATCGAGCCTCGGCGTCGATCTTGCCCAATCCTGCGGGATGGCGCTCGTCGGCTTCATGCGGGGCTCGTCGATGAACGTCTACACTGGAAGCGATCGCATCACACTCTAGACCGAGCGATCTTTCCAAAGGCCACGGCGGAACAAGAGCACGCCCACGACCGCCAGCGTGGTCCATCTCGAGGACCATGGGAACGGCGAGCAGCAAGACCCGTCCTTTGAGCTCGTTCCAGAACGAGGGTTTTCGGAGGTTCATCTTTGGGGTTATATCCCGTCAGCACTGCCGGCGCTCCCTGTTATAATTTTGGCGAGGAGAGCAACTCATCGCCGAAACGCCGCGAACGACTCGAGAGTCTTTCGCTGGCTCGAGAGCCGGCCGACGCCCCCGCTTAATTGTCCTCGCGTTATACACCGTATGCGCGCCCTTGAGTTTGTTTTTCCTGGATTCTCTGGACGTCTACCGCGTCGAGCTTGGAGCGAGTGACGACGCTTTTCTCTTGGGAAACCAATCCTCGTGGGGCCGCGCCTACAGGGACAGCGGTCCCTTTCGCGTCCGGCGCGGCGAGCGGCGCATGACGTATTTCGCGGCGCGCATGGCCTTTCCCGGGGCCGGGCTTCGCATCCCCGCGCTCGTATCCGGGGGCGACGGTGAGCTTCGACTGCGAGCGCACCGCTACGGTCAGCCAGGCATCGTGCACGTGTTCGGAAACGGGATCCGGCTGGGCCGGATCGTTTTTGTCAGGGACACGTATCCGTGGGAGGTCTTTCGCTTCGAAGTGCCGGAAGAGTTTTTCCGTCCGGAGGGGTTGATCCTAGAGCTCCGAGGTGAAGCGCTCGAAGGCCGCGACAAATTGCCGCCCGAAGCTCTCCTTGCTTTCGACTGGGTGGAGCTTCACGGCGGTTCTTCCGGCCAACTGCGCGTTTCATTTCACGTGAAGCTTCTCGCATTGGCTCTGCCGGCCGGGCTTTTGCTGGTCCTCCTTTGGGCTGGTGCGTCACCCGGCTTGGCGGCCGCCACGACCGCAGCGGTGACGCTCGTCGAGCTGTTGGCACTCGCGGAAGCTCCCGGTCCCACGACCGCAGCCCTCGAGCACTTACCCGTCGTGTTCCCTCTCATCCTTTTGATCTACTCGGTGCTTCGATGGGGCATCTCCGTTGAGCCTCGGCGTGCCCGCACCCTGAGCGCGGCCTTCGGTTTTGTGCTCCTCGCCCACGCCACCATCATCTTTTTCCCTGACCATCAACCGCCCGACCTGGGACCTCACCTCGGCCAGATCCGCGCGCTGAACGACAGCCGCTTTGCCCAGGATCAATTCTGGGAGTTCTCCTCCGCCTTCGGCGAAGAAGGAAAAGGGAAACCGCATTTCGTCGCCGGCTACAAGGCGCCCTACCCTCCGTGGACTTACTTCATCGTTCACGGTCTGCGAAATTTGCTCGATCACCCGCGGTTCTGGCTGGAGCTCGTGGGCATGGTGGCGGGAGCGCTGCTGGCGCTTTTTGCCTACGCTCTCGCGCGCGGTCTGGCGCGGGACGAGCGTGCCCCTTGGCTCGCCTTCACGCTCATGGCTCTCGAGATCGCGACGTGGCACCACGCCTCCCGTGTCCATACGCCCGCGCTGGTGGGGCAAGTTTTCTTCGTGGCTGCCTTGACCTATCTCTTCTTTGGATACGAAACGCTGCGCCGTCTTCAGGGCTTTGCGATCTTCGCGCTCATGTCCCTGACTGCAACACTCGCCTACACAGCCACACTTTTTCACTTCGTTACCTTCATGGTGTGCTTCACGGGACTCGAGCTCCTGGAATCGCGCTCCGCCCTCCCGTCGCGCACCACTCGACACGCGGTTGCGGCTTCTGTTGTGGGCACCCTCGGCTCGTTCGCGATTTTCTACTATCGGTTTGTCCCCGCAGCGCTCGTGAGTCGAAGTGCCATCCTGGAGGCAGAAGGCTACCGGCCTCCGGCCACGTTTTTCGTCCTGCGCAACCAGATGCGGGACACAGCGACAATCCTGAGCTTCGGCTACCCTCTCTTCATCCTCCTCGCGATTCCCGCGTACTTTCGGTTGCGAGACTGGACGTCGGGGGCTCTCGCCCGTCGCATGCTGCTCGCCTGGACGGCGAGCTACTTGGTTCTCCTCGTACTGAAGGACCCGCTTTTCTTCCCCCAGCTTCTGCTCCAGGTCAAAGAAGACCTGCTGTTCGCCCCCGCCATGTGCGTCCTCGGCGCGATGACCCTTGCTGCGATCTCGCGCCGCGGACGCGTGGGGACCGCGATCGTGATCGGGGTGTTTCTGCTCTTCCTGGGGCTCCAAGCACGGGACTATCGGTACAACGCTGACACCATCGCCGTTTGGGCGGAGACCCAACGGTAAAGGATCCAAGTCTTGCCCATCGGTTGGTTCTTGAACCAGACAGACCGGAAGAACTATCGCAAGTTCTTGTTGTACTCCATATCCATCCACATGGCGAACAACAGAGACTGCATGGCGGTGACAATCAAGAACCCGGAGAAGATGACGGCCGGGGCCGCGATGGACCCCATTGTGAACCGCAGGTAGAAGCAGTACAGGCCGAGAGCGACGCCAAAGGCCATAAGGAAAAACCCGAAGGTAAGGAAGAAAATCAAAGGGTGAAAGTCGCGAATGATGTACTTCTCCTTGAGCCGCCAGGCGAAGGATTTGACGAGGAGCCAGGAGATTCTCGGTATCACCTTGGGAACGCGCATTCCGGACTGCTCCCCAATCCCGTAAACGGGGCGGACCGCCACATCCGTGACGCGTCGGTTATAAATGTTGAGGAGCACGAGAAAATGGTTGGGAAACCCGTAACCGGTGTAGAGCTTTTCCAGGGGAAGATCGGCCAGGGCCTCACGGGAGATCACGGTGTAGCCCGACTGGGAGTCGGTCACGTGCCAGTAGCCGGATGCGATCTTCGTCAACAAGGAAAGAACGGCGTTTCCAAAATATCGCACCTTGGGGATGATCCTCCAAGCTTCCCCGCTGAAGAGGCGATTACCCTTGCTATAATCCGCCTCGCCACGGGCCACCGGGCGGAGGAGCTTAGAGAGATCCGCGGGATCCATCTGAGCATCACCCGCCATGACGCCGACCATATCCATTCCGTCCTCGAGGGCCCGGCGGTATCCGGTTACGATTGCGGCGCCCACTCCCCGATTCTTTGAGTGCTCCAGAAGAAAGACACGGCCGTTCATCGAAGTTTCGTATGGGCGGACTTTCTCCTTGGTGGCATCTCGGCTGGCATCGTCGACCACGTAAATCCGATCGACCGCGTCCGGCATCGTCTCGATGACCTGGCTAATCAGCTTTTCCTCGTTGTAAGCAGGAACCACGATCCCTACTTTGCGATTTTCAAACATGACCTACCTACCCATGCCGGGACTCATGTTATTTCCGCGCGCGCCTCGGCGCCTAAGTCAAGCGAGCCGCCAGACGAGAAGAACACCGGGAAGCCTCGAACGCGGCCGACGGAAAGGGGCTCGAAGCAGGGCGAAATGGATACGTCCTCGCCGTCGAGCGCCTCGTTTTCATGCATCACAGGGTCTTTTCCAGGACGAAATCTCCCATGATCAACACATCCAGACCCGTGCCGTAGAAGGAGCGCAGCGCGTCCCGCGGGGTGCAAACGATGGGCTCGCCCTTCACGTTGAAAGACGTGTTGAGCACTCCCGGCACCCCCGTGATGCGGCGAAAGCAATCGATGAGCTCCCAGTAGCGAGGGTTGGTTTTTCGGCTCACCGTCTGGGGTCTGGTGGTGTGATCGATCCAGTGCATGGCGCTCGGAATGCACTCCCGTTTGTTTTCCACGACCTCGAAAGCCATGTTCATGAAGGGCGAGGGAGCGGGCTTTTTCACGTATTCGGGAAACGACTCCTCCAGAATGGACAGCGCGAAAGGACGCCAGCTCTCGCGAAACTTCACCCGATCGTTCACCAGATCTTTCATCTCCGGAACCCGGGGATCGGCCAGAATCGAGCGAGCCCCAAGAGCCCGCGGCCCGCACTCCATCCTTCCTTGGAACCAGCCCACAATCTTGCCCTCCGCAATCATCCGCGCTCCTTCCTCGGCCACGCGCTCAGAGAGGCGGTGAGGAACTCGATTCGCCTTCAGAACCGCCTCGATCTCCTC
This sequence comes from Acidobacteriota bacterium, assembly GCA_004356105.1. Taxonomy (GTDB): domain Bacteria; phylum Acidobacteriota; class Vicinamibacteria; order Marinacidobacterales; family SMYC01; genus SMYC01. The sequence continues at coordinate 5,052 of SMYC01000087.1, read as the reverse complement.
GTTGCTGTAATCCGGCCCCCAGTACAGGTGGTCCATGGTGAAACGGCAGTCGTCCCCTCGCTCCATGGCCGCCACCATGGCCGCCCCCAAAGAGACGCCCCCGTCATGGGCAATGGGCTGGATGAAAATCTCCCGGGCTATCCCTCGCCGGTGAATCTCACCGTTCATTTTGCAATTGAGAGCGACGCCGCCCGCCAGGCAGAGACGATCGGTGCCGGCCAGGCGGGTGGCCAGCGAGGCGAGATGAACGCCCGCCTCCTCGAGACGATTCTGAACGGCGTAAGCTATTTCGCGGTGGCGGTCGTTGAGCGGCTCGTCCGTCCCGCGCGGCAGGCCTAGCTGGTCGACGAGCACGTCGCTAAAGAACTTTCCATAGCTCCGCTTTCCGTAGAAGAGATAGTCGGCGTTCACCCGGATGCCGTCCTCGGTGATCACGAGGATTCGCTGGACAAGCTCCTCTATCTCCGGATTCGGCTTCCCGAACGGAGCCAACCCCATGAGCTTCACCTCGCCCTCGTTGGGGTTCCATCCCAGGAACTCGGTGAAGGCCGAGTAGAACCAGCCAAGCGAATGGGGAATGTTGATTTCCTTGAGGAGGCTAATCCGCTTCCCCTCGCCGCGGAAGATGGTTGTCGTATTCTCCTCGCCGTGGCCGTCAAAAACCAAAATCGCGCTTTCATCGAACCCGGAGCAGTAATGAGCGCTGGCGGCGTGAGCGAGATGATGCTTGATGAACGAGACGGGTGGGATCCGTCCATGCTTGAAGCCGGCGTCGCCAAGACCGAGTACGATCTTTTCCATGAGGGCCTTGGGCTGAAAGCTCACCAGGCTCCTGATTCCGCTGAGGACGGCCGAGCCGAGCTGCGGCCTTCCCGGAGTAGCATGAGGAGCGCGGATGTGTCGCCGCGCTTTATGCTTCAAGAAAGACTTGGCCAGGAAAAGGGGAAAGCGCCACCGATAGGCATTGGCATCCCAGCCAAAGGCAATACAGTCGATATCGTCGAGCCCGAGCTTCGCACGGTTCAGACAGAAGCTAATGGAATGGCTCGGAAAATAGCCGACCGCCTGCTTGACCCGAACGAAACGCTCCTCCTCCACGAAAGCGACGAGCTCGCCATCCTTGAGCAGACAGGCCGAAGGGTGTCCGCCAACGTCAACGGCAATGATCCCGAGGATGTTCATGAGCGATGGGATTATACATGTCTTGCTCGGGCCGTCTCGATGGGATGCCTCGCAGCTTCGGTCTCGGGGTGATAAGGTATCGGGCCGTGAAAACTACGCAAGCCACTTCCAGCTGAGGCTCACTCATGGCCAACGAGATCTTGATGTCCGTCGACGTGGACGAATGGTACCAGTGTCGCTGGGCAACGGGCTCCGACTTCGCCCTTTGGCCTGACACGCAAACGTTTTTTCGGGAATACTACGGCAGCAACAAGCCCTCGGGAGAGATACTCCCCTTAGTGGAGAGGATATTGGAGCTTTTCGCCGAGAACGAGATCCGGGCTACTTTCTTCTTCACCGGGGAGATCGCCTCCTTTTACCCCGACTTGGTGAAGAGAGTCGCCGCCGAAGGCCATGAGATCGCCTCACACAACCTGGTTCACAAAGACTACCACCAGGTGGCTCTCTACGAGTTCACCGAGCATTTGAAAAAAACGAACGGCTTGCTAGAAGACCTGAGTGGGCAGGCCATGTTGGGCTATCGCGCTCCGAACTCCGCCGTCCACCCGGACATGATACGTTGCTTGCTCGAGCTGGGCCTGCGCTACGACTCCTCGGTCACGCCCACTCGGCCCTTCATGGGCAAGTTCGGCGAATTCACGAAGGCTTCTGTGAATCCCTACCCCCTGGCGGAAGATAGCTTCGCCGAGCGGGGGAGCTCGGGCTTATGGGAGTTTCCCCTGCCGGTTTTCCCCTGGGGAAAGCTGCCGGCCGGCTCCGGCATCATGACCCGGATCGCCGGATACCGATACACGGTTACGGCTCTGGACCGTGCCCTCGAGACCGGCGATACGGTCTACTACTTCCATCCTTACGAAATCGGCCCCAGGCCCAAGCTCGACGGGATCGATCTCCGCACCAGGGTCTTCCTGCGGAATCTGGGCGAGAGTTATTTCCGGAGCTTGAAACGACTCATCGAGCGCTACCGCGGCCGTTTCGTCTGCGGATGCGACCTGCTACGCCGCCTTCAAGGTTCTGCCCTTTCTACCCGCCCGACCGCGCATGCTGATCCCTGACGTCCACGTCCGGAACACCGTGGGAGCGATTGATTGGCTATGCTTTACGCCTCGTCCAACAACCCCGTAGCAGTTCATGGTGTCCGTCATCGAAGAAGCTCCCGCAACCTGGCGACGGCGCATTGGGGCAGCTCTTATCGTCACTGCCCTCGCGGTTGCCTCTCTGGACTTGTTCACTGTTCTCATCAACGACGAATGGTCTCTGCTGGGCGCGCTCTTCGGCGAAGGCATTGGCGTTCGTCTGCTGCTCATCACCGGATTGGGGCTTCTTATATATTGGCGGCGCGGGGTCCGGGACACGCACACCCTCTTTCTCTTCATTCTGCTCGTCCCCACCATCTACCAGTTTCATGGGACCGAGCGACACATGGTCGCCGACGGGTTCTATTACTTCTCCTATGTGCAGTCCTTCTGGAAAGACTACGACCTCCATTTCGAGAACGACTACCAGAAGCTCGGTATCCTGAACCGACCGAGCCTCGACCAGCTGACCGAGACGGGGCATCGGCGAAACATTTTTTCCGTCGGCCCCGCTATTTTCTGGACTCCCTTCTTTCTTCTCGGCGAGCTGTGCGGCCGTTTGGCGCTCTGGAGCGGTGTTGATGCACAACTCGAGGGGAGTGGTCCGTTCCACTGGAACGCCGTCGCCGTCGGATCGTTGTTATACGGTTTTCTGGCGGTTCTGCTCATCCAGTCTTTGTTGAGGCGCTACTTCTCGACGTCTGTCGCGTTCGCCGGAACGCTCCTCACCTGGCTCGCAACCCAACTTCATTGGTATATGGTTTATCAGCCGTGGATGGCCCACGCGCTCGGGACGTTCACCGTCGCGCTTTTCATTTGGTTCTGGGATCGCAGCCGGCTCCGGCGTGGCTTCAAAGACGCGTTGGTCCTGGGTCTCATCGGTGGGCTCATGGCAAGCGTTCGCTGGCAAAACGGGCTGATTCTGTTCCTGCCGTTTCTCGACTGGCTCTACTGTCTCTGGCGGCGCGAAGGCAAGGTCCTGGTCGCGGGAGTCGTTTTCTTGGGAGGATTTTTCCTTGGCCTCTCTCCTCAGCTCATCGCCTGGAAGATCATCTACGGGCATTTGTTCTACCTCCATCCACCGCACGGCACCGCTTACGTGGTTTATTCGAGACCTTTTCCTTTGGAGCTCCTTTTCTCCTCCCGGCACGGCTTGCTCACGTGGACGCCGATTCTCTGGCTCGGATTCCTGGGCTTGGTACCTCTTCTCAAAAAGCGCTTGACCGCAATTTGGATGATGACCTTCTGCCTCGTCCTCATCACGTACCTCAACATGAGCGTGTCGGATTGGTGGGCGGGGAACTCCTTCTCGAATCGGCGATTCGATGGCGCGCTTCCGATACTAGCTTTCGGGATCGCCTCTTCCTACGGTATTCTCAGCCGCTTCGTGTCCCGCCGGCCCGCGATAGCCGCCTACGGGCTTCTCGCTTTTTTTCCGGTCTGGACGTTGCTCTTCATGGAGCAATACCACCGACACCGCATTCCCATCGACGATGTCGTTTCTTTTTCCGACGTGGTGGGCAATAGTGCGGAAATCCTTTTCGATACGATTGGCTATCCGTTCGCCTGGCCTGCGAACTTGCGGTTTGCCCGCGCCCACGACGCATCGCCGGCTAAATTCGATACCGTCGTGGGCCGGTATTTCTTTCACCTCCACCGCATCCCGAGAGAACTCTTCGAGATCGGAGAGGACGACGGCGCTCTTATCGATGACGGATTCAGCCGGCCGCAGCATCGTGCGGGCCGTTGGGTGCGGGTTCAGCGCCGGCGCAAAGCCCGCCTCTTCATCCCGTTGGCACGAGACGAGACCGTTCGGGTAACGCTGCATTTGTCGGTACGGCCGCGACCCGTCGTCTTGGCAGTGAAGGTCAACGGCCAAGACGCGGGGCGGTTCCTCGTCTCGCCCGGGTTCAATAACTACGTGCTCCCGGCTCCAGCACAATTGCACGCCGGCACCAACGTGCTCACGTTCGAGCCCGAGTTCGAGGAGCACGGCCAGATTCTGCTCTGGGACCGGGTTGCCTTCGATCTGATCGATCCCTGACATTCGATGGCAAGCGTCGGGGACTCTGTCCATCTTGTGGCCTGCCCACCGAAGCCTTGGCGAAGGAGAGTCAGTCGTCCTCTCGGGACGTTCCGGAAAGGGTTTCACGCTCGGCAGGCGCTTTCACGTGACTCAACGCAAACTGCTGCGCTAGCTCCTTGACGTTGTTGTCGAGCGATGAGATCCGGACGGAGTACTGGAGACAGACGAGGAACAAGAAGACGAGCGCGAAGAAGAACAACGTCGAGGTCGGGAGCACGGCTCCGATGAAGCTCGTCATCCAGACCAGAAGATCGTACCAGGCCACGAGAACGAGGATGCCGAGTCCCGTGAGAAACCAAAGCACGGAATATTCCTCGCGTAGCTTTCGCCGTCGAATGAGCTCTACGATGAGCAGGAGCAGGCCCGCACTGATGGCGAAAGCGACCACCTGCTGACGAAAGGGCATCAGGCGTCCTGGGGCCGTCGCCCAAGGACGGTCAGCAGCATCGAGAGGAGCATCTTGAAAACGTAGTAGACCGGGCGGATGCCGCCATGCATCGAGTTTCCGCCAGCGGATGCGCGCATGCGGACCGGTACTTCGAGAAGCCGGAAGCCCGCGTAGTGCATGCCTATAAGAACGTCGGCGTCGGGGTAGTCGTGAGGCAGGACACCGCTGGTGAGTGCCAATAGGGCCTTTCGGTTCATGGCCCACAAACCGGACGTGGGATCGGTAATACGGCGTCCCGTGAACCAGCTCGCGATACGGCC